>DASZWK010000373.1:0-3023 GCA_035546235.1 Xanthobacteraceae bacterium | reverse complement strand
GAACGCGTGCGCGCGGCGGCGCGAAACCGCGGACCACCAGCCGGCCGAGGATGAGGCCGTAGGCCTCGCCCATGATCCGGGGCGCCCGCACCGCCCGGCGGGGATTCTGCGCCATGATCGCTTGCGCCTGACGAAAGTGCGCTTCGGCCTGCCGGACAAGAACGGCGCACGCCTCGCCCAGCATGGGATTGGCCAGCACCGTGGCCGGATCGGTACTGATAATGCCGCAGTCGCGCAGCGCCTCGCGCGGCAAATAGAGCCGCCCCATCGCCGCGTCCTCGTCGAGATCGCGCAAAATATTGGTCAGCTGCAGCGCCCGGCCGAGATGATCGGCGAGCGCGAGGCCGGCGGCGCGCTCCATGCCGAATATCCGGACCGAGAGCCGCCCGACCGCGCAGGCGACCCGATCGCAATAGAGTGCGAGCGTCGCGGCGTCGGGCGCGCGGATGTCGGCTGCGACATCCATCTCCATGCCGTCGATCACGGCCAGAAAATCCTCGCGCTGCAGATCGAACCGTTGCACCGCCCGCGCCAAACCTTCGAGCTGCGGCGGCGCTTCGCCGCGATAAAGCGCATCTATGTCTGTGCGCCAGCATTGCAATTGTTCGCGCCGGGTGTCGCGCGGCCCTGGATCGTCGGCGATGTCGTCGACCGCGCGACAGAACGAATAGATCTCGAACATCGCCTCGCGCTGCGGTCGCGGCAGAATACGCATGCCGCTGTAGAACGAGCTGCCGGACGCGCGTTGCGCCGCCTGGGTAGTTTGCTCGCTCACTTACGCGCCCCGCGGTTTTTGCGCATCGGCGGACGATCGCCGGCCGAGCCGGCGCGACACCCCGCCGCAAACGGCCGCCACCGTCAGGCCGGCGACCGCGGGCATCTTGAGATGGACCTGATCGCACAGCGGGTCGCGCGCCGCCAGGATGCGCGTCAATCGGTGCGCCAGCGTGTTGATGACGGAGACTTCGAGGCTGAGGCGCCAGTCGTCGATGAGCGCAGCGAACACGTCACTCTCGCCGAGCAAACTCTCGGTTCGCGCCGCAAGCTTGTGTAGACATCCGAGCAGCTCCGGCGACGACCGTTCCGCGCCGAGCGCCTCCACGGTGACGCCTGCGGCGGCCAGCGCGTCAAGCGGAATGTAGACGCGGGCGAGGTTGAGATAGTCCTCGCGGCAATCCTGCAGATGATTGATGATTTGCAGCGCCGCACACAGCGCATCATTGGCCGGCCATACTGTGCGGCTTTCGCCATGCACGTCGCAGACGAAGCGCCCGACTGGCATCGCCGACAATGAGCAATAGCCGATCAGATCGTCCCAGTCGCGGTAGCGCAGCTTGGTGACGTCGAGCTTGAATGCGGCGAGCAAATCCTGCGCGTGCTTCGGCGACAAGTTGCGCTCGGCGAGTTGCTGGCGCAGCCGCACCGCCACCGCATCGTCGTCGTTGCGGCCGGTAAGCCCTGCATCCAGCCGATCGAGCAGTTCAAGCTTCCGCTCCGCCGGAAGTGACGCATGATCGGCAATATCGTCGGCGGTGCGGACGAAATTATAGAATGCGAGAATCGGGCCGCGATGGCGCGGCGCGATGAGCCACGACGCGACGGGAAAATTCTCGTCGCGGTGGCCCTTGCCTGAGCGCAAATCTGCGGCGGCGTTTGTGTTTGCACCGTTCATCGCAATTCCGAAACTTTGGCTTGCGCGCGGCCTTTCCACATGCCGCCGCGTCCGCGGGCGTGCTGATAGGCGGAATCGATCGTAAAGGCCATATAGATCGCCGCGATGGCCGGGAGCGCCAGGCCCCAGACCACCGGCAGACCGTAAAACCGCAACGTCGGCCAGAACGCGAGCGCCATCGCCAGCCACGTCAGTATCCCGGCAAGCTGCGCATAGCCGCCGGCGAACAGCGCGAACGCCACCGGGGCGAGATATGTCAGCGCCAAGCCGAGAACCGTGCCGGCGAGCAGCAAAGGCGAATAGCGCAGTTGCGCATAGGCGGTGCGCGCAACCATGCCGCGGATGTCCGCCACTGCCGGATATTCGCGAATGCTGCGCACGCGCTCGGTCAGCCCGATCCAGATCGGGCCGCGCGCCTTGAGCAGCTTGGCGAGCGCGCAGTCGTCGATCAGCGCGCCGCGGATCGCCGCCATGCCGCCCGCGTCGTGCAACACATCGCGGCGCACCAGCATGCAGCCGCCGGCCGCCGCCGCAGTCGCGCGACGCGCATCGTTGGACCAGGCGAACGGATAGAGCATCTGAAAAAAGAAGATGAAGGCGGGAATGAAGGCCCGCTCGGCGAGGCTCGTACAGTGCAATTTCACCATCAGCGAGCTGAGCACCGCGCCGCTTTCTCGCGCGCGCACGGCCAGCCGCGAGACGGCGTCCGGCGCATAGACGATATCGGCATCGGTCAGGAGCACATAAGCCGGCGGCGAAGGCAACGCGTCGACGAAAGCGACGCCCTGCTGCTGGGCCCAGAGCTTGCCGGTCCACCCCGCAGGCAAGGCGCGTCCCGACAGCACGGTGAGATGGTCGGCCTTGCCAAGCCTTGCGGCGGCCTCGCGCGCAGTCTCGGCGGTCGCGTCCCGGCTGTTGTCGTCGACCACGACGACGCGCAGTTCGCCGGAGTAATTCTGCGCGAGCAGCGAGGCGACCGTCTCGCCGATAGAGGCAGCCTCATCGCGTGCCGGGATAACCGCGAAAATGGCCGGCCACGGACCCGGCATCGCCGCCGCGGTTTCCGGCCCATCCCGTTCCGCCGCCAGCCAGAATCCGCCGCGCGCCACAAGGAGATAGAGCCAGATTGCCAGCACCATTGACGCTATGAGGTCGTTGGCCACAGATAGTCCCTTGGCTGGATAAACGTTTGGCCGCATAAAGGTTTGGCGGCATGCACTTTGGTCGTCAGGCCAGCTGCCGGCGCTCAAGCCTCGGCGGCTCAACCGTTATCCCGTAAATGTAGGATCGAAAATAGTGCTCCACAGGGAGGCCAAATCGCTGGGCAATACATGATGAATGGCAAAAATGC
>DASZWK010000372.1:0-5435 GCA_035546235.1 Xanthobacteraceae bacterium | reverse complement strand
TTTCACCGCCCCGGTCAGGAGTTCAACGCCACAATCGCGCGCCTTGTCTTCCAGCGCCGCGACCAGGTGACGGTTCTCGATCATGTGGGCGAATTGCTCGCCGGGCTCGATGTCGCCGCCGAAAGTCAGAAACACCGGCCGCGTCGCGTCGGCGAGCCGGCTGTCGGTGACCACCATGTCGAGGATCGGCTGCGCCTGCGCGGCGACGGCGTCCCACACGCCGATCGCCTCGAACAGCCGGCGCGCGGCGGCGACGATCGCGGAGGCCCGCTCGTCGGTGTCGTGGCTTCTGCCCAGCGCCGGATCGGCGACGATCACGCCAAACGACGGGCCGAGCGCCTGCCGCAGCGCGATCGCCAGCGTCAGGCCGGCAAAACCGCCGCCGGCAATCAATACATCGGTGTCGTTATGCGTGGTCCCAATTGTCATGCCGCAAGTCTAGCACGATTGAGCGCGCCGGGCTTGACCCCGCGGGCGTTCCCGTATGCAAAGAACGATGACATGGTTTCCCGGATGCGGTGCAGCGGGAAACGGCGCACCGTTGATCCGGGACGGTCACAGGCTCGGTATCTTTCGTAGAGTTTAACTTGGGCAGGGTTTTGAACGATCCCGGGTCTGCAGCGCACCACTCCGTTTCACGGCGTGCTGCGCTGCGCCCGGGAAACGAGAGCAAGGCAACAGGTCATGTCCGCCGTACAGGAATTGATTGAAACCCTCGATCTCGAACCGCTGGAAGTCAATTTGTTCCGCGGCCGCTCGCCGCAATCGCGCTGGCAGCGGGTGTTCGGCGGCCAGGTGATCGGCCAGGCGCTGGTTGCGGCCTGCCGCACGGTCGACGACGTGGCGGAGCGCCCGCCGCATTCACTGCACGCCTATTTCATGCTCGGCGGCGATCCAAAGGTGCCGATCATCTACGAAGTCGATCGCATCCGCGACGGCAAGAGTTTCACCACCCGCCGCGTGGTCGCGATCCAGCATGGGCACGCCATTTTCACCATGATGGTGTCGTTTCATCTGAACGAGCCGGGCCTCTCGCACGCCGCCAAGATGCCGGACGTGCCGGCGCCCGAGGCGCTGCCGACCGAAGCGGAACTGAAAGAGCGCATCTGGCCGATGATGCCCGAGCCGGTGCGCCGCTATTACGAGCGCGAGCGGCCGATCGAGCTGCGGCCGGTCGAGATGGGCCGTTATCTGGGCGAGAAGAATCCGGAGGGCCGTTTCGATGTCTGGATTCGCGCGACGGGACGATTGCCGGACTCGCCGGCGATCCATCAATGCGTGCTGGCTTACGCGTCCGACATGATGCTGCTCGACGCCGCGCTCATTCCGCACGGCAAGAGCGTGTTCAGCGAAGACATCATGGCGGCAAGCCTCGACCACGCACTGTGGTTTCACCGCCCATTCCGCGCCGACGAGTGGCTGCTCTACGCGCAGGACTCACCGAACCTGTCCGGCTCGCGCGGCTTCTCCCGCGGCTCGATCTTCACGCGCGACGGCACGCTGGTCGCTTCGGTGGCGCAGGAAGGCCTGCTGCGGCAGCGGCGTTCCAAGGCTACCTAAAAGCTCTCGGGCCAACGTCGCGCGCTATGATATACGCGCAAAATGTGCAAATTCTCGCCATCGACCCGATAAGGAACAATGTAGGACGTCTGGGGCACAACAAGTTCCCGCGTGCCCGGCACGCGTCCAGGGCGTCCCATGTGCGGGCTGTTCGGCAACACGTGCTCGACGCTGTGGAGGATGCGGAGAGCGATCCGCTGCGCGCCGCCGGGGCTCTCCTCCGCTATATAGCTTTTCAATGAAATCAGGTCTTGGATCGCCTCGGGCGACCAGACGATATTCACTTCCGCGACCGCTTGGGAGCCGGCCGCTCGCGCTTTCGGCCCCAGGACTTGACCCAGTCTTTGACCTCGTTGTGAGGAATGCCTTCGCCTCGATCGAGCGAGTCCATCGCCTGCTTAATGCCGGCGACCTGCCACTCGTTGACGTCGAGGTATCCGTTAAGTGCTTCGGCGGCGAGAAATGAACGTGAGCGCCCGGTGCTTTTTGCCAGCTTCTCCAGGCGCTTCTTGATGCCCGATTCCACGCGCACGCTGAAGGTTGTTGACGACATGGTCTTCTTGCCTGTGTTCTATTGTTTACAATATAACACACCGCATCGAATTTACCACCTCCTCGTCCGAAGCCGCAGCCGGCGATGCGACGATCACTCGTTCGTCTTGATGCCCGCCGCCTTGATGATCGCAGCCCATTTGACGAGTTCGGCCTTCTCGTACGCCGCCAACGCCGCGGGATTTTGCTGATCGGCAGGAAAGATGACCTGACCGAGCTGCGTCAGCCTGCCCTTGATCGTCGGATTGGCCAGCGCGGCCTGTACGGCGCCGTCGAGCCGGGCGACGATGTCGGGTGGCGTTCCTTTGGTGGTCCACAGCCCGTGCCAGAACGGCAGGCTGACGCCGGAGGCGCCGGCTTCAATCGTGGTCGGGATGTCGGGCAGTTTCGGCCAGCGCTTGGCGTCGAGCACGGCGAACGCCTTGAACTTGTGCGCCGTTATATACGGCAGCGACGCCGAGGCCTCGAGACACGACAGATCGATATGGCCGCCCACCAGGTCCGTGATCGCCGGTCCGGCGCCGCGATACGGCACGTAGTCGAACTTCACGCCGATGGCGTTGGCAAACGAAACCGCTCCGAGCTGCGCGGCACTGCCGGTGCCAACGGTGCCGAACGTGGCTGGCGACTGCTTGCCTTTCAGCCAGGCGACCAGCTCCTTGGCATTGTTGGGCGGGATATCATCCTTGCCGAGAATCAACAGCGGCGAATAGGCGAGCAGCGAAATCGGCGCCAGATCGGCCTGGATGTCGTAATCGAGCTTGTAGATTTGCGGCGAGCCGACATGACTGGTCCAGTTGCCGATGCCGATGGTGTAGCCGTCCGGCGCGGCGTGCACGACGCGCCCGGTGGCGATCGTGCCGCTGGCGCCGCTCACGGTCTCGACCACGACGGTCTGGCCGAGCTTATCCTCCATGCCCTTGGCGAGGAGCCGCGCCAGCGCATCGGTCGGGCCGCCGGGCGGGAAGCCGACCAACAGCGTGATCGGATGCGAGGGAAAATTGTCGGCTTGTGCGGCCGCCGCACAGAAAAGCGCGGCCAACGCCGCGATAACAAGCGTGAGCTTCTGCATCGTCCTCCCCTTTGGCATGCGCTCTTGTTTCTCGGCGCTTTGCACAACGATGAGCCGCACGATGACACGACCCATGCCGATCTAATAGGTCAGCAGCCCTGTCGCGACGCGCCACGATGCCTATATGCACGCAGCCGGCAGGGCTTTCGGCGGCCGATTGACGCTGCCCCCGCGGCCCCTGTAACCATCCGGAAATGTTTGAATTTTTTGAACGAATCCTGACCCCGACGGCAACGCCGGAGAACCCGGAGCCGCCGGGCACGCTGGTCGCCTTCCTGTGGCACTTTGCCCGGCAGGCGAAATGGCTGTTCGCGGCCCTGTTCGTGGTCGAACTGATGTCGGCGCTGACCGACAGCGCCGTGCCGTGGTTCATGGGCCGCGTCGTCACGCTGGTGACAAAGACGCCAGCCGACCGGCTGTTCGCCGAGCACTGGCCGCTGCTCGCCGGCATCGTGGCGTTCATCGTCATCGTGCGGCCCTCGGTGACGCTTATTCGCTACCTGATCTCCAATCAGGCGATCGCGGCGCCGTTTACCGGCCTCATTCGCTGGCAGTCGCACTGGCACGTGGTGCGGCAGAGCTGGGCGTTCTTTCAGAACGATTTCGCCGGCCGCATTTCCAACCGGGTGATGCAGACCGGCCCGTCGGTGCGCGCGACGCTGACCGCGACCATCACCACCGTCTGGTACATCTCCGTGTACGGCGCGTCCGCGATCGCGCTGGCGGCCGCGGCGGATCGCTGGCTCGCCGTGCCGCTGGTGCTGTGGTTTTGCGGCTACGCGGCGCTGCTCGTTTATTTCGTGCCGCGCATGCGCGAGCGCTCGAAGGTGTCGTCGATCGCGCGCTCGACCCTGATGGGCCGCATCGTCGACAGCTACACCAACATCCTCACGGTGAAGCTGTTCGCTCGCGCGCGCGAAGAGGACGATTATGTGCGCGACGCGGTCGAAAGCCATGTCGACCTGTTCAAGTCGGCGCAGCGCCTGCTCACCGCGTTCGTGTCGCTCCTTGACGTGCTCAACGTGCTGCTGATTGCCGGCGCCGGCGCGCTCGCGGTCACGCTGTGGCGCTACGGCGCCATCGAGGTCGGCGCCATCGCCATGGTGCTGCCGCTGACCTTGCAGCTCACCAACATGTCGCGCCAGATCGCCATGCGCATCACCGAAATCTTCGAGGATGTCGGCGTGGTGCAGGAGGGCATGATCACCATCGCACAGCCGTTGCAGCTGCCCGACCCGGCCAATGCGCGGCCGCTGACCGTGCGCGCCGGCCGCATCGACTTCAAGAATGTCAATTTCGGCTACGGCCGCGACGCCGGCGTGCTGCAGAATTTCAACCTGACGATTCATCCGGGCGAAAAGATCGGCCTGGTCGGCCGCTCCGGCGCCGGCAAGTCGACCGTGGTCAATCTGTTGCTGCGCTTCTTCCATCTCGAAGGCGGCGCCATCCTGATCGACGGCGAGGACATTTCCGGCCTGACGCAGGAATCGCTGCGCGCGCAAATCTCCGTGGTGACGCAGGACACTTCACTCCTGCACCGCTCGATCCGCGAGAACATCCGCTACGGCCGGCCGCAGGCGAGCGAGGAAGACATCCTGCGTGCCGCCAAGCTCGCGCACGCGCACGACTTCGTCCTCGATCTGGAAGATTGGAACGGCCGGCGCGGCTACGACGCTCATGTCGGCGAACGCGGCGTCAAGCTGTCCGGCGGCCAGCGTCAGCGCATCGCCATCGCCCGCGTCATTCTGAAAGACGCGCCGATCCTGGTATTCGACGAGGCGACCTCGGCGCTCGACAGCGAAGTCGAAGCCGCGATCCAGTCGAGTCTCGGCACGCTGATGGCCGGCAAGACCGTAATCGCCATCGCGCACCGGCTCTCCACCATCGCGCAGATGGACCGCCTGATCGTGCTCGAACACGGCCGCGTCGTCGAGCAGGGCAGCCACCGCGAACTGATCGCGCAGGACGGCGATTACGCCGCGCTGTGGCGCCGCCAGGCCGGCGGCTTTCTGGACGCCGCCGACATGCAGGCGGCGGAGTAAGTCCCGCGTCCGAACCGTTTTAGAACGCGTGCGTTAGCCAGGGGTTCTTCTCGCCGGTTTTCAAATGCTTGGCTTTTCCCCGAATGGATCGCGGCAGCGCTGTTCTGCCGCTGCAGGCGCTGAATTTCTTCATGGCGGATGCAACTGGGCGAGCGGCGCGGGCTTTGGATTGTGCTTTTGATTTCCTTCGCGGCGCTGCCGATCAGGGG
>DASZWK010000371.1:0-27688 GCA_035546235.1 Xanthobacteraceae bacterium | reverse complement strand
GCACCTTAAGGACGTGCGCCCGCTTCTTTCGCCGGGGCGGGGCGAACGCCGCTGAGGCGCGGCAGCGGCGCTGGATTAGGTCTGAACCCCAGACCTGCACACCGGATCGATTTGTGCGAGCGGGTCCCGGGACCGACCAATTCAGCTTCATGGGCCCACGTCCGATGTAACTTCAATACCGCGAGGTTCGACCGTTTGTGTCGCGAGTTGCCAGCACCCACGGCTGAGCCGAGCGGCGCCAAACGTGAAAGTCAACTTCGACGCCTTTCGGATTGTCCAGCGTTCCACCCGTAATAAGCCGAAAGTTCGGACGCTTCTCAAGTGTCAGCATTACAGTGGTCGCGCAGCGGCTACAAAAATGCAGTCTTAAGTAATAATTGCTTTCGTCGGAACGCTGTTCGTATGTAGCCGGCTCATTGCCCAAGAGCGTTATGTCTTTCTCGTCGAACCATACATGAATACTCCTCCGGTGCGGCGCTGGCAAAATGTGCAGTGGCACGCTGTTACTCTTTGCGGCTTACCACGCACGCGGTATCTAATCGCACCGCATAAACAGCCACCCTCGCGGATCTCAGACATTTTGTCGGTGCTCCCCCTGCGAGCGCGGGTAATAGTGGTCCCTATTTGAGGGCCAGACAACAGCCTAAAACCCGCGTTGTGCGGCACGGCAAATGTGGCCGCGCGACTTCCGCGAGGCTCGATATTGTTGAAAAACGGATTCAACCGAGGCTGGGAGGCCGCCTCGTCACGCCGCGAACTTCCGCTCCCCCGCCACCCACGTCTCGCTGACCTTGATGTCGGCGATCGCATCCGAGCTCACCTTGTAGGGATCCATTTCCAGGATCGTGAAATCCGCTTCCTTGCCCTTATCGAGCGAGCCGAGGCGGTCGCCCTGTCCGATCTGGCGGGCGGCGTCGATCGTCACGGCGCGGATCGCCTCGTCGAGCGACACGGCCTGATCGGGGCCGACCACGGTATTGTCGATTATGCACTTGCGCGTCACCGCCGTGCTGATAAGCGCGAGCGGTCCCGGCGGCGAGCAGGGCCCGTCGGTGTGCAGCGTGAAGGGCAAGCCAGCTTTCACGCAGGCTGCGGCGGGGTCCATGAACGCCGCACGTTCCGGGCCGAAAATCTGGTCGCGATAGGCGGCGCCGTACAAGCGCACGTGGTTCATCAGGAAGCTCGGCTGCACATTGAGCGTCTTCATGCGCAGAATCTGGTCTGGACGCGCCATCGTCGCGTGCTCGATGCGGTTGATGCCATAGGCGGTCGAGCCCGAATAGGCCGCCTCAATTGCATCCAACGAAATGTCGATCGTGTAATCGCCGTTGCAGTGGATCAGCACCGGCAGACCGAAGGCCTTAATTTCGGCGACCATCTGTTTCATCAGGGCGGCGTCAAAGTTCGATGAACCCTTGGAGGTTGATTTCAGATAGGGCTTGGTCTGCGCGCCGGTCTCTGTCTGGTTGGAACCGTCGCCGACGATCTTTACGCCATAGAGCGAGAACAGGGAATCGGCGACGGTGGCGCCTTTCGGCCCGAGACCGAGGCTGCGCCATGGCGTCAGGCCCTTCATGTCGTCGAACATCACGCTCGCGCTGGTCCGGCAGGCAAGCGTATTCGAGAGCTTTGCGAATTGCTCGATCCAGTCCGAGCGGATCGTGCCCGGCTCGTGCAGCATCGTGTTGCCGACGGAACCCATATGCGAGGAATAATGGGTGACAGCCTTGGCCGCGACTTCGGGTGTGATTTTGCCGAGGAAGTGGACCGCGAATTTGAGCATCGCGCTTTCCTCGTAAACCAGGCCGTTGAGCTTGCCGTCAGCGCCCCGCCCGAAATGACCGCCGCCCGGCAGACCGCCTACATCCTCGGAGATTCCCGCGATTTGAAGCGCTTCGCTGTTGACGCAGGCGTCGTGCCCATTGGTGTACCAGACGAAAATCGGCTGGTCGGTTGAAATCGCATCCAGCTCCGTCCGCGTGAAATCCCCGCCTTGCAGAAGATTGTCGAAATTGGAGCCAACGACCCATTGCCCTTTTGGCGCGCTCGCCGCGACCTGCTTCAAATGCTCTACGAGTTTTTCGCGGGTCGGATATTTGGCGTAGCCGACGTCGTCGAGCAGTTCGAAGATCAGCGAGGCGAGGAGCGTGTGGCAGTGCGGGTCGATGAGCCCTGGCAGCAGCGTGCGGCCGGCAAGATCGACGACCTTGGTGTTCCCCGTCTTGAGGCCCGACAGCGCGCTCTCGTCGCCAACCGCAAGCACTTTGCTCCCCTTGATCGCGATCGCCGAGGAGACTGCCGCGCCCGGAAGCGGACGGATCGTCCCGCCGCGCAGAATAAGGTCGGCGCCTTCGTCCGCCGCGAAGGCGGGAGCGGCCCCGACGGCTGTCAGCACAGAGGCCGCGCCGACCGAACAGGCCATGAACGCGCGCCGTGTGGGTATACCCACCGCCTTGCCGAGCAGGCCGGCTATTCCGCCGGAATGAAACTCGTCGCGAAGCAGGAGCTGGTTGAAACAGCCTTGGCACATATCGAGGCCTCCCCGAACCGGGCAACGCGCGCTACGACTGCGTTGTGACCGATCTGAAGCGGCAAATCTTTCCGTAAACCTACGTAGTATTTCGAAGCATCGTTTCCTTGGTTAGGAAGCGATAAACAAACATTGTCGCAATCGCGCATTTCGCGAAACTGATTCCAGGGCGATATCTCGTCGGGGGCGAAACCGAAGGCGAGATCACTCGCCACCGCCGACGAGGCGATCGAATAAACCTATGCAGCGCGTCTATCAACGGTGGAACAGTGACGCTACGGATCATTCACGTCATTTCGAGCGTGCACCAGCCGCTTCCGCTCTTGATCCAACTTCCGACATTTCGCTGCATCCGGGCGGCGGGTGCGCATATCAACGGTCACGACTATGATGGACTCCGTCGTAGCCCGAAAGAAAGACCGGCTATTATCGCCTGATCCATCAGGAACCAACGTCTGTCGAATTTTGATCAGCATTTGGTTCCCGTTGCGACTCGACGGTCGTTATCAACGTCGTGTACGGTTCAGGACATAATCCTGGACATCCGTCCCATTATATCGCATAAGCTGTTCTATCCCTTGTGTCGCTATCTCAAGGCGCTCTTTCGCCTCATCGGGGCCCTTTTGAACGTCCTTTCTAACAACCACACATTGCCCCGAGAGATCGGAACGATTGAGGTCAAGATACACCGTATGAAATCAACTTCGATGGGAATTGGTCATGCAAGCGGTTCCGAAGCAGCTTGCTTTGACGTGATGGACTTACTGACCCAACACAACAGGCGATGGCACGTATCCAAATATAAAGAAAATCAAATCGTCTACGCGCAAGGCGACCCGGCGGACTCGGTATTTTACGTCCATACCGGCCAAGTCAAGGTTACCGTCGCTTCCAATCTTGGGAAGGAAGCCATCATCGCAATCCGGGGACCAGACGAATTCTGCGGCGAAGAAGCAATGAACAGGGCGCCGCTGCGTTTGGCTACAACCGCCACAATGTCGCCATGCGAGATTATACGACTGGAGACGCAGACCGTCGTCGACCTGCTTCATGAGAACCAGGAATTTGCCGACTATTTTCTCACCCATCTTTTGACGCGAGCAGCCCGTGTCGAAGCAGACTTGGTTGACCAGTTGTTCAATTCCAGCGAAATGCGGCTGGCACGGGCTCTTCTGCTGTTGGCCAATTATGGCAACGACCTTGGTGAGGAACCGCTACCTGTAAAAGTGAACCAGGATACCCTCGCCGCGCTGATTGGAGCGTCGCGGACTCGCGTAAATTTTTTCATGAACAAATTTCGGAGATTGGGCTTGATCGACTACAACGGTAAGCTGGAAGTTCATAAAGCCCTGCTTAACTTCGTTCTTAATGATCGACCACATATTCAAACCCAGAACGAAAGCGATAGCCACTGAGGTGACCTAGGTAATTTGGGCTCGCCATCCCACAGCCGGCAATGAGCGGCATGGAGCGATCAGCGCGAATATCGCGTCGGCATGATACTTCGCACTGAGAGGAAAAAACGCTAGCGCGTGATATTCGACATTGCGGGAAGCTTCAGACTGTAGTTTGGCAGGCGGGGATTCGGCAATTGACCTTCAGTTCGGTTCTGAAGCAAGTTTTTTGCATAACTCCTAGCCGATAAGCCTCCGATATTCCTTTTCAGGCACGCCGTACGAACCCCGCGCCACCCGCTCAATGCCCTTGCGATTGCGAACGAAGATTCGATTTCGGCCGGTGTTGATCAGCTTACGACGCTTGAGAATCTGAAGTGCCTCAGTGACCCGAGGCCGTCCTACTCCTAGCATCAGTGCCAAAAACTCGTGTGTTAGCTGTATCGTGTCATTGCCGATCCGGTCATGTGCCATCAAAATCCATCGCGCCAGACGCTGGTCAATATGGGAGCGAGCGTTTGCGATGGCGGTTTGAGCGGTCTGCACCATGAAAGCTTGAACGAATTTTAACAGTAAACTGCGCAAGGACTCGCTCGCATCCATTGCCTTGCGCAATTGCTTGGCAGCTATCCGCTGTCCTTCCCCGGCGATCTGTATGTAAGTGGAATTTGGTGATTGATCGCCACCTAGCACCACGGCTATCCCGCTCATTCCCTCGCGGCCAATGAGACCAACTTCGGCTTTCGTGTCATCCGGCTGGCTAGCGACTACCGATGCGATGCCAGCCTCCATGAAATAAACCGCGTCGATCCGTCGGTTGGGTTTTTCCATGTCCTTGAAAACCGCCATCGCAATTGGCTTCAAGTGTGGTCGTAACAATGCGAAATCACTAGCCGACATTGCGGCCAATAGCTGATTACGAGGCGAAGAATGCTTGCGAGGCGCGAAAACAGAGGACATCGGCTCTTTTCCCATTATAACGGGCAGAGCACATCAGGGTCTCTCAAACGCCCGCTCCCGAAGGCAACTGCTGGCGTTAGCCTCTAGATAAGCCTCGACCGGCCAATAACAATGCATTTTGCAATCCCAATATGAAAAGCGTGGAACCGCGGAGAGGCCATTCACTAAGTTAGGTGCTTTTGCGGGAAAACGCGTGAAACGTGTAAAATGACCGTTAAGGGTCCACTAGCCGAAGTTAGGGCGCTCTACGGCGATGTCCGCTTTACCGCGAAACGGACATCGCTGGGTGCACGCCCTGCGCGTTCCTAAAATCCTAGGATCGCGATGCCACCAGCCTATCATACGGCAGCGGTCCGCTGAGCAGCCCATTGGCGATGGCGAACTTGTTGATGCCGTCGACGGCCTCCGGTGAAATCGTAGCGTCGTAGAACGGCGCATCCCGCGCAACAAGGCCGGCGATCAGTGAAGCGGCTTCCGAAGCGAAGAGACGTTCGGCGATTGGCGTGGCGCGCGACGGATCGGCCTTGAGCGCCTGCTGCGCCTTGACGATGGCCCGCACCGCGCCCGCAGCCACGTCCGGATGCTCCTCGATCAGCCGCTCGGTCGTGGTCAGGGCCGGAAAGTTGTAGAAACGCGCGCCGGGCGGACCGTCACCACGCCTCAGATCGAGATGCACCTTGGCGACGCCGAGTTTTTCCCCGATCGCGAGCCGCATGCCGTTACCCCAATACGCGTCCGCAATATTCTGGCCGAGCGCATCGACGCCGACGCGGTATTTGAGATGCTCATCCTTGGTGTTGGGGAGCGGCACGATCGAGACCTTATCCCTCTCCAGATCGATGCCGCCCTGCTTGAGCAGGTGACGTAGCCCGACTTCGGGAAATGCCGTCGACGATGATATGCGCAAGCCCTTCAGGGCTTCGACGTCGCCGCGCCTGACGTCCAAATCGGCGCGGACCGCCAGAAACCAGTATGAATATTGCGCCAGCGCACACAGCAACTTGACGCCTTTCCAGCCGGGAAAGGCTCGCGTCGCCATATAGGCCGGACCGCCCAGGAAATGAACTTCGCCGTTTCGCAACCGCTCCGGCCCATTGAGCGCGCCATAAGCGCGCTCAACTTCGGCATCGATGCCTTCCTCGCGGAAGAAGCCCAGTTCGACGGCCGCCGTGGCCACGAAATACGAAGGCGAATCCAGGTCGGCGACGACAAGCCGGTACATTCCAAACACTCCCTATTTGCTGCTCAACATCGCGCCGATCCTGGCGAGCGTCAGCTTCGGCAGGGCGAACGTGGTCTTCACGATCGCATCCATATCCTCTCCGCTTGCGGGATCGAGCATCAGATGACGCTTGTCGCACGCGGCAACGAAATCGGGATCTTTCACCATCTGGGCGAATGCCTTCCGCAATGCCGCCAGCCGGTCCGCAGGCACGCCAGGTCCGCTAATGATTGAACGGCCGATCTCCGCGGTCGATGCAATGGCGCCGAGGATCGCCTTGCCGTCATCCGAGACCGCCAACTCACCTAGTGTTGGCACGTTGGGCAAAAGCTCGCTACGCTTGAGCGCTGCCTGAAACAGCAGCGTCGCTCCCCCTTTGATCCATTCCGGATGTGTGGCCAGCATGCCGGGCAGACCGTAAGCGCCGTCGATATCGACCTCGCCGCGCTCCATGGCGAGCAGGATTTCGCTCGTGCCCTTATAGCCGATCACGATCTTGAACTTGGTGCCCCCGTAAGCGTTCAGCGCCTCCGCATAGATGTCCGTGGTCGAGCCGCGGCCGGAAGCCCCCACCGTGTATTGCTTGGCGCGCACATCGGCGATCGACTTGATGCCGGACGACACGCGCGCCACGCCGACGTCGATGTTGGTGGTGACGCGGCCGATGTAATGGAAGTCCGCCGCGTTGGTCCTGCCGGAGCCGCCGACCGCGCTGTCGAGCGGGAATGTCTGCGCCAGACTGGCAAGGACGGTGCCATCCTTCGGCGCCACGTTGGCAATGTATTTCGCCGCCGCAAAGCTGCCGGCGCCGGGCATGTTCTCGGTCACGATCGACGGATGCCCCGGCAAAAACTTTGGCAAAAACTCCGCGACTAAGCGCCCGTAGATGTCGTAGCCACCGCCGGGTCCGTAGCCGACCAGCATGCGCACCGTCTTTCCGGTGTAGAAGTCCGCGATCGGGTCGGCAACTGCGGCCGACATGGCCGACAGCAGCAGGACGAGCGCAATTGCGACGCGCTTCATCGCCGTTCTCCTTCTAGCTCCGCTCCGCCAAGGCGCGCTTGCGCCACAGCGCCCACGGCCGCGCCGATGCGCGCAGCATGGCATCGTTGGATGTGAGCGACTCGGCCCGTGTCATGAAATTGATCGGCCCCCCGATGGTGATCGCCTGGAGCTGCTGGCGCGCATTAATCTCGGTGTAATAGGCGCGGAATACCGCGTTGGGCAGCGACGGTCCGACGACGGAATCGCCGTGGCCGCGCATCAGGATGACGGCGGCGTCCTTGCCGAGCTTTTGCGCCAAGTCCTTGCCAAGGTTCGGCGTCAGGATCATCAGATCGGTGCCGTCGCCGGCGTGTTTTCGGATCTCGAACAGCGGCACGCCCAGGCCGAGAAAGCCCGCATTGTGCAGGAGTGGCCGCAACTTTGCGCGCGTCACGGTGAACGGCACAACGGTCGGCGAATGGCTGTGCACAACCGCATTGACGTCCGGCCGTACCTTATAGATCTCGCCGTGAATGAAACGCTCGCGGTAGAGCAGCTTGTCCTCGTCCTTGGGGTCGACGGGCTGGCTGTCGAGATCGAGCCGCAGAATATCGCCGGCAGTCACCGACTCCGGCGCGATCGAGCGCGAGATCAGATAGCGATGCGGATCGCGCGGGTCGCGTACGCTGATATGGCCGAAGGCATCGAGCACGCCGAGCCGAGCCAGGGTGCGATTTGCGGCGACGAGGTCATCGACGAGTGCGCGGTCCATCGGGGGTGACGAGGCTCTGCGGCGCGACGCCGAAGAGCGCGAAGGCGTTTTGGCAGCCATGCATTAAATTCCACCAAGGACGGGCCTGACGCTTATCAACTTTCTGCGGCGCTCGGAAGTGTGCCATAACGCGCGGCGCATAGGATCCCGCCATGAACAATGCCGACCTGATCGTCGCCACACTGAAATCCGCGGGCATCGCGCGCGGTTTCGGTATTCCGAGCGGCAACGTGCTGCCACTGATGGAAGCGATGCGCGCGGGTGGGCTCGATTTCGTGCTCACCGCGCACGAGGGCTCCGCGGGCTTTGCGGCCGACGTGACCGGGCGGCTCACCGGCGCGCCGGGCTTGTGCATCGCTACACTCGGACCGGGCGCGACCAATCTCGCGACCGGCATCGGCGACGCCTGGCTCGACCGCTCGCCGCTCATCGCCATCACCTGCAATCTCAATACCGACCAGCTCGGCCGCCGCATTCAGATGTGGATCGACCATCATGCGCTGTTCCGGCCGATCACCAAGGCGACGCTGCCGCTGCGAAAGGGCGACGTCGGTGCGACGCTCACGGAGGCAATCCGGATCGCGCTGAGCGAGCCGCAAGGACCGGTCCATCTCGATCTGCCGGAGGACGTGGCGGTGGCGGCGACCAACGAGCCCGTGCCGACACTCGCTGTGCCTTTCGAGCTCACCGCGGCTGGAGACGATGCGATTGCGCGCGCCGCCCAACTGATCGGCGCGGCGCAGCGGCCGATCGCGGTGATTGGCGCGTCAGCGATGCGGCTGCGCGATCCGACGCTGTTACGCCAAGTAATCGAGCGGTTCGATCTGCCGTTCGCCACCACCACGATGGCGAAGGGCCTGATCGATGAGACGCATCCGCTGTCGCTCGGCTGCATCGAGCGCGCCAGCCGTCAAGTGCAGCGGCGGCTTCTGCGCTCCGCGGATCTCATCGTCGGTCTCGGCTACGACACGATCGAAGTCGAATACGAAGCCTGGATCGGCGACGTGCCGCTCGTGCAAATCGACATCGAGCCGGCCGATGTCGCGCCGTCAGTGAGGCTCGCCCATCAGGTCACGGGCGGCTTGGATTCATCGTTGCGCCGTCTGGCGGCACATGCCGCCACAACGCCGCGATGGAATGCGCGCGAAATCGCCGCTCACCGCGACGCGTTTGCGGCCGCGCTGCGGCCGGCAAGCGCCACGTTCACCGCGCACGCAGCCATCGACGCCGTGCGGCGCGCCCTCCCCCCCGACGGCGTGCTGGCGTTCGATGTCGGCGCCCACACCCATCAGATCGCCAGCCAGTGGACCGCGCACGCGCCGAAGAGTTTCCTGATCACCAACGGCTGGTCGTCGATGGGCTTCGGCCTGCCGGCGGCCATCGCGGCCAAGCTGGCACGGCCGGATCTGCCGGTCGTCTGCCTGATCGGCGACGGTTGCTTTCAGATGACGTGCGGCGAAGTGGCGACTGCAAAACGCCTCGGCATCACGCTGCCGATCGTGGTGCTCGACGATAAGTGGCTCGCGCTGATCAAGGTGAAACAAATCCGCCGGCAGTTTCCACTCTATGGCACGGCCCTGCAGGACGAGGACTATCGCGAGCCGCCGGCGCATTATTTCGGCGTTCCGGCCCGCGGGGTGCGCAGCGCGCCGGCGCTGGAGGAAGCGGTCACGGCGGCGCTCGCTGCGCGCGGCCCGACCGTGATCGAGGCCGTCGTCGATTCCGAGCACTATGTCGATACGGTCTACGATTAATTTTCGGCCGCCATCACCTGAGCGACTGGATGTATGCGCTGAGGTCATCCGCCGCGGCACGGCTCAATGGCAGCGTCGGCATTTTCGGATGCGGATCGAGCAGAAAGTAGGCAAGCGTCGTGGCGTTGAAATTCGAACGAGCGATCGTGACAAACGGCGGCGCGTCGGCATTTGCTTGCTTTTGATCGGCCGAAACGACGTGGCAGCCCGAGCACCATCTTTGCGCCAGCGCGCGACCGTGTGCGGCGTCCGCGGCGCGCCCTGGCGTTCCAAGCATCGCCGTGAGAGCCGTCGCTGCGACGGCTAATGCCGCAAATTTGACGTTCTGCATGAACTGCCCTCGTCGATGGGTGGGCGCGGCCGGAGCATCCTTGTTCCTCGCACGGGTTCGCATCGCATCACTCGAGAAGGTGCAGGAGCTTGACCTCGCCTTCGGGCGTCAAGAAACCTTCATCGTCGACAAGCGCGGCGGTTTCTGACAGCGGTCGCAGCGCCGCGGCCAGCGCGCTCGCTCCGTTCGCGAGCGCATCGCCATGGACGTCGTCGGGAGCGATTGCCGAAACTGTCTTCGCAAGTTCGCCGAGAATTTCGGCAAACAACGCGTTATGGATGTGAATGCGCACGCTTTTGCGTTCGCTGTCTTCGCCCTCTCGAGAGAAGGCCAGCGCAACCCCGCCTTCGTCAAAGTGCGCAGTGAAGTGCGACGATCGTTCAAACGTGCCGGAGTAGAATTTGTCGGGATATTCAAGGACGATTTCGACCTTGTCTGGAATCGGTTTCATTTTTTCCTCGCCGAGTGACTCTTAGGACGGCTCGCAATAATTCTTTAATCCTCGCAGGGACTGCCGGCCCTGATCTAGATCAATGCGGCCGGCGATTGCTCTAAGGGCTTGAACCTGCAAAATAACTTGGGTCGATTTGGCCCATGTTGAGCGTTAACGTCCCGTTAGGGTTAACGCTTTATGGCTCGCTGGTGCCCGCGGTTCAGCGGGTCTATGCGGCAGCTGTCGCAGCCATAGCGCAGCAATCCAAATGCGTACGTGCAGAATCCGCCCTGCCCGCCTGTTTGCTTCGGCCGCGATCCTTGCCGCGGTCGCCGCGGTCGCGGCCGGCTGCCAGACAACGCAGAGCACCGCCACGACCGGCTCGCTGGCGTTGACGCCGCCCGACGATCGGCCTCCTGCCGATTGGCGCCCCTATCTCGACACCTACGGTCAGCGGTACCGTGCCGATCCATCGAATGTCGCCGCAGCGCTGCATTATGCGCAGGCACTGCGCGGGACCGGCCAACGCGCGCAGGCGCTCGCCGTGCTGGAGCGGCTTTCCTTCAAAAATCCGTACAACAAAACTGTGCTCGCCGAATACGGCCGCGCGCTCGCGGAAAACGGCGACTATCAGCAAGCCTACGACGTGCTCGGCCGCGCTCATTCGCAGGATCAGCCTGATTGGCACATCCTTTCCGCGCAAGGCGCGGTGCTCGATCAGATGGGGCGTCATGCCGAGGCGCAGCGCTACTATCGCACCGCGCTCAAGATTGTTCCGAACGAGTCGTCCGTCCTGTCGAATCTCGGTCTGTCTTACGCCCTGACGCACGATCTGCCGGACGCCGAAAAGGTGCTGCGCCAAGCCGCGGCGCAGAACCCGGTCGACCCGCGGGTGCGGCAGAACCTGGCGCTTGTCGTGGGCCTGCAAGGCCGCTTCGCCGAAGCCGAAAACATTGCTCGCTCCGACCTGCCACCGGACCAGGCCGCCGCCAACGTCGCCTATTTGCGCCAAATGCTGGCGCGACCGGACCTGCAAAAGAAGAAAGCCGGCGTACGGCCCCACAACGACCAAAGCTGAAAGAAGCGCGAACGGCGAGTGGCGAATAGCGACGCGCCACGTGCGGTTTGTCGTTAATGCAGGGCCATCACGCGGATCGCGGCGGGGCCAAGAATGACCACGAACAGGACCGGCAGAAAGAACACGATCATCGGCACCGTCAGCTTCGGTGGCAGGCCGGCCGCCTTCTTTTCCGCTTCCGACATGCGCATGTCGCGGTTTTCCTGCGCCATGACCCGCAAGGTGGCGCCGAGTGGCGTGCCGTAGCGTTCCGACTGCTGCAGCGCAAGGCAAACGGCGCGTACGCCTTCGATGCCGGTGCGCTGCGCCAAATTCTCATACGCCGCGCGGCGATCGGGCAGATATGACAGTTCCGCGGTCGTCAACGTCATTTCTTCCGCGAGCGCGACCGACTGCGTACCTATCTCTTCGCTGACCTTGCGGAACGCCGTTTCTATCGACATGCCGGACTCGACGCATATCAGCAGCAGGTCCAGTGCATCCGGAAAGGCACGCTTGATCGATGTCTGCCGACGCTGAATCTTGTTCTTGAGGAACAGGTCCGGACTATACATGCCGAAATAGGCCGCGCCGATCGCTATCGCCAGCTTCACCATCAGCGGGTAACCAAGCTTCAGCACGACAAACATGTAGAACAACGACACGAGCAGCATAACTATCGGCATGGTCATGCGGAAGAACAGGTAGGTGACGTACGGCGCCTGCCCGCGAAAACCCGCCTGCATGAGCAAAGTGCGCGCATGCTCCTGTCCGAGCCATTTGTTGAGATTGAAGTCGTCCACCACCCGCTTCATGTAGGCTTTTGGCGATTGCCGCAGCGAAGCTCTGTTGCCCAGCGCCATTCGCTCGCGCTCGCGCTGGCGGATCTTGTCCCGCTCCAATGCGACCGCCTTCATGCGCTTGTCCAGCGTATCCGTGGCCAATAACGGCATCGCCAGCGTGAGCACCGTTGCGCCGGCCGCAATGGCGGCGAACAGCATGGTGAGCACCTGCGGGTCGAGAAGCTGTTCGAGCAATGCGCGCATCGGCCGGCGCCTCAGAAATCGAAATTGATCATTTTGCGCATCACGAAGATGCCGATCGACATCCAGATGCCGCAGCAGGCTATCATGACGCGCCCGAATGAATCGGTCCACAACAGCTCGATGTAGGCCGGGCTGGTGAACCAGACGAGAGCCATCACAATGATGGGCAGCGCACCGATGATCGCCGCCGAGGCCTTGGCCTCCTGTGACATCGCCTTGATCTTCGCCTTCATTTTTTTACGGTCGCGCAGCACGCGTGAAAGATTGCCGAGCGCCTCGGAGAGATTACCGCCGGCGCGCTGCTGAATGGAAACGACGATGCCGAAGAAGTTGGCTTCCGCGACAGGGATGCGCTCGTAAAGTTTGAGGCAAGCCTCCCCGAGGGGAATGCCTATGGTCTGCGTTTCGATCATACTGCGGAATTCGCCGCGAAGCGGCTCGGGCGCTTCGTTGGCTATCAACTTCATGCTGTCGAGCAGCGGCAGGCCGGCCTTGATGCCGCGGGTGATAACGTCGACGGCGTCCGGCAGGCCGTTCAGAAACTTCGCCTCGCGCCGCTTCTTGAGAAACTTGAGCAGCCAGCGTGGAATGCCGAATCCGCCGGCAAAACCGAACGCCAAGGCCGGCAGGATCCCGCCGCCGGCCAAAAACCCGATCACCATGGCGACGAAGCCGATTGCGGCCGAAATGATGATGAACTGGCGCTTCGACCAGCTCAGCCCGGCCTGCCCGAGACGCACCGAAAGTGGCGGCCGCTTGGCCTTCTTCTGCCGCTGCTCCAGCTCTTTGAGCGTGCCTTCGATTTGCTCGCGGCGCGGCTTCTGCGCACCCCGTACCGGCCGCGCCGCGGGCTCCGAACGTGCAACGCTCGCCACGCGCCGTTCGGCCTGCCGCTCACCGGACAGGATCGGGTACAGCAGGACCCATGCGACCCCGCCGATCGCGAACGCTACCAGAAAAAATAATCCGTACGTTTCCATCACAGCTTCGCGATCTAGTTCCTGCCCGCGTCGGTAGCGACCTCGGCGGCGTCGAGAGCAGCCGCAAGGTTCGCCTCCTCGCCGTAATAGCGCGCTCTTTCCCAGAATTTCGGACGGCCGATCCCGGTCGATTTGTGTCGCCCAACCAGATTGCCGTTCGCATCCTCACCCATGATCTCGTAGACGTAGATGTCCTGGGTGATGATGACGTCGCCTTCCATGCCCATCACCTCGGTAACGTGGGTGATGCGGCGCGAACCGTCGCGCAGACGAGCCGCCTGGATGACGACGTCGATCGACCCGCAGATCATCTCGCGAATGGTGCGCGACGGCAGCGAATAGCCGCCCATCGTGATCATGGACTCGATACGCGACAGCGCCTCGCGCGGCATGTTGGCGTGCAGCGTACCCATCGAACCGTCGTGGCCGGTGTTCATCGCCTGCAACAGGTCGAAGGCTTCGGGTCCGCGCACTTCGCCGACGATGATCCGCTCCGGTCGCATACGCAAACAGTTCTTGACGAGATCGCGCATCGTGACCTGGCCCTCGCCCTCCAGATTTGGCGGACGGGTCTCGAGCCTCACGACGTGCGGTTGCTGCAACTGCAGTTCGGCCGCGTCTTCGCAGGTGACGATGCGCTCGTCATCGTCAATGTAGCGCGTAAGGCAGTTGAGCAGCGTCGTCTTGCCGGAGCCGGTACCGCCGGAGATCAGCGTGTTGACCCGGCAGCGGCCGATGACCTTGAGAATCTCGGCACCTTCGGGCGAGATCGATCCGAACCTGACGAGCTGTTCCAGCGTCAGCTTGTCCTTCTTGAATTTGCGGATGGTGAGCGCCGGACCGTCGATCGCCAGCGGCGGCACGATGGCGTTGACGCGCGAGCCGTCGGGCAGGCGCGCGTCGCAGATCGGCGAGGATTCATCGACGCGCCGGCCGACCTGGCTGACGATGCGCTGGCAGATGTTGAGGAGCTGCTGGTTGTCGCGAAACCGGATGCCGGTCTTCTGAATTTTGCCGCCGACTTCGATGTAGACCGTGCCGGAGCCGTTCACCATGATGTCGGCGATTTCGTCGCGGGCGAGCAGCGGCTCGAGCGGCCCGTAGCCGAGCACGTCGTTACAGATGTCGTCGAGCAGATCCTCCTGCTCCGAAATCGACATCACGATATTCTTGATCGCGATGATCTCGTTGACGATATCGCGGATTTCCTCGCGCGCGGAATCGGCATCGAGCTTGGCGAGTTGCGCGAGGTCGATGGCTTCGATCAGGGCGCCAAAAATCGTGCCCTTGACCTCGTAGTAGGATTCCGACCGGCGCGAGTCTACGGCGCTCGGGACCTGCTGTTGCGGCTGAGCCGGCGTCTTGGGCCCGGCATTCTGTTTGGCGGTCGGCGCCCCGATCAGCGGCGCGCCGAGGCCGGCCGAGGGAAACGGCGTGCGGCCGGCTTCCGCGGCCGCGGCTGGTCCCGGCGGCTTGGCGCTCGATGGCGGCGGCGACAGACTTTCCTGCCGCGGGCGATCGACGACCGCGACGGAGCTTTCGGAACTGGGACGCTTACCAAACACGACGCTACTCCAACACTCGCTACGTTTGACGCTGCAGCAGTTTCTCAATCAGTGGCGACAGCATACCGCCGCGTTGTTTTTTTGGTTCCGCCCGGCCGGTCAGGACCCGGGCAAGGCTGCGGAACATCTCCGCGGTACGGTGGCTCTTGGATATCTCGGCAATCATCTGACCGTTATTAGCCGCCGCGCCGAACACCTGCGGTTCGAATGGAATGATGGCCACCGGATCGGCCTCAAGCGCCTTGGCGAAATCGGCCACCTTGATCTCGGGCCGCTTTGGAACACCGACCTGGTTGAGGCAGTAGACCGGCTTGTGGTCGTTGGGCCGCGCCGCTTTCAGAAAATCGTAGATGTTCTTGGCGTTGCGCAGGTTTGCCAGATCGGGCGTAGCGACGATCAGAATGTCGTCGGCGCTGATCAGTGTCTGCTTGGTCCAACCGGTCCATTGATGCGGCACGTCCAGCACGACGCAGGGCACCGTGCTGCGCAGCGAATCGAAGATGGCCTCGAACGCGTCGGCGCCAAAATCGTAGACCCGGTCGAGAGTCGCCGGCGCCGCCAGCAGGCTCAAATGGTCGGTGCATTTCGCCAGCAGCCGGTCGACGAACGCCGTGTCGATGCGGTCGGGCGAAAATACCGCCTCGGCGATGCCTTGCGGCGGGTCCTGGTTGTAGTCGAGACCGGCGGTGCCGAACGCGAGATCAAGGTCGGTGACGACCGAGTCGAGCTTCAGATCGTGGGCGATGGAGAACGCGATATTGTGGGCAACCGTGCTGGCGCCGACTCCGCCCTTGGCGCCGGTCACGGCGATGATGCGGCCGACCGGCTTGGCATCCGGCGCGGAATACAGCCCACAAATCGCGCGGACCACCTGCATCGTGCCGATCGGTGCGATCAGATAATCGCTCACGCCCCGCCGCACGATCTCACGATACAGTTTCACATCGTTGGTACGGCCGATGACAACGACGCGCGTGGCCGCATCGCACATTTCGGCGAGCTGGTCGAGCCCGGCCAGGATATCTTCGCCGCGGCTCTCCGATTCCAGTATGATGACGTTCGGCGTTGGCGCGCCGTTATACGCCTCGACGGCAGCTGCGAGGCCGCCCATCTGAATGCGCAGATGGGCCTTGGCCATGCGTCGATCCTCGCCGGCCGCCTGGATGGCGGCGGCGGTCTCCACAGTCTCGCAGAACGCCTGTATCGATATGCGCGGCGCCGGGGCGATCTGCTCCTCGCGCCCGACGATTTCGTCAGGAACGGTTTCCGCTGCCTCTGTTTGCTCAGCTTGCTGCATCTGAATTCTACGTCATTGCCCCAGGTCGGTGATTTTGCCGGCCGGAGGCGTGGCGTTCACTTCCGTCGTCGCAGTCGGCTGGCCCAGCCGGTATTTCTCCATGACCGCGGTACGGCGCGGCGCGTAGATCGGCGTTTCGGCGCGCGGCTGCACCAGATCGGCGGGGTTTGCGACCATCGCCGCGAGATTGCGCTGTGTGGCGCACCCATAATTCCAATTGGGCTGATTTTCGAAATAGTCGCGATTGAGGCTCGGCCCGATGTCCTTCGGCCATATGCCGCAGGGGCCGGCCTGGGCGGCGATCCGCGGATAGGTGATGCGCACTGTCGCCAGGACCCGCGACGAAACCCGATAGTTGCGCACCGCTATACTGCGCGCCGGCACGCCGGTTGCCGCCAGGATCGATTCGATCTCGCGCAGCGAGTCGGCAGCCGAGCGCTCGTTGCTGCTACCGACCGGGAGATCGACGATGACGCCTCCGGTCGCCTGATCTCTCCAGGTCTGCCCGAACGCCAGCAGTTCGGCGCGCTGCTCCGGCATCAAGCTGCCGCGATTGGCGCCGATGAAGAGCTGCAGCGTATGATCCTTCTCCGTGATCGAGATCGGGTGGCGCAAGCGATAGTCAGCCGGCACGTCCGGAGCGGCGGTAATCTGCTGGTCGGTCTTGCAGCCACACACCAGCGCGGCGAAGCCGACAGCAAAGACCGTGCGCAGCGCGAGCCGCATGGCGGCGCGGCGATCGGTGATCGGGGTGCGGACACAGTGCATCGGCGGTCTCCAAATGTCCTGCGTCAATCGAGGATGAAGCCGTAATTGCCGTGGTAGGTGTCGGGTGGCGGTTCGGTCTTGCCACCGACGCCGTAGAGGCGATTGAAATTGCCGAGCAGCACCTGCGCCGGATCGCTGGGATCGGCGAAACCGTCGTCGGGCCGCGACAGATCCTTCCCGGGAACCGCGCGCACGATGTAGGGCGTCACCAGGATCATCAGCTCGGTGCGCTGATTGACGTAGTCGTTGCTCTTGAACAACGGGCCGAGAATGGGAAGCTCCATCAGGCCCGGAAAGCCGTTGATGTTGTGCCGGGTCTCGTCCTGAATCATGCCCGCCATCGCCAGTGAGCCGCCCGACGGAATTTCAACCGTAGTGTCGGCGCGGCGCGTGCGGATCGAGGGAATGGTCGCCGTCGCCGTCGTGCCGGGCTGGGTAATGACCAGCGAGTTGCTGCTGGACAGGTCTGACACTTCGGTCAGCACCTTGAGACTGATCCGGCCGGCGCTGAGCACGACCGGAGTGAAATTCAGGCTGACGCCGAAATTCTTGAAGCTGATCGACGGCTGACATGTCGTCGGCGCTCCCGGGGTGTTGGACGTGGCCGAGCAGGAATAGCCGTTGAGGATCGGGAACTGTCCACCGGCGACGAAGGTCGCCGTCTCCCCCGAAATGGCGGTCAGGTTCGGCTCGGCCAAGAGGTGAATGACGCCGGCCTGCTCCATCGCCTGCAGCGTAGCCGTGATGTTTTTCCAGCTGCCGTTAATGGCGGAGCCGCTCAGCGACTGGCCGTAGGCCGAGAACGGATTGGTATTGTTGAAATTGACGACTGCCGTGCCGTAGCCAAGCGTGCCGGACAGATTGATGCCGAGCTGCTTGACGATGTCGCGCTCGACCTCCGCAACCGTGACTTTCAGCATCACCTGGTCGCGCCCGCGAATGACGATGGCATTGACGATCTTGCTGCCCTGCGGAATGGAGACCGCGTCGGCGTCGTTGAGCATCCGAACCGCGATGTCGAATGCCTGCTGCGACTCCGCCGCGTTCGCCACGGTACCTGTGAGGATGACCCCCTGCCCGATACCTTCGACATCCACTTCGGAATCGGGGATCGCCTGCTTGATGGCAGTACGGACGCCGTTAAGGTCGCGCTTCACGGCAATATCGAAGCCGGCGATCTGCTTACCGGCCGAGTCAAAGAAGAAAACATTGGTCTCACCGACGGCAATGCCGATGATGTAGGCACGCCGCGACGAACGCACCACCGCATTGGCGATTTTCGGATCAGCAACCAGGACGTCCTTGATATCGCGCGGCAGGTCGATCACCACGGACTTGCCGGCGCCCAGCGCCACGTGGTTTGCCGTACCGTCGCTGGAGGCAACTTTCACAGTTTGTGCCGACGCCACGTTGAAGGCCGCGCCGCCCGCAATGGCGAGTGCAAGCGGCGTAAGCAATGCGGCGACGAGGCTCACGCGCGCCGCCGCCCGGGTCGCCGTCCTTGCCGCCATTGCAATTCCCTCCGTGCGCATCATTGCGAGGCCGCCGAGATAGTGCTGACGCCGAATCGTATCGTTTGCACCGACGAGCCGTGATCGCTGGCTGTGCCGCCCTCGGGCGTCGAGGACTGCGAGTCGACAAGGCTGCGCAACGCCAGCGAAAGCGTGCCGAGTTGCCGTGACATCGCGAGCGTCTCTGCCTGTTGCGGTGTCAGTTCAACAGTCGCGGTCCTGCCCACGGCGACCTTCTGACCGCTCTTTTCCTCGACCGCCTGGTCCACAGCGAGCACCCGGACATTCCGCAAGATCGTATCGGTGACGATCTTTTCGTTGCCCGAGGCTTTTTCGGCGGCCTTGTCGTGATGTGTCATCAGGATATCGACGTGGTCTTCAGGCAGGATGAAACCGCCGGCGGAGCTCTCCGCCGTAATATCCAAGGCGACGGCACGCATGCCTTTCGGCAGGATCGCAGCCAGGAAACCCGAGCCCTTGGCGAGCACCACCATCGGAGCAAAAATCGGTTGTCCAGCAGCGAGCGGCACGCGCACGATGGCGCCGGTGAATTGGCCAATAGCGTTGGGCTGAGATGCCTTGGTTATGAAATTGCCGTTCGCGGAGACCTTCGGCCAAACCTGCCAACCGATTTCATTGGCCGCTATCACGTTGCCGCGGCCCAGATCGGTCTTGGCGACCAGCACATCCGTAGTCTCGAGCGTCACCGCAGGTGATTTGGCCGGCTCGGGGGCCGACGCTTGACGGCCATGGCTCGCCAGATAGGCGGCGACGCCACCCGCGGCGATGGCCACACCCAGTACGACGAGACGCGCGGCTTTCATTACGCTTCACTTCCCGAATGACGCTATGGCGCGGAGCGCCGTCATGGCCGAATTTGACCAGCTAAACGTCAAAGCATGGTTAATGAGGCGTATCCAAATCGCGTTAATCTTGCGTTACGCCCGGCGTCGGACTTGAAATCGTAAACGCCTTGTTAAAGACCGAGCGCGGTCATCCACTCGGTGTGCGGATAAACCAACAAAGCCGCCGCCGCGAGCGCGATGCCGTACGGCACGCCGCCACCACGCCGATGCAGCCGGTCGATCCATTCGCGCCTGGCTAGCGGAGCCGGCAGCGGCAGCATGCGAAACTGAATCAGCGCCAAAGTCAACGCGCCACCCAGCAGGGACGCGTAAACCAGATAATCGAACAGATGGGCAAACCCGAACCACAGCGCGGTGGCCGCCGCCAACTTGGCGTCGCCGCCGCCGACCCAGCCGCAACTGAACATGACGAAGGTCAGCGCGAGCACCGCCGCGCCGGCCGCAAAATGCCAGGCCACTGCAACCGGACTCATTCCCGTCAACACCGCGAGCAGCACAAAGCCGCCCACCAGGATCAGCGAGACGCGGTTGGCGATCGTCATCGTCAACAGATCGCTCGATGCGGCAAATGCCATCACCGCCGGGAACAGCGTCAGGATGATTACCTGGGTCAACATCGCGCGGGACTCTCCGGGTCCTAAGTATCGCTTATCCGGCGCGAGTTTATGGGCGGTTACCACCGATCCGAAAAGCAAAAGGGCTCCGGCGCGACCGGAGCCCCTCGTTGCAGAAATCGAGCGCCGCTTACTGGAGAGCGCTGGAAACGCTGCTGAAGGTATTCTTCAGATTGGTGCCGAGGCCCTGCACGACGGCGATGATCGCAACCGAAATGCCGGCAGCGATGAGGCCGTATTCAATGGCCGTGGCGCCAGACTGATCCTTCACGAAACGCGACAAAAGGGTCTTCATGAGTTGGCTCCTTAGGTCCACACGTGGCTGTCTGAGCGTGATCCAGCGGCCTTGTGCTGACCGATTTGGATCGAATGGAACCTAGCAACGAGAAATTTCGAGCGGGTTAAGTCCATCAAATAAACCAGCGGCTTCCTGTTCAATCGCCGACGTAGTTAACACGGTGTTTCGTCGTGCGCGCCGCGCAATTTTGATGGATCATTCTCCACGTCCTGAAACGCTCCGTTAGCCATCCACGGGCGGGAACAGCCGAGTTATGTTCGCTGAACCGGATTGTTTTTACATTGGTGCGCGCGCCCGCTGAAGCGCGCGTCGCTGCACATTATTATTAAGTCTTTCGGAAGACATTTCCGGCCATTAGTTCTCACCCGAGTTTCCGCATTTTCGACAGGCGAAAGCCAAGACATTTCAAATAAAAATTGCACGGCTGTTCAGGGAGTGTGTCGATGAAGAGCGCAACCGGTACAACACGTCGCTTCGCCGCAACATGCGCACGCCTGCGAACCCTGGTGACGGCTTTCGGCCGCAGCAGGCGCGGCAATGTGGCGATCATCACCGGGCTGGCGGCCATACCCCTCATCAGCGCAGTCGGCTGCGCCATCGACTATTCGTACGCTTCAATGATCAAGACCAAACTGCAGGCCGCCGCCGACGCAGCAACACTCGCGACCGTTTCCAACAATTCGCCGGTCGTCACGACTGCGAAAGCCATGAGCAGCAGCGGCACCGTCACGGGTGGAGCGACCTACGCTCTGCAATTCTTCCAAGCCGACACCAGCACCTTTTCCGGCGTGACAAATACAGAAACCGTAACCCGAAGCGGGACGACCGTTACCGCGACGCTCACTTTCTCGTATCCGGTTCCAACCTTTTTTATGCGGGTCATCCCCGGCTTCAACAACATCACGGTCGCCGGCACATCCACAGCGAGCTTTACGCTGCCGACCTACATCAATTTCTACCTGATGCTCGACGTTTCGGGCTCGATGAGCTTCCCGTCGACGCCCGCGGAGCAGGCTCGCCTGATGGCGGTCAATCCCGACAATAACCTCGGCAATCCCGGCTATCCGCAGGGCTGCCAGTTTGCCTGTCATTTCAGCGCGCAAGGCGCCTGCGCACAGACCGGAGATCCTGTCCATCAGGGTCCGATCCCGGCCGTAGGTCAGAAATATGGAAGTAGCTACAGGCCGAACCCTTCGCCGGGAGGATATTGCCAGGGCTTTACTATATCACGGCTGGGCACAACACCCACATCGTTTACTTCCGGCACCACGAATGCGACCAACGGCGGCAACGTGAACTGGACCAACACGCCGGTCTCCTCCTGTCCGAACGCCGGCACAACATCCTGCATTCAATTACAGGCCGATGCAGTCGGCTATGGCGTCAACGCACTGCTGGTGCAGGCAACTACAACAGAAGCCAACACCGGAATCGCCAATCAATTCCAAATCGGGTTGTTTCCCTTTATTCGACATCTTTGCACATCCGGCGCCGGCAGCAGCAACTCCTGCTCGGTGGGGCTCACCAACAGTTTCGGCACGGGAAGCACGCTCGCCACTTTTGCGGCGAATCTGGCGAACATGCTCGACACCGGCCAGGACCCGACACTTGGGTCCGGCGGCACCCATTTCGAAAACGCACTTCCCGAGATGAACACCCTCATCACGTCGGTCGGCACCGGGACCAGTCCAAGCAACGCTCTGCCTTATGTGTTCATCGTCACCGATGGATCACAGGACTATCAATACCAATCGGGCGGGGGCTGGGGTTCGGAAAACTATACCGCCACAACAAACGTGCCTTATCAGAACTCGGCGACAACCATACCCAAAAATGGCAGTCGAAATGACCAATATACCGGCCCCAATGCCACGGATTGGTGCGGGACAATGAAAGCTCGCGGCATCACCATTGCCATTCTGTACATTCCTTATCAGCCGATCACGAACGCAAGCACGATCTTCAATGATGAAGATGGCTATGCCAACACCAATGTCGGCTATCCGAGTGGCACTAACTACATTCCGGCGTCTCTGCAGAGCTGCGCCTCGCCAAATTTTTTCTATACGGCGAGCTCGCCGGCCGCGATAACGAGCGATCTGCGGACAATGTTCCAGCAGTCCCTGAGCACCGCTCATATCGCACAGTAGCGCCGCTGCCGCTCCCTTTCGGCAACGCCCGCGTCGGCGGCGTCGGGTCTCGCTTTCCATTCGCGACGCTACACCAGCCAACGTGGATTTTTGCCACGCGATGGTTTAGGGCGCTGCAGTGCGGAATGCCTCGCGTTGCTGCGCACGCATCCTCCTACGGTGCGGGCCTCACACTGAAAGACTACCGGCAGCACGCGACTGCCCTAACGTTGCGGGTTCAATAGTTTACAAGTGCGCGTGTGCAATATGCCTTCACGCCGCAACAGGCGCTTTTGCCAGGAGAGCCCGAGACATGGGGGTCGATTAGGGGGAATAGCCGACGGGCAGTGCGTCTTCAGCGAAACCTGCGCGAGGCCGCTGCTAGCAGCTGCTCGGAACGCCGTTGTATTGAATGCAAGTGCTGACTCGCGGCGTGACATACACGGTGTCTGAAAATGCCATCGATCCAGTGATGAAGTAGGCGAACACCGGCGTATAGGTATAATTGACAGTCGCAACCACCACATAACAAGGGTAGATATTTCCGCATGTATGTTTGGCAAAATTCGTGGGCAGGCCGGTGTAGGTATTGCCCTGCGTCAGCGCCGTTCCGTTGAGCGAATAGCTCCAGCTTACGACTGCGGCCGTGTTGGAGGTCGCTTTTATTTGAGAGAGAGTCACGATCGGTGTGCCCGTATAGGGCGCCATGACCTTGCCGGCCGCCTGCGCGATCCCCGGCATGGCGGCGGTGCTGATCTGATCGGTTGAACCGGTGCCGTATGTATTGGTGACAGCTCCCAACACGTATGACGCCGAACGGACCTTCATGTATACGGCGACAGCGTTCGCTGCGTCGAAAGTGCTGAGAAACATCACCAGCAGCATCGGCATGACAAGCGCGAATTCGACGGCGGCGATGCCGCGCGTCGATGCGGTGAAGCTTCGGAAGGTCTTGGCGGTTACGGGCCTCATCCCGAGTATGGCTCCACCCGGAACGCGCTAACGCCCATCATCTCGAGGGTACCGTTTTGGATCAGCCCAAGGTCAAACCCCAATGGGCCTGGAACCACCGGCCAAGGATAAACGAGCTGCACGACCATCACGTCGCCCGGCGCCCCCGGGGCGTATGTGTAGCTTGGCTGAGTGAGCAGACTTCCGCTGGCATTGTACATGGATGGCGCGGCGGTACTGGCTCCGGAAAACGATGATGCGTTCTGCACGGCGACAAACATTTTTGTGCAATTGAATATGGCTGCCGGACAGACCCTGGTGACGATGTCGCTGGCCGTCCAGTTCCCGTTCTGCGCCTGTCCGGTAAGGAAATATCTGGCGGCCTGATTGGCGGCATTTTGCAACGCCATCTGTCCGAACAGAAAAATCATCACTTCAAAGATGGCGAGCAGCGTCGCCAAAAACGGCGGAGCGATCAGGGCGAATTCGACAGCCGTTGCGCCCCGCTCGGTGCGGGCAAACCGGAAAATTTTCTTTGTCAGGCGCCTGAAATGCGCCGAGGTCTTTCGAAACATCGTGAGCCCGCTGTCGTTTCACAGCCGCCCTGCCAAGTGCGAGGCCAAGCCGGTTCCGAATGGCGCGAAAGATGCTCCTCAAATTGTAAATTATCCATTCTGCGAACCATTTGATGTCGGGCGATTCGTCGTTGCTGCGATTAAACGATCGTTTACCCAACCATCGCATTTGCCGGCGTGGAGGCTTCCGCGGACACTATTCGTCGCCAATTTTAGGGCTACGACGCGTTGTCTGATGCGCGTCGCCGCACGAGTTGCCGGCTTGGCCGTTCGGCACGGTCTTACGCTAATGCCCGCTTACGCTAATGCCCGGCCTGCATCACACAAACGGTGTCTGAAATGATCCAGGAATTGCTCGCCGTCATTGTGACCGCCGGGCAGACTTTTACGAAAATCCTACCGATCTCGATCGGTGTGGCGCTGCTGTTCACTGTGCTGACGTGGTTCTGGTCGTGCAATCCGGGACGCGCCTGGTGGCAGAAGAGCGACCTCGTGACCGATCTCTGTTACTGGCTGATCATTCCGATCATCACCCGCTTTCTGCGCATCGGCATGCTTATCGCCGTCGCAGCCATCGTGCTCGGCATTACCAGCGGCGATGGGCTCGTCGCCTTCTATGAACACGGCCACGGGCCGCTCGCAACACTGCCGCTGGTCGCCCAGGGCGTCATTTTTCTCATCGGCCAGGACTTTATCATGTACTGGACGCACCGCTGGTTCCACGGCGAGACGATGTGGAAATACCACGCGGTGCATCATTCCTCCGAGGAACTGGAATGGATCTCGGCGGCGCGCTTTCACCCGATCAATTTGTTCCTCGGCAGTGTTGTGGCCGACGTCACCATGCTATTCGCCGGCATTTCGCCCACTATCTTTGTCGTGCTCGGACCGCTGACGGTGGCGCACTCGGCCTTTGTCCACGCCAATCTCCCCTGGACGCTGGGGCCGTTCAAATACATTTTTGCTGGCCCCGTGTTTCATCGCTGGCATCACACGTCGCCCGACCGCGGCGGCGAAAAGAATTTCGCCGGCACATTCTCGCTGTTCGACGTCATGTTCGGCACGTTCTACATGCCGGAAGGCCAACTTCCGGACCGCTACGGCATCGACGAGCGCGATTACCCGCAGACCTTCGGCGCGCAGCTCGTCCATCCGTTCAAGCAGGCGCCACGGCAACCCGCGGCTGCCAAGGCCTCCAGTATGGTTAAATAAGCGTCACCACCGCGGCAGTGAGCGGCCGCCGGGCGCTGATTTGCAGTTCATTCACCAATTTGCAGTCAATTAGGGCTGTTGGTGTGCGGACGCTTGGGTTGTCGAATCCGCGTAGTGTATCGGAGAGTATCGATGACGGACAAAAGCGTGCGGGATCGCTCGCGCCTGGGCCTGGTGCTGTGGCTCGCGGCCGCCCTCGCCTTACCGATTGCCGCCTCGCCGGCACGCGCCGCCAGTCAGATCGTGGTCCACGTCGATCAGGCCCGGATCATCAAACTCCCCGAGCGCGCGGTCACGGTTGTGATCGGCAATCCGCTCATTGCCGATCTCACGCTGCAGCATAACGGACTGGCCGTGATCACCGGCAAGGGCTATGGCGCAACCAATGTTGTCGTCCTCGACAAGGATGGCGGCGTGCTCGCCGAGCACGATATCGAGGTCCAAGGACCGACCGATCCGACCGTCGTCGTGTATCGCGGCGTCGACCGCGAAACATACAGCTGCACACCGGATTGCTCGCGGCGCATTACGCTCGGCGATATGCCGGACTTTTTCGAGAAGACGATGACCGAGACCACCTCGCGCAACACCCAGGCGATCGGAGCCGCAGCGAGTCAGCAGCACTAAGTCAGGCCGATGCCGCTGCCGGGATCGGCAGCGCCGTCGTCGACTTGATCTTTTCCATGGCGAAACGCGACGTGACGTTCTTCAGCGGCACCGCGGCGATCAGGCGCTTGTAGAACGTGTCGTAGCCCGCGATGTCGGTGACGACGACCCGCAGCATGTAATCGACGTCGCCAGCCATGCGGTAAAATTCCATCACCTCCGGCATGGCGCCGACCACCTGGGCAAAGCGATCGAGCCAGTCCTGCGAATGGTCGCCGGTCTCGATCGAGACGAACACGGACACGCCGAGCCCGATGCGGTCCTGATCGACCAGGACGACGCGCTTTTGAATGACGCCATCGGCTTCCAGCCGCTGGATGCGCTTCCAGCAAGGCGTCGACGAGAGGCCGACGCGCGACCCGATCTCAGCGACCGACAGGGAAGCGTCATCCTGCAGGACCGCAAGGATTTTTCGATCAATTTGATCCATTGGAGATATTTTTCCAAAAATTCATATAATGACTCTCTATATAGAAAATTATTCTAAATCAACCCCCTTCGGGGTCGTAGCCGCCCTATCGGGGTAAGCCACGGGAGTTGCGCGCCTATAGGCCGGCTCCCCGCAGCAGTGCCTTGCGATTTGAGCGCACCGCCCAGCAAACGAGAAACACCGAAAGGTAATCCGGTATTCCGTCGTCCCGCCACGGCGCCGCGCGTCTCTCACGTGGCGTTCATTGCCGGGTGCCTCATTGCCAGGTGCCTCAGCGCAAAACGTCGCCGCCTTCTTCGATGTACCGGCGAATGATGTGGTGGGCGATGGCGTGCGGCACGGTTGCGGTCAGCCCCTGCGGGTGCTTGCGCAACAGCATCAGCACCAGCTCCTCGCGGCCAAACCAGCGCGCGTCCTCCAGCTCGCTGCGGTCGACAGTGATCTTGTCGGACAGCGCCTCGGCATGACAGCCGATCATCAGCGACATCGGGAACGGCCACGGTTGCGACGTGAAATATTTGACCTTCCCGCACACGATGCCGGCTTCTTCCAGCACTTCGCGGCGCACTGCCTGCTCGATCGTCTCGCCCGGTTCGATGAAGCCGGCCAGGCACGACCACATGGTCGCCGCGAACCGCGGCGAGCGGCCGAGCACGCAGCGCTCGCCTGAGATCGGCAGCATGATCGCCACCGGATCGGTGCGCGGAAAGTGCTGCACCTTGCAGGACGGGCAATCGCGACGCCAGCCGGCGTCCACCACATTGGTCGGCGCACCGCAATTCGGACAAAAGCGGTGCCGCGCATGCCAGCCGAGCAGCGCCTTGGCCTCGGCGAGCGGCGGCAGATGCTCAGCATCGACGAGGCTGTGTACCGCAATGCTGCGCAGGTCCGTGAGCTTGAGGTCGTCGCGCGTCTTGAGCGGCTCAACAGCCTTGGCATCGAGACCGATGCCGAACCGCGGCGCGCCGTCCATCAGACCGAGAAACAGCGTCTCGCGTGCGCCGCCGAATGCGCGCGCCTCGTCCGCCGTGAACAACGGCTGCAGCAGTTCGCCGTCTTTCCGCAGCACGACGAGTTCGCCGCCGATCAGATAAAACCCGGCGGCCGGATCGCCAGCGAATTTTTCCAGCGCGGCATCGTCGGTGCGGCAGGCCGCAGCGCGATCGATGCGGCTTGCCGTATAGCCGAGATAGGGCCACGGGCCGAGTTCGGAGCGGATGGCCACGCGTTACTCGGCCGCTTCGCGCAACGGCCGCGGATAATACGAGTCGTACAGTTCCGGGCGCTGCCACTGCGGTCCGAGCACGCCCTGCTTGGCGGCACAAGCTTGCGATGAGCCGACC
>DASZWK010000370.1:0-22090 GCA_035546235.1 Xanthobacteraceae bacterium | reverse complement strand
TGAATTCGCTCAAACTCGCCATGAAAGAGGTCGGCTGATGGAAATCCGGGCCGCAGAAATCTCCGCGATCCTCAAGGATCAGATCAAGAATTTCGGCAAGGAGGCGGAGGTCTCCGAAGTCGGCCAGGTGCTCTCGGTCGGCGACGGCATCGCCCGCGCCTACGGCCTCGACAACGTGCAGGCCGGCGAAATGGTCGAGTTCGAGAACGGCGTCCGCGGCATGGCGCTCAACCTCGAAACCGACAACGTCGGCATCGTGATCTTCGGCACCGACCGCGAGATCAAGGAAGGCCAGACCGTCAAGCGCACCGGCGCCATCGTCGACGTGCCGGTCGGCAAGGGCCTGCTCGGCCGCGTGGTCGACGCGCTCGGCAACCCCATTGACGGCAAGGGCCCGATCAAGGCCGACAAGCGCGCCCGCGTCGACGTCAAGGCGCCCGGCATCATCCCGCGCAAGTCGGTGCACGAGCCGATGGCGACCGGCCTCAAGGCGATCGACGCGCTGATCCCGATCGGCCGCGGCCAGCGCGAGCTCATCATCGGCGACCGCCAGACCGGCAAGACCGCCATCATCCTCGATACCATCCTCAACCAGAAGCCTCTCAACGCGCAGCCCGACGAGAAGATCAAGCTCTACTGCGTCTATGTCGCGGTCGGGCAGAAGCGTTCCTCGGTCGCGCAGTTCGTGAAAGTGCTCGAGGAACAGGGTGCGCTCGAATATTCGATCGTCGTTGCGGCGACCGCCTCGGATCCGGCGCCGATGCAGTTCCTGGCGCCGTTCGCCGGCTGCACCATGGGCGAATACTTCCGCGACAACGGCATGCACGCGGTTATCTTCTACGACGACTTGTCGAAACAGGCCGTCGCCTACCGCCAGATGTCGCTTCTTTTGCGCCGCCCGCCGGGCCGCGAAGCCTATCCGGGCGACGTGTTCTATCTGCACTCGCGCCTGCTCGAGCGCGCCGCCAAAATGAACGACGCCAACAAGGCTGGCTCGCTCACCGCGCTGCCGGTGATCGAAACCCAGGCCAACGACGTGTCGGCCTACATCCCGACCAATGTCATCTCCATCACGGATGGACAGATCTTTCTTGAGACTGATCTGTTCTATCAGGGCATCCGCCCCGCGGTAAACGTCGGCCTTTCCGTGTCGCGCGTCGGTTCAGCGGCGCAGACCAAGGCGATGAAGAAGGTCGCCGGCCGCATCAAGGGCGAGTTGGCGCAATACCGCGAAATGGCAGCGTTCGCTCAGTTCGGCTCAGACCTCGACGCGACGACCCAGCGCCTGCTCAATCGCGGCTCGCGATTGACCGAGCTCCTCAAGCAGCCGCAATTTTCGCCGCTGAAGATGGAAGAACAGGTCTGCGTCATCTATGCGGGCGTCAACGGCTACCTCGATCCGCTTCCCGTCAACCGCGTGCGCGCTTTCGAGGACGGTCTGCTCGGCACCCTGCGCGGCCAGCACGCCGACATTCTCAACAGCATCCGCGACTCGAGCGATCTCGACGATGCGACTGCCGGGAAGCTGAAGGGCGTGGTCGACAATTACGCGAAGACGTTTGCCTAAGCCATGCCCTCGCTAAAGGACCTCCGCAATCGCATCGCCGCCACCAAGGCGACGCAGAAGATCACCAAGGCCATGCAAATGGTTGCGGCTTCGAAGCTGCGCCGCGCGCAAGTGGCGGCCGAGGCGGCACGGCCCTATGCGAGCCACATGGATAAGGTGCTGGGCAATATCGCGGCGTCCGTCGGCAGTCTCGATACGGCGCCACGGCTGTTGCGCGGCACCGGCAGCGACAGTGTGCATTTGCTGTTGGTCTGCACTGCGGAACGTGGGCTGTGCGGCCCATTCAATACCGCGATCGTGCGGCTTGCCCGCGAGCGCGCGACGGCACTGATGGCCGAAGGCAAAGAAGTCAAATTCTTCTGCGTCGGACGCAAGGGTTACGATCAGCTGCGTCGACTCTACAGCAAGCAGATCATCGAGATGGTCGATCTGCGCGCGGCGCGGACGCTGCAGTTTTCGCACGCCGAGATGATCGCCGAGAAGGTCATCGCGCGTTTTAACAATTTCGAGTTCGATATCTGCACGCTGTTCTTCTCACGTTTCCGCTCGGTGATCGCGCAGATTCCGACCGCGCAACAAATCATCCCGCCGGTTTTCGACTCCAAGGTGGCCGAGGGTCTGGACGGTGCGGTTTACGAGTTCGAGCCGGAAGCAGAGGATATTCTGCACGAACTCCTGCCGCGGAACATTGCCGTGCAAATCTTTCGCGCTTTGCTGGAAAATTCGGCTTCGTTCTACGGCGCGCAAATGTCCGCCATGGATAACGCAACCCGCAATGCGGGCGACATGATCCGCCGCCAGACGCTCACCTACAACCGCACGCGGCAGGCGATGATTACCAAGGAACTGATCGAAATTATCTCTGGAGCTGAGGCGCTCTGAGTGTTGCGCCCGTAAAGGCAGGGACTCTTATGGCTAAAGCAGTCGGACACATCACCCAAGTCATCGGCCCGGTCATCGACGTCCATTTCGACGCCGACTTGCCGCCGATTCTCAACGCGCTGGAAACGCAGAACCAGGGCCGCCGTCTGGTGCTGGAGGTTGCGCAGCAGCTTGGCGAAAACACGGTGCGTACCGTCGCCATGGACACCAGCGAAGGATTGGTGCGCGGGCAGGAAGTAACGGACACTGGGGCGCCGATTTCGGTGCCGGTCGGGGTCGGGCTCCTCGGCCGCATCATCAATGTGATCGGTGAGCCGGTCGATGAAGCGGGCCCGGTCAAGGGCGAGGGTTTGCGGTCGATCCATCAGGAGGCACCGGCTTACACCGACCAGTCCACCGAGGCCGCCATTCTGGTCACCGGCATCAAGGTCGTCGATCTGCTCGCTCCCTACGCCAAGGGTGGCAAGATCGGCCTGTTCGGCGGCGCCGGCGTCGGCAAGACGGTGTTGATCATGGAATTGATCAACAACGTCGCCAAGGCGCACGGCGGCTATTCGGTATTTGCCGGCGTGGGTGAGCGCACCCGCGAGGGCAACGACCTCTATCACGAGATGATCGACTCCAAGGTCAACAAGGACCCCAAAGAAGGCTCGGTCGAAGGCTCCAAATGCGCGCTGGTGTATGGGCAGATGAACGAACCGCCCGGCGCCCGCGCCCGGGTCGGCCTCACGGGCCTGACGGTCGCCGAATATTTCCGTGACCAGGGTCAGGACGTGCTGTTCTTCGTCGACAACATCTTTCGCTTCACACAAGCCGGCTCGGAAGTCTCGGCTTTGCTCGGACGCATCCCGTCGGCAGTGGGCTATCAGCCGACGCTCGCGACCGACATGGGTGCGCTGCAGGAGCGCATCACCACGACCACCAAAGGCTCGGTGACATCGGTGCAGGCGATCTATGTGCCGGCCGACGACCTCACCGATCCGGCGCCGGCGACTTCGTTTGCGCATCTCGACGCCACGACGGTGCTGTCACGCGATATCGCCGCCAAGGGCATCTATCCGGCTGTCGATCCGCTTGATTCGACGTCGCGCATGCTGTCGCCGATGATCGTGGGCGAGGAGCACTACAACGTCGCCCGGCAGGTGCAGCAGGTCCTGCAACGCTACAAGGCGCTGCAGGACATCATCGCCATCTTGGGCATGGACGAACTTTCCGAAGAGGACAAGCTCACGGTGGCGCGCGCCCGCAAGATCGAGCGCTTCCTGTCACAGCCGTTCCATGTCGCCGAAGTGTTCACCGGTTCGCCCGGCAAGCTGGTCGACCTTCAGGACACGATCAATGGCTTCAAGGGCCTGGTCGACGGCAAATACGATCATCTGCCGGAGGCTGCCTTCTACATGGTCGGCACCATCGACGAGGCCGTCGAGAAGGGCAAGAAACTCGCCGCCGAGGCGGCGTAATTAGCCGGTGTAATCAGCATGGCCGCGCTTCATTTCGAATTTGTCTCGCCTGAGCGCGTGCTGTTCTCAGGCGACGTCGATCAGGTCGATTTGCCCGGCGCCGAAGGCGACATGGGCATCTTGGCCGGACATGCGCCGCTGGTCACCGCGCTCCGGCCTGGGATCGTGACGATCTTCAACGGCGGCGCGCGCGAGCGGGTCGTTGTCGTCGGCGGCTTCGCCGAAGTCAGTCCTGCCGGGCTGACCATTCTGGCCGATCGGGCCGTGCCCCGCGAAGATTACGATACCGCGGTGTTGGCCGAAGAGATCAAGGATACCGAGGAAGATGTCGCCGATGCCGAAGAGGCGGAGCGCGACCGGCTCGTGCGCCGCCTCGATCAACTCAAATCGTTGCAGGCGGCGCTGGCGCAATAACACCGCGGGCTATTCCTAAAGCCGCGCGAATATCGCGAATTCCTTCACGACGCGCTCGTAGACTTGCCGCTTGAAGGGCACCACGAGTCCCGGAACATTTTGCATCGGCTCCCAGCGCCAACCGGAGAACTCCGCCTGATGGGCGCCGTCCGGATGCTCGACGTCGATTTCCGTTTCCTCGCCGGTAAAACGCACCGCAAACCATTTTTGCGTTTGACCGCGGTATTTCCCCTTCCAGGCTTGGCCCAGGATTTCGGGCGGAATGTCGTAGGTGAGCCAGTCGCCGACTTCGCCAAGCCGTTCGACCGAAGAGATGCTGGTTTCCTCGCGCAGTTCACGCAACGCCGCCCGCCACGGCTCTTCGCCTCGGTCGATGCCGCCTTGCGGCATCTGCCAGAGGTGTGCCTCATCGATGTGTTCGGGACCATCGATCCGGCGGCCGATGAAAGCATAGCCGGCGCGGTTGAGCACCATGATGCCGACGCACGGGCGATAGGGCAGGGTTTCGAAGGACATTGCGGACGGCAGAGTATAGGGGCCGGACGACGGATCATAGACGGACGTGTGTGGACCGTCCGCCGTTGTCAGGATTGCTTCTCTTTCGTTACCGCCGCCGTGATCGGTACCAAGAGCACGCCGCGACTCGCGGCCGATTTTGCCCATTTGGCGATGTGCGCAATGGATACGGGCAAAGCCGACGCAACGCCGACGGCCAAGCGATGCTGGCGGGCGGCCATCTCCAATCCGGCGAGCGCGTGGTCGATTTCGTCCGCCGTAGGGACGGCATCGATCGTTACATCGGCCTTGGCAAAAGGCAGATTGTTGGCGCCCGCGACGCGTCCAGCAACGCTCCGGGGGTTGGAGCCGTTGTCGACAAATATCAGCCCGCGCTTTTCGGCCTCTTGCAGCACCGGGGCGAAGGCCTGTTCGGAGGCGGTGAATCGCGCGCCCATCATGCTGATGAGCCCCACATAGCCCTGGAACCGGGCCATCAGCCAGTGCAACCGATCAACGTTCTGCTGCGGGGCAAGCGACGTGAGCAGCGTCTGTGGGCCCGGATCGTTGTCGGGATAATCAAACGGCTCCATCGGCACCTCGAGCAGGATTTCGTGGCCCGCGGCGCGCGCACGTCCAGCCAGCCCGGCATCGCTGCCGTAGGGCACGAAAGCAAGGGTTACCGCGCCTGGCAGCTTGGCGATCGCCTCGGCGGTGTCTTTAGCGCTGACCCCAAGGCCTTCGATGATGAGGGCAACCCGGACAGCGTCAGGTTTGCCGGGGATGGGCGTCACCGGCTGGGCGAAGGCGTCTGCCGGCCGCACGCCGTCCGCAGCGATTTTCGGCAGCGGTCCAAGCGGCGTCATTTCGAGGAATTTCGGATCGATTTTGGGACCCAGCGGCGGCGCCAGACTGCCGCCGGGGGCCGGAATCACCACTTCCTGGCGGGTGCCCGTCGTACCGTTGATGATATTGACCGTGGTCGATCCGGGCGGGATCGCCTCCTTGCCTTGGGCTGCGGCGGGCGGGCCTCGGCCCGGACCATCAGACCGGCCGGGCTCGCCGGGTGCGGGCGGCTTGGCGACAGCCACGGGCTGGTTTTTCTCGCCGCCCGCGGCCTTTGCTGGCGCTCCGGCTTGCGATTGGATCGGAACGACCGCCACTGGCTCACCGCCGAACGGGTTGTCGCCCATGACCACCCAGACGACAAAAATCGCGAGGAAAAGCGCCAGCACCCCGGCAACGATCTGGGGGACGGGGAGGCGGATGGCGGCGCGGCGCTTCCTGCGGTGCTGGCCCAGCGGGGCGCTCAAATCATCCGTCGCCATCGCCCTTCCTCGTGGATCGCTCACGCGCGAATCACGGAACAGAGTCTATCACGACGGCCCAACAGCAAGCCCGTCAGGACCATTTCGTATGTCCCGAGGGCTCCTCGCTGGATTCTGGCGGCGAAAAAGATTTGGGGCGGCCATTGGCCGCCCCAATAAAGAGATTGGAGAATTCAGGTACCCCTAATTCGGCACGGGAGCCTTCGGATTCGGCGGGAAAGCCGCATTGGTCGCCGTGCCGCGCAGCAGATCGATCGCCTGCTGGAGCGCCTTGTCGTTCTTCTCATCCGGCGGCACGTAGGACTGCGAACCGGACTGTTCCTGTCCCGCGGCCGAGAGATGGCCCGGCAGCGATGCCTCGCCTTTGGAGTCGGTCTCACCCTTGAGCTCGTTGGGCACGTCCTGCATGACCTGGATGTCGGGGACGATGCCCTTGGCCTGGATGGTGCGGCCGGACGGCGTGTAGTAGCGCGCCGTTGTCAGCCGCAGCGCGCCGTTGCCGGCGCCGAGCGGAATGATCGTCTGCACCGATCCCTTGCCGAATGATCGCGTGCCGACGAGCGTTGCGCGCTTGTGGTCCTGCAGCGCACCCGCAACGATTTCGGAGGCCGACGCCGAGCCGCCGTTGACCAGCACGATCAGCGGCTTCTCGCCGGTGAGCTCGCCGCCCGGCCGGGCGTTGAAGCGCTGTGTCTCGTCGGAGTTGCGGCCGCGCGTCGAGACGATTTCGCCCTTATCGAGGAAGGCATTCGACACCGAAATCGCCTGGTCGAGCAGGCCGCCCGGATTGTTACGCAGATCGAGGACGTAGCCCTTGATCTTGTCGCTGCCGAGCTTGTTCTTCAGGTCGGCCAGGGCCTGCTTCAGTCCGTCGGTGGTCTGTTCGTTGAACTGCGTGATGCGGATGTAGCCGACATCGCTGCCCTCGGGGTGCCAGCGCACCGATTTCACGCGGATCACATCGCGGGTGATCGACAGCACAACCGGCTTGGTCGCGCCCTTGCGCGCGATCGTCAGCTTGATCTTGGTGTTGACCGGCCCACGCATTTTATCGACGGCCTGATTGAGGGTCATGCCCTGCACGGCGTCGTCGTCGAGCATGGTGATGATGTCGTTTGCCATCACGCCCGCCTTGGCGGCCGGGGTGTCGTCGATCGGCGCCACCACCTTGATCAGCCCGTCCTCCATGGTGACCTCGATGCCGAGACCGCCGAACTCGCCGCGCGTCTGCACCTGCATGTCACGGAAGCTCTTCGGATCCATGTAGCTCGAATGCGGATCGAGCCCGGTCAGCATGCCGTTGATCGCCGACTCGATCAGCTTGGTATCGTCCGGCTTATCGACATAATCGGCGCGAACGCGCTCGAATACGTCGCCGAACAGGTTGAGCTGCCGGTAGGTATCCGATGCCGCCGCTTTGGCGCTCGAGCCGATCGGCAGCGAGTGCGGCTGGACTGCCAGTAATGTGACCGCGGCGCCGGCCAGTGCACTGAGGAGGATCAGAGGGGTCTTGCGCATCATCCGCGAGCCTTTTCGCCTTCGTTTGTCGCCCACCAAGGGCTGGGATCAATGGGAGTGCCGTCCTTGCGGAACTCCACATAGAGAGCAGGTTTTTTAGAGCCGATTGCGACGGCGGCCGACAACTGCGCTTGGCCACCCATCACCGCTACGGGTTCTCCGGTCAGCACGAACTGTCCGAGATCGACGGATATCCGCTCCATCCCCGCTAACAGCACATGATAACCGCCGCCGGCATTGAGGATCAAGAGTTGCCCATAGCTGCGAAATGGCCCGGCGTAAACCACCCAACCGTCGCATGGCGCGGTAATTTGTGCGCCCGCATGTGTGGCTATCGAAAGGCCCTTTTGAGTTCCGCCGACCCCATCGGAAGCGCCAAACGCGCGAATCGGCACGCCGTTGACGGGTAGTCGCAGATGACCGCGGGCGTTTGCAAAAGCGATCGCCGGAGCCAGACGGCCCGGATCGCCGAGCGCCGCGAGCTTTGGCCGGGTCGAATCGGCTTCGATGCCGCGCGCCGAGTCGCGCGCCGCGCGGGTCGCCGGAGTGAGACTCGCCTCGAGCTTGGCGATGAGATCTTTGAGGTTGTCCACCTGGTGCGACAGATCAACGGCATGCTGCCGTTCGGTGTCGAGCGCCTGTTCGGTGGTGGCCTGCTTTTTCTGCCGCGCGTCGATCAGCATGTTCAAGCGGAGCTGCTCGTTCGCGAGCCGGTCGAGATTTTGCGACAATGTCGCACGCTCGCTGACGATGTCCTTGCGCACCCGAGACAGCTCGGCGAGGTCGCCGGCGATAGCATCGGCTTCCGCGCGCATGTCCGGCACGACCGCCCCGAGCGTGATCGCGGTGCGTAATGCTTTCAGGGCATCCTCCGGCCGTACCAGCAATGCCGGGGGTGGCCGTTGCCCGACGCGCTGCAGGGCCGCCAGAATCTCGATAATCGCCGAGCGCCGCTCGTCGAGCGATTTCTGAAAGACCTGTTCGCGCGCATCGAGCGACTGCAACCGCGACTGCGCGTCATCGATCTTTGCCTCGACATCGCGGACCGCCGCCGCCGATTCGATAAGCTGCTGGTTAAGCCCCCGCCGGTCTTCGCTGAGGGCCTCGATCTGCAGCCTGAGCTTGGCTTGGCTGTCCACCGATTGGCGCTGCAGGCTTCGAACCGAGTCGAGCTCCTGATCATGCTGCCTGATCGCATCGTCGGCGGAGGGTGCGGTCGCTGAGGGAAGGGTCGAGCGTAGGGGAACCTGGGTAACGGGCGATTGTGCGAAAGCGACCAAATTGGCGCCGAACGGCAGCGCCAAAGCCAAGGCCGAGCCCAGAACCAGGCGCGGATCGGTTGGGCGCGACCGTCGGAGAATCATGCTTTTCACGGTAACTGCCGCCCTCAGGATGGCAAGAAAAAGCAGTGGTTCGACCAGAATAAGACGCCGCCCCGGCGCCAACGTCACAAATCAGTGAGACCGGATTAAGAAGAATTAAGGGCAGTCACGCCCGGTGGTACGGGTGGCCCGCGATGATGCTCGCGGCGCGGTAAATCTGCTCCAGCAGCATGATGCGAACGAGCTGGTGCGGCCAGGTGGCGGTCCCGAAGGCAAGCCTGAGCTTAGCCCGGTCTTTCAGGCTTTGGGCCAGTCCGTCGGCGGCGCCGACGACGAAACAGACCGCCGGAGGATCTTGGGCACGCCACGCTTGCAGCAGTCCCGCCAAGTTCGCGCTATCGAGGTTCTCGCCGCGCTCGTCCAGGATGGCGATAATCGCCCGGTCGGGAACCACATTGACGATGGCGATCGCTTCTTCCACGCGGCGCCGTTCGGCGTCCTGAGCCCGGCTTTCACGGATTTCAACAATCTCAACGTCGCGCAGGCCGAGTGCGCGTCCTGTTGCTTGCGCGCGCTTCCGATAGGCCTCGGCGAGCTCGCGTTCGGGGCCCGCTTTAAGTCGGCCAACGGCGATGACGACGAGGCGCATGCGACCTTTCCGTCGCCTTCAGAGCATTTTCCGGAAAAGTGGCCCCCGGTTTTCCGAAGAAAATGCGACCATTTATATAACTGCGCGCACGCGCCGGACCCGCGCCGGCACGATCCAACGTCGCGTGCCGGCTAACTCGCGCGTTTCGCCGCGCGGCCGGTCGTCCACATACCTTCCAGATTATAGAAGGCGCGGACCTCCGGCCGAAACACGTGGACGATGACCGCACCCGCGTCGATCAGCACCCAGTCGCAATGCGGCATACCCTCGACGCGTGCCGCGATGCCGGCTTTGTGCAGATCTTCGACGATCCGATCGGCAACCGACCCGACGTGACGTTGCGAACGCCCGCACGACACGACCATGTAGTCGCCGATCGAAGATTTGTTGCGCAAATCGATGGTGAGGATGTCCTCGGCCTTCATATCGTCGAGGCGCGCGAGAACCAGACGGAGAATCTCCTCGGCGTCAGCACGCATTCTGGAGACCGCTTCGGGCACGCGACGGTCGGCCCAAACAGTGGCAGGGTGAGACAGGGGTCCTGATCCTTTCGCTCCTTTACTGAGGCCGGATCACCGAATCCGGAATACCCTTAAGATAGGCATGCTCAGTTAATGGTTTCAACCGGATTGCTTCAAGGAAGCTTCACATTGCCGCCCCCCGAGTGTCCCCGCGCCGCGCGCAGCGCGGTCGACGACAACGGCGATTTGAGGCCATGCAAATAAATCCATGCCGGTGGTTTTCGTTCCGGCAGAGCCCTCGCGGCTGCCTCGGGGATGCGCGCGCGCGCAAACGTCTGGCCGGCCGCGCTCGCGGTGGCGTAAAGGCTCGGACCAAGCCGATCGACGATTGCGATCGGTACCAGTGCGGCGATGTCTCGCCACCGTTGCCAACGGTGGAAGCTGCGCAAATTGTCGGCGCCCATGATCCAGACAAAGTGTACGCCGCGGCAGCGGCGGACCAGGTAGGACACCGTTTCGAAGGTGTAGTGCGTGCCCAACTGGGCTTCGAAATCGGTCACGTTGATATACGGATGATGGGCCAGGGCGCGGGCGGCGGCGATACGTTCGCCGAGCGGTGCGAGGCCGCGCGTATCCTTGAGTGGATTGCCCGGCGTCACGAGCCACCAAACGCGGTCGAGCCCCAGGCGATGCATTGCCAGGAGACACGCCGCCCGATGGGCCGCATGGGGCGGATCGAATGTTCCGCCAAACAGGCCGATCCGCATGCCGGGCGCATAGGGCGGCAACACCACCCGCGCTCGCGCTGCAGGCGAGCGCGCGCTAGGAAAGTCCCACCTCATGCCCGTCGGAAACGCCCCTCCCACGCATCGCCCGCCGATTTTCATCCTCTCGGATCGGGCGAAACACCACCTACGGCCGCGTTTGGCCGCTGCCGCGAATGCGGTATTTGAAAGTCGTCAGCTGTTCAACACCCACGGGGCCGCGCGCATGCAGGCGGCCGGTGGCGATCCCGATCTCGGCGCCAAAGCCGAACTCGCCGCCATCGGCAAACTGGGTCGATGCGTTATGGAGCACGATCGCCGAATCGACTTCGCGCAGGAATTTCTCCGCGGCTTGCCGATCCTCCGTCACGATTGCGTCGGTGTGGTGTGAGCCATAGCGCTCAATGTGGTCGATGGCGGCATCGAGGCCGTCGACGACGCCCGCCGTGATGATGGCGTCCAGGTATTCGGCGCTCCAGTCCGCTTCGGTTGCGGCTTTCACCCGCGTGTCCGCGGCCTGGACGGCCGCGTCGCCGCGAACCTCGCAGCCGGCATCGATCAGCATTGCGATGAGCGGCTTGAGCAGCTTCGCGGCGGCGGCGCGATCGACCAGCAACGTTTCGGCCGCACCGCATACCCCGGTCCGGCGCATCTTGGCGTTGAGCACGATGGCCTTGGCCATCGGCAGTTTGGCCTTGCGATCGACGTAGACGTGGCAAACGCCCTCCAGATGGGCAAAGACCGGCACGCGTGCCTCGGTCTGGACGCGGCCGACCAGGCTCTTGCCGCCGCGCGGGACGAGGACATCAATGGCGCCGTCGAGGCCGGCAAGCATCATACCGACGGCCTCGCGGTCGCGCGTCGGCACGAGCGAGATCGCTGTCGCGGGCAATCCGGCTTCGACGAGACCCGCAGTCAGCGCCGCATGGATCGCCCGCGATGAGCGGAAGCTCTCGGATCCGCCGCGCAGGATGGCGGCGTTGCCGGCTTTCAGACACAGGGCACCCGCGTCCGCGGTGACATTCGGCCGGCTCTCATAGATCACGCCGACGACGCCGAGCGGCACGCGCACCCGCTCAATTCGCATGCCGTTGGGCCGGCGCCAATTGGCCAGGACGCTGCCGACGGGGTCCTTCAAACGGCGGATCGTCTCAATGCCGGCCGCCATGGCTTCTATGGAACCGGCAGTGAGCGTCAATCGGTCGAGGAATGCGGGACTCGCCCCGGAGACCTTTGCTTCGGCCACATCCTCAGCGTTGGCAGCCAGGATCGCGCCGCGTGAGGCGCGGATGGATTTTGCCATGGCGGCAAGCGCCCGGTTCTTTTGGGCGGCCCCGGCAAGCGCCAGCTGGCGCGCTGCGGCGCGCGCCTCCCGTCCGATGGCGCCCATGGCGGCCTGGAGGTTCCCGGCGCTCGGAATCGCCTTGAGCGGAGCGTTCATGGCCTTGATCCGTCTCGCATTCGCCGTTTTCTAACATGTTTGACGGCCCCCGGCGAGGCGGCCCGGAGCGGAGCAGTTATCCACTGTAACCCACAGCATTCGCACGCCCGTCACGGATTCCCTGGAACACTGCGGTACCGGCGTCGGTTTTCGAGACGACCACAACCTGGAGGGTGTCATGGGCCTGTCAATGGACCGTCAACCGCGCGCGCTTCCGAAACGTCTGCCGGCAGGCACCGTCTATGTGGTGGAAGGCCGTGGCGGCGACCGGGGCAACCTTCGCGTATCTTCGCGCTACGTCATCATGCCGAGCGGAGAGAAAGTGAAAATCCCGGTGGAACTTGCCGGCACCTCGATCCGGGTCAGGCCAGGGCGGTCTTTTGGATGCCACCGCCGGCCAGGTTCCCGAACCAAACAATTATTGGCGGGAACAAAAAAATTTGCAGTCGCGACCGGAACAAGGCGTCAAAGGCAACGTTGAGTGTGAAGCGCCGGGCGAAGCCCCCCAGCCCCTCACCCTCAATCACCCGGCGTCGAACCCCGGCCGTTTTTGCGGTCGGGGTTCTTCTTTTTAACCATGTCAGATCACGGCGCGCTCGTCCGGCGGAACCAACCAATCGACGTCGCATTGAGTGCTCGCAAGTGAGTTGTGCATCAGTGTGGTGTCTGGCGCGTGGCCGGGCGCGCAGGTCCCCGCGGGGGCAAGTGCGCTCGGCCTTTTTGTTTGTCCAATGACCCGGCGGTGCAGCTCGATCGTAGCGCGAGGAGCGCCGAAAGCGCCAACGTTAAACCTCGCCGCGCGGCGTCACTCGCGTCCGACAATCAGGTTGTCGCGATGGATCATCTCGGCGCGTCCACTGTAACCAAGAATCGATGCGATAGCGGCGGATGAACGGCCGCGAATTTTTTGCGCATCGGTAGCGTCATAGGCGCTAAGACCGCGGCCGACCTCCGCGCCCTCAGGGCCGCGGATGATCACCGCGTCGCCGCGCTCGAAGGCGCCATCGATCCGAACGACGCCGACCGGCAGCAAGCTGTTGCCGCGCCGCAGCGCCGCCACGGCGCCCGCATCGATGGTGAGCGTGCCTTTGGGCTCGAGCGAGCCGGCAATCCATTTTTTGCGCGCGGTGACGGGATTGTCGGCGGCCATGAACCAGGTGCAGCGCGCGCCTTCGGCAACGGCGCGCAAAGGGTGCTCGACCCGGCCGGAGGCGATCAGCATATGGGTGCCGGCCCCGGTGGCGATTTTCGCGGCCTCGATTTTCGTCTGCATGCCGCCGCGCGACAATTCCGATCCTGCGGCACCCGCCATGGCTTCGATCGCCGGCGTGACGCGCTCGACATATGGCACCAAGTGCGCCGAGTCTGTTGTTCCGGGCGGCGCGTCGTAGAGGCCGTCCACATCGGACAGCAGCACCAGCAGATCGGCGCTCATCATGGTGGCGACGCGCGCGCCCAAGCGGTCATTGTCACCATAGCGAATTTCGCTGGTTGCCACGGTGTCGTTCTCGTTGATGACCGGTACCGCGCGCCATTCCAGAAGCTTGTCGATGGTCGAGCGCGCATTAAGGTAGCGCCGCCGCTCCTCGGTATCGCCGAGCGTTACCAGCACCTGTCCGCCGGTGATGCCGTGCCGTGACAGCGCCGCAGTCCATCGGCGTGCCAGTTCGATCTGGCCGACCGCCGCCGCGGCTTGGCTGTCCTCAAGCCGCAGCGGTCCCGCCGGCAGCTTGAGCACGGCGCGGCCGAGCGCGATCGCGCCCGACGAAACCACCAGAATGTCGCGCCCGTCGCTGTGCAGGGCGGCGAGGTCAGCCACCAGCGAAGCGAGCCAGGACTCGTTGAGCCGACCGGCCTGCGAATCGACGAGCAGCGAAGATCCGACTTTCACGGCGATGCGGCGAAAGTCGTCGAGACGGGGCGTCGTCATGACAAAACAAACACAACTCTGTGCCGATATGCGCGACGCATGATCACGCCTTGGGGGCGCGAACCTCGACGCCGGCGCGCTTTTCGATCGGCTTGATGACCTCGGTAATGTCACTGTCCGACCCAAGTTCGTCGCACGTGAGCTTGAGCAAAGCGGCCACGGTCTCGATGGCCTCGACCGGCACGCCCAGTGCTTTCGCTTCCGAGATGAACAGATTCACGTCCTTGAGCATCAAACCCGCGGTGAAGCCCTGATTGAAGGTGCGCGGAATGACCGTTTCGGGGAATTTCTGCTCGGTCGCGGTGCTGCGTCCCGAACTGGCGTTGATGACATCGACCATCGTGCGCGGATCGAGTCCGGCCTTGACGCCGGTGACGAAAGATTCCGATGTCGCCACGGTCGCGGCGGCGGACAGAACGTTATTGCAGAGCTTCATGGTCTGCCCGGCGCCGGATTTCTCGCCGATGTAGAAAAACTTGCCGATCACTTTCAGCGCAGGTTCGACGGCCTCGACCTCGGCGCGCGGCCCGGACGCCATGACGGCGACCGTGCCCTTGGCGGCGCCGCGCACGCCGCCGCTGACCGGCGCATCGATCTGGACGATGTTTTTTGTTGCCAGCAGTTTAAAAACGCGCTGGGCCATCACCGAGCCGGTGGTCGACAGATCGACGAAGCGCCGCACGCGCTTGCCTTCGATCACGCCATCCGGACCGGTCGCTACCTTGAGCACGATGTCGGGCGTCGGCAGGCTCACCATGACGGTCTCGGCGGCGTCGGCGACTTCCTTGGGCGAGCGCGCCGCCACGGCGCCGAGCGCCGCGATATTGCCGATCGCCTCCTGGCGAACATCGTAGACGATGACCTTGTGCCCGGCCTCGACCAGCCGCCGCGCCATATGGGCGCCCATGTTGCCGAGGCCGATAAAACCGATGTCCATGAAACTCCTCCCAACCAATTCCGTCATCCTGAGGTGGCCGCGAAGCGGCCCTCGAAGGATGCACGGCCCGGGCGCCTCGGCCGTCGCCCTTCGAGGTTCGCTACGCTCGCACCTCAGGGTGACGGTTCAAGCGTTGTAGCATTGGTGGCGAACGACAAAAACTCCGCGCGCACCTTTTCGGTGTGCTCGCCGAGCGCCGGCACAGGTCCATAGCGCCGCGACGCCGAAGCACGTTGTTCGGCCGGCGCCGGATACGATACCGGCCCGCTCGGCGTTCCGACGGTGATACGGCGCAGATGCGGATGATGTCCCAGATCGGCCGGACTGTTGACCCGCGCGAAGGCGATGTCGGCGGCCGCGAGTTTCTCCTCGAGCGCGGCGGCGTCGAGCGCGCCAAAGACGGCGGCAACGCTGCCGTCCGTTTCGCCCCGGCGTTTCACCCGTTCGACATTGGTGGCGAACGCCGGATCGGCCGCAAGTGCAGCATCACCCAGAACCTTTTCGGCCAGGATGCGCCATTCGCGATCGCTCTGGATGGAAATCAAAATGTCGATGCCGTCATGGCTGCGGAACGCCCCGTAGGGCGCGATCGAGGTGTGGGCGAGACCGACGCGGCGTGGCGGCGCGCCCGCCTCCTGTTGCAGCAGCGGCACCGCCATCCAGTCCGCCATGGCGTCGAACATGCAGATCGAAAGCTCGGCGCCAACGCCTGTGCGGCCGCGTGCGATCAGCGCTTCGAGCACGGCCTCGTAGGCGTTCATGCCCGAAGCGATATCGCAGACCGAGACGCCGACCCGCGACGGCTCGACCGTTCCGGTGATCGAGGCAAGACCGGATTCGGCCTGAATCAGCATGTCGTAGGCTTTGCGCATCGCGTAGGGGCCGCTCTCGCCGTAGCCGGTGATCGAGCAGCAGATGAGCCGCGGATTTTCACGCCGCAGCCGCGAGACGCCGAAGCCGAGCTTTTCGGCCGCGCCGGGTTTCAGGTTCTGCACGAACACATCGGCGCGCGCGATTAACGCTCCGAACAGCGCCTTGTCGTCCGGCTTGGCGAGGTCGAGCACGACCGATTCCTTGCCGCGGTTGAGCCAGACAAAATAGCTGCACTCGCCGTGGACGAGTCGATCGTAGTAGCGGCCGAAATCGCCTTCCGGCCGCTCAACCTTGATCACCCGCGCGCCCGCATCCGCCAGCCGGCACGTACACATCGGCGCCGCGACAGCCTGTTCGAGCGAGACGACAAGGAGGCCGGAGAGGGGGAGAGTCATGTCTCTTTGTCATCATCCGCGAAGGCGGATGATCCAGTATTCCGTGATGATGGAGTGTGGCACAGCGAATACATCACCGGTATGCCCGTGATTACTGGATGCCCGCCTTCGCGGGCATGACACCCGTTAATACGACCTCGGCAGCCCGAGCACATGCTCGGCGACGTAGGACAGCACCAGATTGGTCGAGATCGGCGCCACCGTATAGAGCCGCGTCTCGCGGAATTTGCGTTCGATGTCGAATTCCTCGGCGAAGCCGAAGCCGCCGTGGGTCTGCAGGCACATGTCGGCGGCGGCCCATGAACATTCGGCGGCGAGGTGCTTGGCCATATTGGCCTCGGCGCCGCAGTCCTCGCCCGCCTCGTACAGAGAAGCGGCCTCGCGCACCATCAATTCGGCGGCGCGCATATTGATGTAGGAGCGGGCGATCGGGAACTGGACGCCCTGGTTCTGTCCGATCGGCCGGTCGAACACGACGCGCTCGCCCGCATAGGCGGTGGCCTTGTTGATGAACCATTTGGCATCGCCGACACATTCGGCGGCGATGAGGATGCGCTCGGCGTTCATGCCCGAGAGGATGTAGCGAAATCCTTCGCCTTCGTTGCCGATCAGATTTTCCGCCGGCACCCGCATGTTCTCGAAGAACACTTCGGTGGTGGCGTGGTTCATCATGGTGCGGATCGGCCGAATGGTGAGGCCGTGCTCCTTGGCCTCGCGCATATCGACCAGAAAGACCGACAGGCCCGCGGTGCGCGATGCCCCCACTCTTCCCTCCCCCGCAAGCGGGGGAGGGTTGGGAGGGGGCCGCGGCGTCGTGCGCGCCAATAGGAGCATGAGATCCGAATGCTCCGCCCGAGACGTCCAGATTTTCTGGCCATTGATCACGTAACAATCGCCGTCGCGCACCGCCGTGGTGCGCAGGCTGAGCGTATCGGTGCCGGAGCTTGGCTCGGTGACGCCGAACGCCTGGAGCCGCAGTTCGCCGCGCGCAATGCCGGGCAAGTAGCGCGCCTTCTGTTCGGCGCTGCCGTGCCGCAGCAGCGTGCCCATCGTGTACATCTGGGCATGGCAGGCGGCGCCGTTGCAGCCCGCCGCCTGAATCTCTTCCATGATGGCGACCGCGGCGCTCATCGTCAGGCCGCTGCCGCCATACTGTTCGGGGATCAGCGCGGCGAGGAAGCCCGCCTTGGTCAGCGCGGCAACGAACTTGTCCGGATAGGCGCGTTCGCGGTCGAGCGCCCGCCAGTATTCGCCGGGAAAATCAGCGCAGAGCGCGCGCACCGCCTCGCGAATCGGCGCAAGCTCGGCGCTTTCGCTCACGATTTGACCTCGGCGCGGCCGTTGTTGACGGCAATCGCGTCGCGTTCGACCACGCGCGTGCGGAAGCTGACCACGGCGCCGTCGCGCCACATCTCGGTGCGGAGCGTCTCGCCCGGAAACACCGGCGCGGTGAAGCGGCAGGCGAACGCAATGAGCTTCGCCGGGTCATAGCCGCACATGGTTTTCAGCACCGCGTGCCCGGCGAAGCCGAAATTGCCGAGCCCGTGCATGATCGGCCGCGGATAGCCGGCCTGCTTCGCCACGGCGGGTTCGGCGTGCAGCGGATTGCGGTCGCCGGACAGCCGATAGATCAGCGCCGTCTCCGGGCGGGTGGTAAAATCGCACACCGCGTCGGGAGCGCGCGACGGGATCGGATGGGGCTCCGGTGCGGTTCGCGGCGGACCGCCAAACCCGCCGTCGGCGCGGCAGAACGTGGTCTGCGTCACCGTCGCAATCGGCTCGCCGGTCGCCTTGTCGGTCACCTTGCGCTCGGTGAAGACCAGCGCGCCTTTGCCCGCGCCCTTGTCGACGACTTCGAGGATGCGCTGCTTGCCGACGACGGTGTTCTGTCCCTTGAGCGGCTGATGCAAACGCACGCCCTGCTCGCCGTTGACGATGCGCACCCAGTCGATGCCGGTATCGCGGTCGCGCATCCAGAATCCTGGATGGCCGAGCACGGCGCCCATCGTGGGCAGCACCTTCAGGTTTTTCTCATAGACGAAGGCCAATTCGTCCTCGTTCATCGGGTCCTGGCCCAGGCCGACGCCGAGCGCGTAGAGGATGCAATCCTTCGCCGTGTAGGTCTGCTCGGCGGCCGGAATTTCGAGCGCCATGATCTTGTCGTAGACGATGGTCATGGTTTTTCCCTTCCGTTGTCATCATCCGCGAAGGCGGATGATCCAGTACTCACGGCATCCGGAGGTTTTCTCGGCCTCTCCTGATTACTGGATGCCCCGCCTGCGCTGGGCATGACAAGCCTTAAACCGGATCCCACGAGAACACATCGGTCGAGCGATCGAGCGGCGTGAACGACGAAGCGAACGCACCCTTGAGCTGGGCGTCGATCTTCTCCGGCGTCCAGCCGTCGGAGCGGTGCAGGGTGCGGATCGGCCGCATCTGGTTGAACAGATAAATCTCGTTGTTGCGCACCGAAAAGATTTGCCCGGAAATGCCCTCGGCGCGGTCGGAGCCGAGATAGACCGCAAGCGGCGCGATTTTCTCCGGCGTCATCTCGCGGAAGCGGGCGACGCGCTGTTTCTCTTCCTCGGTCTCGGCCGGGATCGAGTCGATCATGCGGGTCCAGGCGAACGGCGCGATGCAGTTCGAGCGCACCTTGAAGCGCGCCATGTCGAGCGCGATGCCGCGCGACAGGCCGACGATGCCAAGCTTTGCCGCCATGTAATTGGCTTGGCCGAAATTGCCGACCAGGCCCGAGGTCGAGGTCATATGGATGAAGCTGCCGGAATTCTGCTCGCGGAAATGCACCGCGCAGGCATGGCTCATGTTGAAGCTGCCGTGCAGGTGCACAGCGATCACGTCGGACCAGTCGGACCAGCTCATGCGATGAAAGATACGGTCGCGCAGGATTCCGGCGTTGTTGACCAGAATGTCGACCCGGCCGAAGGCGTCGAGCGCCGATTTGACGATCTTGTCGGCGTTGCCCGGCTCGCTGATCGACAGCGTTGAGGCGATCGCCTCGCCGCCCGCTGTTTTGATCTCATCGACGACGGCTTGCGCCGGTCCGACATCGGTGCCGGCGCCTTCGAGACTCGCGCCGATGTCGCAGACGACGACGCGCGCGCCTTCTCGCGCCATCAACAGCGCGATGCCGCGCCCGATGCCGCGCCCCGCCCCGGTGACGATGGCGACCTTACCGGAAACAATATTCGGCATGAAAGTCTTCTCGCTCCCAAATTCGGCGTCATGCCCGGCCTTGTGCCGGGCATCCACGTCTTTCCGTTGTCCGCACCTTAAAGACGTGGATGGCCGGGACAAGCCCGGCCATGACGAGGTCGAAGTGTGTTAATTCCCCCACACTTCGCGCGCGACCTCGCCAATCATGCGCAGCTTCGCCCACTGCTCTTCCTCGGCGAGCACGTTGCCCTCCTCGGTCGAGGCGAAACCGCATTGCGGCGACAGGCAGAGCTGGTCGAGGTCGGTGAACTTGGCGGCTTCCTCGATGCGGCGCTTGATCGCGTCCTTGGATTCGAGCGTGCCGCTCTTGGTCGTCACCAGGCCGAGCACGGCGCAGCGGCCCTTTTGCAGCTTGCGCAGCGGCTCGAACCCGCCGGCGCGCGCCGTGTCATATTCCATGAAATAGCCATGCACCTTGATCTTGTCGAACAGCACTTCCTGTTCGGCGTCATAGCCGCCGGTGCCCATGAACGTCGATTTATAGTTGCCGCGGCACAGATGCATCGTCACGGTCATGTCCGATGGAATATCCGAGATCGCCGTGTTGATGAGATCGCCGTAGAGCGGTCCGAGCGCAGCCGGATCGTCGCCGCGGTCCTTCATCTGCTGACGGTAATGCGGATCGCACAGCATGGCGATGAACACCTCGTCGAGCTGCAGGTACCGGCAGCCGGCGTCGTAGAACGCCCGCACGGCCTTTTTGTAGGCTTGGCCGAGATCGTCGAACATTTTTTCTTTGTTCGGATAAACCGACTTGTCGACCGGCGTTCCGATTGGCCGACCGTAGATGGCGGACGGCGCGGGAACCGTCATCTTCGGCGTGCGCGTCGTGCGGGCTTTCACAAACTTGAAATGCTCGATCATCGGGTGGCTGGAAAAGCCGATCTTGCCGGTGACCCTGATGCCTTCGTTGCGCGTCGTCACTGCGGCGAAGGCGATGCCGGTGTCCATGACGTGCTTCTCGACGCCGTCGAGCCCCCACAGAAAGTCGAGATGCCACCAGGAGCGGCGGAATTCACCATCGGTGATCGATTGCAGACCGACAGCCTCCTGCTTTTTGATGATGTCTTCGATGGCGCGGTCTTCGACCGCTTTCAGCTCGGCGGCTCCGAGTTCACCCTTGGCGTGGCGCTGGCGCGCGGCTTTGAGCGCCGCGGGGCGCAGCAGGCTGCCGACATGGTCGGCGCGGAACGGCGGCTTGGTTCGTTGAGTCATTGGTTTGCTCCTTTTCCTCACGTCATGGCCCGCGGAGGCGGGCCATCCAGTAATCACCGGCCTCTGTCGCGATTACTGGATCGTCCGCCTTCGCGGACGATGACAGTCAGTGTCCCCACACCTCATCGGCGATCTCGACGATCATACGCAGCTTTGCCCATTCGTCTTCCTCGGCCAAGGCGTTGCCCTCCTCGGTCGAGGCGAAACCGCATTGCGGCGACAGGCAGAGCTGATCGATATCGACGAATTTCGCGGCTTGTTCGATGCGCCTTTTAATGTCGTCCTTCTTTTCCAGCGTGCCGGTCTTGGTGGTGACCAGCCCGAGCACGACCGTCTTGTTTTTCGGCACGAAGCGCAGCGGCTCGAAGCCGCCGGCGCGATCGCTGTCATACTCCATGAAATAGCCATGCACGTTGATCTTGTTGAACAGCAGTTCCGCCACCGGCTCGTAGCCGCCCGAGGCGACGAAGCTTGAGCGGAAATTGCCGCGGCACAGGTGCATGGTGATGGTCATGTCGGACGGGATATCGGAGATCGCCGCGTTGATCATGCCGGCGTAAATGCCTGGCAGCGCCGCGGGGTCTTCGCCGCGGTCGCTGATCTGCTTGCGCAACGCGGGGTCGCACAGATAGGCGAGGTTGACCTCGTCGAGTTGCAGATAGCGGCATCCGGCATCCGCAAAGGCGCGCACCGCCTTGCGGTAGGTTTCGCCGAGATCGCGATAGAAATCGTCCATCGACGGGTAGATCGATTCCGGCACGGCATCGCGGCCATAACGAAAATGCAGCGACGTTGGCGACGGAATGGTCAGCTTCGGCGTCTGCCGCGTGTGCGCTTTGAGGAACTTGAAATGTTCGATCATCGGGTGCGGCGTGTAGCCGCCGAGCTTGCCGATGACCCGCAACAGGATCGGCCGCGGCTGCGGGCCGGTGGCGGCAAACTTGATCTTGCGTTCGCCCATATAGGATTCGACGTTGTGGAGATTTTCCAGAAAGTCGTAGTTCCATGAGATGCGCCGGTACTCGCCATCGGTGACGGAATGCAGCCCAACGCCCTCCTGCTTCTTGATGACCTGCTCGATTTCGCGGTCCTCGATTTCTCTGAGCGTGTCGGCGGAAATCTGGTTGTTCTTGCGCTTTTCCCGCGCATCTTTGAGAGACGCGGTGCGCAGCAGGCTGCCGACATGATCGGCGCGGAATGGCGGC
>DASZWK010000369.1:0-8929 GCA_035546235.1 Xanthobacteraceae bacterium | reverse complement strand
CGCGGCTTCGACCGACGATTACAAAACGTCGATCGACAAGGTATTTGCCGCGGGCGACATGCGCCGCGGCCAGTCGCTGGTGGTGTGGGCAATCCGCGAAGGCCGCCAGGCGGCGCATGCGGTCGACAAATATCTGATGGGCTCCACGCTGTTGCCACGGTGATCATCCGGCGCCGCGCCGTGGATACCGGCATGGCGCGAGCACCCACCACAGTCGCTGAAGCTTTTTCACCGTGCATGTGGTCGACAAGGAGCGGCCGCCCTACGACGCACCGCCGAAATAACACCCGACGTTTCAACGCGCCGCGGGTGCATTCACCGGCGGTGCCGCGTTCGCGGCGGCGTCGCCCTGCGGCCAGGCGAAATTGTCGGCGCGTCCCGGCGGCGCCGCGAGCGGATCGCCGCGGACCAGCGCGTTCTTGACCGTCGGGTTTTCCGAGGCAAGCGGCGCGGCATTGCCGCCGGCGCCCAACAAGCCTCCGGCCTCGCCGCCGCTGATCATCTGACCGCCGCCCCCCGGCGCAGTCAGCGGCAGCACCGGCCCAATTGTGGGACGCGTGGTGCCGGGCTTCGCCGGCGCCGCGGCCTGCGGCGCCGACAGCGCCACCGGGGCCGCGGGATTGGCCAGGATGTGGCTCAGATCCTGATCGACAAGATGCGCGAGCTTGAGTGCGCCGTATTTGGTGAAATGGATGCCGTCGCCGGTGCGCAACCGGCGAGTCTGGCCTTCGAAATCCGGACCCTGCACCGTGTAGCGCCCGTCCTCGTCGACGAATCCGTCCCAGATGTCCACATAGGTGACGCCGAGCTTGTCGGCTTCGGCGTGATAAAGGTCGTCGAGGTAGCTGATGTCGGCAGTGGCGCGCGGACCGCGGATCGCGGGCAAGCCGACCCAGAGCACCGGCACGCCTTTGCTCTTGAGCACCGTGATCATCTCGTCGATACGCTTCTTGTAGGCCTGCGCCCATTGATCGCTGCGGAATTCGTAAGCGACGCTCGGGCCCGGATGCCGCGGGTTGACCGGGCGCTCTTCCGGTTTCTGCTCCGTCCCCGCCGTGGCGGGCGGCGTGGATTTTCCGTCTTGTTTGTCGTCTTGTTTGCCGTCTTGCTTTCCGTCCTGCGGCTGTTGCGCAGGCTTCGCCGGCGCGACACGTTCGCGGAGCGCGGTGCGGTCGTTCAAGCCCAGCATGACCACGATCGCGGTTGGCTTCTCGGCCGCGAGCGCGTCCTTGATGGCTTGCGGCCACTGCAGCGTCTCATTGCGCGGCTCATAGCGGACGAGGCCGGAATACTGGCGAACGTTGCGGGTCACGCCGATCTGCTGATTATCGGCGTAGATTTCCTCGAGCCCGTAGGCGAGCCAATCGGCCATCGAGTCGCCGACGACGACCACGGTGCTGGACGGCGGGTTCTCGAGCTTGCGCGGCGGCGGCGCGCGGTAGGACTCCGCGGGCGGCGCGTAGCTGCGCGGGCGGCCGAAGAACGGGAACGAAAATCCGTTCGATGGCGGCGCGGGCCGATACGGCTGATAGCCCCAGCCGCCACCGAAAAACTGCGCCTGCGCGCCGGCTGGCAACGCCAAGACCGCCGCTGCCACCGCGGCGGCGACTGCCAAAATCTGTTTTCGCTGCACCATCGCCATCAGCCAAAGGTGTGTCGCAAGCCACAAAAATCCAGCCCGGAACCGCCGGCCTGTCCGCCGGTGAGAATCCCGACGCCGCGCCGGGGGCCGAGCAATGACGGCGCTCTTATCGCCGAATAATGTCAACGTGAAGGTCGCCCCATGCTTAAGCCTCTCCCCGTCCTGGTTCGGCGCGGGCGCCCGCGCGGCTAACGCGGAAAATCAGCGGACCTCGCCGGCAAAGGCCTGCCGCAGCGCCGACAACCGGTCGAGCGCGGCGACGGGCAGCGGGCCTTTCTCCACAGCCGTGAGCGCCTCTTCAAACTGCTCCGGCGTTGCGATGCCAACCAGGATCGTGCCGATGGCGGGCTGGGAGAGAGCAAACCGCGTGGCCGCTTCGGTGAGGCTTGCGGCAAACCCCTCGTCGACCAGCGGCTGGAGACGGCGGGCGCGCGCCACATCGGCATCGTAGCTCAGCGCCGACCCGATCGGCGCCGGTGGCGGGCTGGCAATCGGATGCCGCGTCGCCGAGCCGGACAGCGCGCCGCCGGCGAGCACCCGGATGCCGATGACTCCCGTGCCGGCCGCGCGGGTCCGATCGAACAACCGCTCATAATCCTGCGCCGGATAATTCGCCGGCAACGCTGCAGCGGCCGATGGATTGAGCATGTTGTAGACCACCTGCGCGCTGTCGAATTTGCCGGAGCCGATGACCTGGTGCAGGGCCGCCGTTTCGCCGACGGCGGTGAGGCCGAGAAAGCGGATCTTGCCGGCCTGCCGCAGACGCTCGAAGGCCGGCACGACCTCGTCCAGCACCTGGCGCACCGAGAGCGCGGGCCCACCGCCGCTCTCCGTAATCGAGTTATGCAGGTGGAAGATATCGACCCGCTCGAGCCGCAGCCGCGCCAGACTTCCGTCGAGCGACCGGGTGATTGCATCGCCGATCCGGCCGACATCAGCGGGCGGCAGTCGCACCTTGGTGCCGACCACCGCGCCGGCTGGCTTCAAGCTTTGCAGCACGCGGCCGAGGTTCTTTTCGGATTCGCCGTCGCCATACTGCACCGCCGTATCGAAATAATTCACGCCGGCCTCGATCGCGCGGGCGACGGCCCGCTCCTGATCGCGTGGCTCGCCGCGCACCATCAGGCCGCCGACTGCCCCGCAGCCGAAGCCCAGCGCCGACAGGCGCATGCCGCTTCGTCCGTATCCCCGCATCTCCATCGCGATCCTCCCAGTGACCGGCGGACGCTCACGCTATTCCGCCGGCCCGTCAATGCGCCAACCCTGCCGCTGCGCCTCGCCTTGCATCGGCCACAGGATTGGGCCTAATTGCGCCTCATGAGCGACACCCCTTTGGTCCAGCGCCGGCGGCGGATCCAGTGGCTGAACGTGCTGACCGTGGTCAGCGCGGCGATCCTGATCAGCGCCGAAGTGTTCGGCGCCGCGTTCGCCGGCAGCTGGGCGATCGCGAGCCTCGCTGGACTGGGCGCACTTGGCGCGCACATCCTCGATGGTTTGTTCATGCTGTGCGGGCTTGCCATCATGGTGCAGTTTCTGCGCGCCGCGCACCGCGTCGAGCCGTTCACCACCGAGTGACTCTTGCTCCGCGCTTCATGCCGCGCTCGCGCGCGGTGCAGAAGTCGGCTCATTGACTCTTTGTTAAGACCAAAACGCTTGCGACTCTGTCCGGAATAGATTATTTCGGACCTCGCCCAATTTCGCACGTGCCTGTGGCCGTGTGTCGGTCGGTGGGCATCCGGACAAGAGGCCGGACAGCCGCCTAAGGAAGAGACGCTACTTCCTTGCACCCGCGACCGGCAGCCGGAGGCGAAACCGGCATAGCCCGCTCTCAACGGGCGACGCGGCTTAAAGCAACGACGGAAGGGCTTTTTTGGTTACTGCCGGCGCGAATGCCGGGGACACCGAAAGGGCTTTGTCCTTCTTTGCCAGCAGTGCGGAACGGGATCTCCCTCATCCGGACCAAGGCAGCAATCACGGTGACGTCAGGCGTTTCGCAATAGTGCGGAGCAGCCAGCGTTGCAGGAGGTTCACCTCGGCGGCAGCGCCGCCGGCCGGATCAGGGAGTTGGGGTTGATGACCGCATCCGCGCGCATTCGCGAGTTTCTCAAGCATCGTAATCAAGACGGACCTTGCCTCGTGCTCGACCTCGCGGTCGTCCGCGAGAACTATCTGAGCTTCGCCAAGGCGCTGCCTGACAGCAAGGTGTTCTATGCCGTGAAGGCCAATCCGGCGCCGGAGATCCTGCAACTCCTCGCCAGCCTGGGCTGCTGCTTCGACGTCGCTTCGCTGGCCGAGACGCATGCCGCACTGGCCGCCGGCGCGTCGCCCGATCGAATCTCCTACGGCAACACGATCAAGAAGGAGGCCGACATCGCGGCGGCGTTTGCGCTCGGTGTCGCTCTCTTTGCCGTCGACTGCGAGGCCGAGGTGGAAAAGGTGGCCCGTGCTGCGCCGGGTAGCCGTGTCATCTGCCGTATCGTCTGCGACGGCTCTGGCGCCGAATGGCCGCTATCGCGCAAATTCGGCTGCGAGCCGGCCTATGCGGCCGACATCCTCGAGCATGCGCACAAGCTCGGACTTGTGCCGCATGGCGTGTCCTTTCACGTCGGCTCTCAGCAGCACAATGTGGAAGCCTGGAACCGGGCGCTTGCCTCCACCGCAGCGGTGTTCCGCAGCTGCGCCGAGCGCGGCATCACGCTGTCGATGGTCAATCTCGGCGGCGGCTTTCCGGCCCGCTACGTCCGCAAGACGCCGAAGCTTGAGTCCTACGGCAAGGCGATCTTCCGCGCGCTGCGCAAGCATTTCGGCAACGCGTTGCCGGAGACGATCGTCGAGCCCGGCCGCGGCCTCGTCGGCAACGCCGGCGTCATCGAGGCCGAGGTCGTACTGATCGCCAAGCGCAATCCCGAGGACGAGGTGCGCTGGGTCTATCTCGATATCGGCAAATTCCACGGCCTCGCCGAGACGATCGACGAGTCGATCCGCTATCCGATCCGCACCACCCACGATCGCGACGAGATGCTGCCCTGCATCATTGCCGGCCCGACCTGCGACTCGGTCGACGTGATGTACGAGAAGACCACCTACCCGCTGCCGGTCACGCTCGCCATCGGCGACAAGGTGCTGATCGAGGCCGCCGGCGCCTACACGGCGACCTATTCGTCGGTCGGCTTCAACGGTTTCCCGCCGCTGCGGCAGTACGTGATCTGATTTGATCGTTTCTCCTTCTCCCCGCTGTGCGGGGAGAAGGTCGGGATGAGGGGGCGTTGCCGACGCGCTCAAAATCGCGGATAGGCCCCCTCACCCTCGCTTCGCTCGACCTCTCCCCGCACGCGGGGAGAGGTTTTTTATTTCGGCTGAATGTTCGGATTGCCGCCCGGGGTTCCAGGCGGTGCCGGCTGTTTCATCCCCGGGTCGACATCGGGCGGGCAAATCACGCCCTGTGTTTTGTCGAGTTTCTGATTGAGGGTCTGAGCGGATTTTTCCTGCGGCGTGCATCCGGTCGTCTTGGCGATTTGGGCCACGGCTGCGCCGCTCGCCAGCGTCATGCCGGCCGCGAGCGCAATGAGCTGCATTTTTCCGCTAAACGGCGTGGTGGTTTCATACTGTAATAACGGGAAACCTGGACCAGCGTTCCAGCATCGTCTTCAGGATGGAACCCACTCCACGTGAGCCTTAATGGCCTTGCGCGCGTCGTCGATCCAGCCGTGCGGCCGGGCTTTCTCGATCATCGCCGAGAAATTCTGCTGCCACGCGGCGTCCTGCGCGACGCCTTGCCAGTGACGTAGCGCGTCCTCAAAGATCCACGCGGTATCGGCATCGGGCAGTTCGGCCTTGCCGGCAAGCGCGCGCCGGACGTCCTCGATGCGGCCGCGGTCGTCTTCGACGATAAGCTTAAAAGCGCGAAAATTGTCGCGGTCCTCGAATTGCAGGCCATCGGCGGCAGACAGCTTTAAGAACATGGAAGCTCCACTATTTGCCTGAGGTCACGATTGCCTGAGGTCACGACAGATCGATCACGCCCGCGTCGCCGCTCTCCGTGCCGAACGCGAGCAGCGTGCCATCCGCGCTCCAGGCCAGCGCCGTGACCGGCGCATCGCCGGGTTTCTTCGCCAATATCTCGGCGGCGTCCTCAATGCGCACGATCAGCACCATGCCGTCCGTATAGCCGGCGGCGATGATGTCCTGACGCGGATGGCACGCCACCACCTCGACCTTGTGCTCGGTCGGCGCCAATAGCCGCGGCTGCTTGCCCATCGGCCCGTCCTTGGTGGCGAAAGGCCAGAGGATGACCTGATTGGAGCCCGAAGTCGCGAGCCAGCGCCCGCCCGTGGTCCAGCCAAGCGACATCACGCGCGCCGCGTAGCCCGACATGCGCATGTGCTGGCGGTCGACGAGCCGCCAGCCATGCAGCATCGGCTCCTGCATGGTGGTGACCACAAAGCGGCCATCGGGGCTCACGGTCGCGCCGAGATGCGAGCCTTTCCATTCGAGCATTTCCGGCTGAGCCGCAGGCGCGTTGGGAAACCACAGCGACGCGCCGTTGTAATGCGCGACCGCAAGGCGAAAACCTTTCGGCAGAAACGCGAGCCCGCCGACCGTCGACGGCGCCTCGAATTCGCGCAGCTCTTTGCGCTGCGCGAATGCCGTCTTGCCGGCCGACCAGGCGACCGCGCCGTCCGGCCCGAGCGCCACGTGATCGATCCAGCGATGCTTGGCATCGGTGGCAAGGACGCGCGTCGAGCCGAGGTCGGTCATCACCACCTTGCCGTCATCGCCGCCGGTGACGATGCGCGCGCCGTCGCTCGCCGAGGCGAGGATCACGCCGCCATGCACGTCCATGCGGCGCAGCTCGCCCTCCGGCTCGGCGAAGACCAGCGCTTCCTCGCCCAGTACGAACACGGCGGAGCGGCCGAGAAAGTGCGCCGCAACAATCGCGCCGCCCACGGCAACCGCGCGCGTGCGTTCGACGACGGAGACGGTGTTGGTATCGGTGCGGGTATCGGTCATGGGTCTCAGGCTCTCGTCATGGCCGGACCTGTCCCGGCCATCCACGTCTTTTCTTGCGCAGCAAAGACGTGGATGCCCGGCACGAGGCCGGGCATGACGATAATGGTTACGCGATGCAGCTCTCGAATCCTTCGGCGATCATCTTGCCCGGCAGGTTGCGGCCGATGAACACGGCGCGGCTATCGCGCTTTTCGCCTTCCTTCCACGGCCGCTGATGGTCGCCATCGAGGATCATGTGCACGCCCTGAAACACGAAGCGTTGATCGTCGTTCTTGAACGACAGGATGCCCTTGCAGCGCAGAATGTTCGGACCTTCCTTCTGCACCAGGTCCTGCACCCACGGGAAGAACTTGTCCGGATCGAGCGGCTTGTCGGTATTCAGCGAAATCGATTGCATGTCCTCGTCGTGGTAGTGCTTCAAGCCGCCGTGCGAATGCGCGTGCTTGTGGTCATGATCGTGGTGATGATCATGGTCGTGGCCATGCTCGTGATGGTGGTCGTGGTCATGGTCGTGATCGTCGCCTTCCAGGAAGGCCGGCTCGATATCGAGGATGCGGTCGAGGTCGAAGGCGTTGCGGTCCAGGACTTCGCTGAGCGCAATCTGCGAACGCTGCGTCTTGTGCAGCTTGGCGTAAGGGTTGATGCCGCGGATACGCGCCTCGACCTCGCTCAACTCCTCGGGTGTGACCAGATCGGTCTTGTTGAGCAGGATGACATCGGCGAAGGCAATCTGGTTCTTGGCCTCGGGCGCGTCCTTGAGCCGGTCGTTGAGCCACTTGGCGTCCGCGACCGTGACCACGGCGTCGAGCCTGGTGCGCCGTCCGACATTCTCATCGATGAAAAACGTTTGCGCCACCGGCGCCGGATCGGCGAGCCCGGTGGTCTCGACGATGATGGCGTCGAACTTGCCTTTGCGCCGCATCAAGCCGTCGAGGATGCGCACCAGATCGCCGCGCACGGTGCAGCAGATGCAGCCGTTGTTCATTTCGAACACTTCCTCGTCGGCACCGACCACGAGATCGTTGTCGATGCCGATCTCGCCAAACTCGTTGACGATGACGGCGTATTTCTTGCCGTGCGGCTCCGAGAGGATGCGATTGAGCAGCGTGGTCTTGCCGGCGCCCAGATAGCCGGTCAGCACGGTGACCGGGATTTTGTCAGTCATTTCGTCCCTCCGTTGGCCTCCCGTATATAGGCATCCGGCGGCCCTTGCATCACCGCGCTTTGGCCGCCCCTGGACCCGCATGGGGGTGCGGCGTTGGCGCGAGCGGCAGCGGCTTGATTGGAACCCGGCTTCTTGTATCGTTTTTTAAAAGACGACAATCGGGGGAGAACGCAATGCGAAAACGGACATGCTTGGCGGCTGCTACAGCCCTGGCCAGCGCTGCGGCATTTTCATTCCAGACCAGCGCGACCGCGCAGACTTACCCCGATCACGTCGTCCAGATCATCGTCCCGGCCACGGCGGGGTCGAGCGCGGATATTCTGGGCCGCGTGCTGGCCGAAGGCTTTTCGTCGCGGCTCGGCAAACCCTTCATCGTGGTGGACAAGGGCGGCGCTGCCGGCGTGCTCGGCACCGCCGATGTCGCCCGCGCCAAGCCCGACGGCTACACGCTGATGCACGGCGCGACCTATTCGATCACCGTCGAGCCGCTGGTCGACAAGCAGGCCGGTTATACGGCCAAATCCTTCACCCCGATCTGCCAGACCTTCAAGAACGATCAGGTCGTCGTGGTGCCGCCGAACTCGCCGCTAAAAACCGCCCGCGATCTAGTCGAAGCGGCGAAGAAGAAGCCAGGCGCCGTCACCGTCGGCATTCCGGGCATCGCCACCATTCCGCACCTCGCCATGATCGCGTTCGCCGCTCAGGCCAAGGTGTCGTTCAACGATATTCCGTTCAAAGGGCCGGCCGAGGAAATCCAGAACGTCCGCTCGGGCCAGATCGAATTCGCCGCCGTGCCGCTCACGGCTGCTGCCGGCTCAGGCCTGCCGATGCCCGGCATTTTTGCCGAGACGCGCAATCCGTCGCTGCCCAACGTGCCGACCTTCAAGGAACAGGGTTTTGACGTCGCGCCGCTGAGCTACGGCGGGCTGCTGGGCCCGGCCGGGATGCCGGCGGCCGTGGCCAAGAAACTCGAGACGGCGTGCGTCGACATAATAAAGAGCGACGCCGCCCAGCGGGTGGTCAAGCACACCTTCCAGCCAGCGGACTATTTCGCCGACGCCGCGGGCTTCACGAAAAATCTCGCCATCGACGCCGCGGAGAAGAACAAGCTC
>DASZWK010000368.1:0-4677 GCA_035546235.1 Xanthobacteraceae bacterium | reverse complement strand
AGCGTTCGGCGATCCTTTCGTCGGGACGAAAACGTTGATATTTCAATGGTTTGTGCGACGCGCCCGTGGTCGGCACAGGCGCGCGGGAAGGCGACAGTGCGCTACATCTCCACCCGGGGCGAGGCCCCGCCGCTCGGCTTTGCCGACGCCATGCTCGCGGGCCTTGCCCGCGACGGCGGGCTTTATGTGCCGCAGTCCTGGCCCCGGATCGATCAGCGGGAGATTGCCGCATTCGCCGGCCGCCCCTATGCGGAAGTGGCGGTCGACATCATCGGCCGGTTCGCTGACGAAACCATCGGTCCGGCGGACCTCGCCCGCATGGCGCGCGAGGCTTACGGTAATTTCCGCCATCCTGCGGTCGTGCCGCTGTCGCAGCTCAACGTGAACACGTTCATGCTCGAACTGTTTCACGGGCCGACGCTGGCGTTCAAGGACGTGGCCATGCAGCTGCTGGCGCGGCTGATGGATCACGCACTCCGCAGCCGCGGCGAGCGCCGCACCATTGTGGTGGCGACGTCGGGCGATACCGGCGGGGCCGCCGTGGAAGCGTTTCGCGGGCGTGATCAAGTCGATCTGATCGTGCTGTTTCCGCAAGGGCGCGTCTCCGACGTGCAACGGCGCATGATGACCACGACCGGCGCGACGAATGTCAGCGCGCTTGCCATCGAGGGCACCTTCGACGATTGCCAGGCGCTGGTGAAGGCAATGTTCAATCACGCCGATTTTCGCGAGCGGGTGCGGCTCTCCGGCGTCAACTCGATCAACTGGGCGCGCATCGTGGCGCAGGCGGTCTACTATTTCACCGCCGCCGTCGCGCTCGGCGCGCCGCACCGCACGGTGGCGTTCACGGTGCCGACCGGCAATTTCGGCGACATCTATGCGGGCTATGTGGCGCAGCGCATGGGCTTGCCGATCGACCGGCTCGTCATTGCCACCAATGTCAATGACATCCTGGCGCGGACGCTCGCCACCGGTGCCTACGAGCTGCGCGATGTGGTGGCGACCACGTCGCCGTCGATGGATATCCAGGTTTCGTCGAATTTCGAACGGCTGTTGTTCGACGCCTACCGTCGCGATGCCGCGGCGGTTCGGAGGCTGATGGCTTCGCTCGCGCAATCGCGCAGGTTTGCGCTGTCGGCGCCTGCGCTCGCGGAAATCAGAACGCTGTTTGCCGCCGGCCGCGCCGACGAGGACGAGGTCGCGGCGACGATGCGCACGATCAAACGCGAAACCGGCAATTTCGCCGATCCCCACACCGCGGTCGGGATCGCGGTCGCTGAAAAAGAGCCGCGCGATCCGGCTATCCCGATGGTCGTGTTGTCCACGGCGCATGCGGCGAAATTTCCCGACGCGGTCGAGGCCGCGTGCGGAGCGCGGCCGGCCTTGCCGGAATGGCTTTCAGATCTCGATACCCGCCAGGAGCGCGTCACGGTGCTGCCGGCGGACCAGTCAGCGGTTGAGCGTTTCGTTCTGTCGACGAGTCGCGCCGCACAGCAAGGAGCGGCAGCATGAGTGTTGCGGTGACCAAACTCAAATCCGGTATCCAGGTGGTGACCGACACCATGCCGCACCTGGAGTCGGCTTCGCTTGGCGTGTGGGTCAATGCCGGCAGCCGCGACGAACGCGGCGACGAAAACGGCATCGCGCACTGTCTGGAACATATGGCGTTCAAGGGCACGCGGCGCCGCAGCGCGCGCCAGATCGCCGAGGAAATCGAGGCGGTGGGCGGCGATCTCAATGCGGCGACCGGCGCCGAGACGACCGCGTATTATGCGCGCGTCCTTAAGGCGGATGTGCCGCTGGCGCTCGATGTGCTGGCCGACATCCTGTCGGAGCCGGTGTTCGATCGCGAAGAGCTCGCGCGCGAGCAGAATGTCATCATCCAGGAAATCGGCGCAGCCGCCGACACGCCGGACGATCTGATTTTCGAGCACCTGCAAGTCGTCGCCTTTCCCGATCAGCCGCTTGGCCGCTCGATTCTTGGTACGACCAAGACGGTAAAATCGTTCGACGGCGCCAAGCTCCGCGAATATCTGGGCAGGAACTACCGCGCCCCCGACATGGTGATCGCCGCGGCCGGCGCGGTCGATCATCAGGCCGTGGTTGCCGAGGTGGAGCAGCGCTTTGCGAGTTTCAACGGACCCAGGCGCGGCGCGCCCGAGCCGGCGCGTTTCGGCGGCGGCAGCCACGTCGAAAAGCGTGAGCTCGAACAGGTCCATATTGCGCTGGCGCTCCCCGGCGTCTCGCAGACCGATCCGTCGCTGTTTTCGCTGCAGGCTTTTACCAATGTGCTGGGTGGCGGGATGTCGTCGCGGTTGTTCCAGGAAGCGCGCGAAAAACGCGGATTGTGCTACTCGATCTATTCGTTCCACGCGCCGTATTCGGACGTGGGCATGTTCGGCCTCTATGCGGGCACCGATGCGGCCGACGTCTCCGAGTTGATGCGAGTCGTCGTCGACGGCATCGCCAACACCGCCGAGACTTTGTCCGAGAGCGAGGTCGCCCGCGCCCAGGCGCAGATGAAGGCCGGGCTGTTGATGGCGCTGGAAAGCTCGGGCGAGCGGGTCGGGCAACTCGCCCGCCAGATGATCGTCCACGGCCGGCCGATCCCGCTTCAGGAGCTGGTTGCCAAAGTCGACGCTGTGACGGTGGACAGCGCGCGAGCGGCGGGGCGGGCGCTGTTCGGGCGCGGCAAACTCGCCACGGCGATGCTGGGACTGGGCTCCGGGCTTGAAAGCGCCACCACGATTGCTCAAAGTCTGACGCTCCGGGCTGCCTAGAGCACTTCCCCACGATGTTGAATCGGGTAGCGCTCTGGTTCTATGTATTTGGTTGCATTTTCTTCGGAAAACCGGCGTCCACTTTTCCGGAAAATGCTCTAATGAGGGAATCCGGCATAGGCTCCGCACGCGGCCGGGCATTGGCGTTGCCGGGCGGAGTGCTTGTTGGCCGGTAGGTCGGGCGACGATGGCGTTTTTTCGCACCATCAATTTTTCCGAGCCGCTCGCCACCATCACGGGCGAAGGCGTGACGTTGCGCACGCCGCAGATGACCGATTACGCCGAATGGGCGGCGCTGCGCGAGGGTAGCCGCGAGTTTCTCAAGCCTTGGGAGCCGGTCTGGCCGGCGGACGATCTGACGCGAAGCGCGTTCCGGCGCCGCATCAGACGCTACGCGGAGGATCTGCGGACCGACCAGGGCTACGCGTTTCTGATCGTACGCAATACCGACGGCGTCATGGTCGGCGGATTGACGCTCGCCAACATCCGTCGCGGCGTCGCACAGGCTGCCAGCGTCGGCTACTGGATGGGCCTGCCGTTCGTGCGCCGCGGCCACATGACGGCGGCCGTGCGCGCGGTGATCCCGTTCGCTTTCGCCACGCTGCGGTTGCATCGTGTGGAGGCGGCCTGTATTCCGACCAATGCGGCCTCCACCCGCCTCCTCGAAAACAGCGGCTTTGTCCGCGAGGGCTATGCCCGGGAATATCTTTGCATCAACGGCGTCTGGCAGGATCATCTGCTGTATGCGCGGGTCGCCGGGAATGCTGAATCTTAGCGCCATATTAGCGGCGCCGCGCCGCAGCGGCCGCCTTGCGATGGCCACGGTTCGCCTGCAATGGTCAATGGGGTTGTGCGCGAGTCTGTAGATGCGTGGGCGCAGTTGAACGGTTGATTGGGGGATGACTGAAAACCATAAATGGACGTGCTGGCGCGATCGCGCCGCGATCGGGACGTCGCTGGCGCTTGCGCTTTTGATGTCGGGTTGCGGCGGTGGCGGCAATCTTTTCGGCGGCCCCTCGGCCTCGGCGCCGACCACCACGGCGACCCCGGTGTCCGACTCCTCCTCCGGCGGCGGCTTTCTGCGAGGCGACATCGCCAGCTTCTTTTCCGGCTCGTCCGACAAGTCGCCGCAGGCGGTGGCGGGTGCGGCGGCCGACGCCGAATGCCCCTACATCCAGATCCGCGAAGGCGCCTCGACCCTCATCATCAATGGAGCAGGCGACAACGCGGCGATGTCGCTGAAATACCAGGGCACGTTCGTGCGCGCGGCGCGCCAGTGCGCGGTGGTCGCCGGTCAAATGGTTATGAAGATCGGCATTCAGGGACGTCTGGTCCTTGGACCGCAGGGCGGCCCGGGCGAAGTGAACGTGCCTCTGCGCATCGCAGTCGTCGATGAGAAACCGGCGTCGTCGAAGACGATCGTGACCAAGTTGATCATGATACCGGTCGCGGTGCGGTCCACCGACGACAATCCGAGCTTCACGCACGTCGAGGACAACGTGACGTTCCCGATGCCGTCGTCGAGCGAGCTGGACAATTACGTCGTCTATATCGGCTTCGATCCGATCGCCGCACAGTCGCAGCCTAAGCACGGCGCGCCGCGGCCGAAGGCCAAGCGCAAGCCCGCGCCGAGGGCGCAAACCGCGCCGCCGTTGCGCACGAATTGACAGCTTGTCATGCTCCGCGAAGGCGGAGCATCCAGTACACGCCGGCAATCGTGGTGATTACTGGATCATCCGCATGCGCGGATGATGACAGCGATTGGCGTGTCGCGAAATATCAGTTGAATTTCTGTTTGACGTCCTCGATGCCGCGGACGAGCAGCTCTTCGGCTACTTTACCTTTGGCGGCCACCGACAGGATCTTCTCGGCCGCGGCGACCGCAGCATCCGCCGCC
>DASZWK010000367.1:0-1667 GCA_035546235.1 Xanthobacteraceae bacterium | reverse complement strand
GGCGATCACCGCCGCGACCGCGCCTATTCGATCTTTTATGTCGGCATCAATATCGGCGCGTTCCTGGCGCCGCTGGTCTGCGGCACGCTCGGGGAGGAAGTGGGCTGGCATTACGGCTTCGCCGCCGCCGGCGTCGGCATGTGCATCGGGCTTGGTATTTACCTCTACGCACTGCCGCAGTTGCCGCCGGACAAATCTCCGGCATTCGAGACAACGACCGGCGGGCACGCGCCGCTGACGCGCGAAGAGTGGCGCGCCATCGTCGCCCTCCTCGTCCTTTTCCTACCAAACACACTGTTCTGGGGCTGCTATGAGCAGATGGGCAACACCATCGTACTCTGGGCCGATGCCGACACCGACCGCACGCTGTCGCTCGCCGGAATGCACCTGCAAATTCCGACCACCTCGTTCCTTGCCTTCAACCCATTCATGATCTTCGCTTTTACCCCGTTCGTCGTCGCGCTGTGGAGCCGGCAGGCGGCGCGCAACAGCGAACCTTCAACGCTGACCAAGATGACGCTCGGTTGCTGCGGCTTGACCGCGGCCTACCTGATCATGGCGCTGGCGGCGTTTCACGCCGGCGCTGGCAAGGCGAGCTGGCTGTGGTTGTTCGGCTTTTTCGTCGTGCTGACGGTCGGCGAGCTTTATCTGTCGCCGGTCGGCTTGTCGTTCGTCACAAAGCTCGCGCCGACCCGGCTTCTATCCATGCTGATGGGCGTGTGGCTTGCTTCAAGCTTCACCGGCGGCTTTCTGGCCGGCTGGCTCGGCAGCTTCTGGAGCCGGATGGCGAAGCCCGAGTTTTTTCTGATGATCGCCGCCATCGGCGCGGTGGCCGGCGCGATCATGTTCGTCTGCCGCCGGCCGTTGCGTGGAGCGGTGCGCGAATAGGTGCCCGCGGCCGGGCGCTACGAGACCTGAGCCGCAACCCCGCGGGCGGCAGCCGCGTCGCCCGTCTCGCGCTCGTCCGCCGCAGCGCTCTCCGGCAGCAGCCCCAGCTCACACGCCTTGATCTGCAGGGCGAGATATTTGGAATAGATGCGACACTGGGCAAAGCTGCCGGCGATGAACCACAGACCCGGCTGTCGCGTGCGCACGAACATGTTGCGCAGTTCCTGGCTCTCGCCGAAACCCCAGATCGGGCCGACCCGGCGCGCAACTTCGCTGCCAAAAAGCTTGCCCACCAGGTGCTCCTGCCCCTTATAGCCGGTCGCCAGCACGATCAGATCGGCCGCGAGCAACTTGCCGTTTCGCATCCGTGCGCCTTCGGCGTCGAACCGCGCGATATCCGAAAACTGTGCCAGTCCCACCTCGCCGTTGACGATCAGATCGGAGCAACCGACGTTGAAATAATAGCCGCCGCCGCGCGTCAGGTATTTGAACTGCCAGCCGGTGCCGCCTTCGCCGTAGTCGAGCTTGAATCCGCGTTGCGACAGAGCGTCGAGCAGAGGCTGATCGAGCCGCTTGGCCTGTTCGGTCAGCATGACGTGGCTCGTCCTGGCGAGCGACAGCGGCACCGACATCGTGATGAGGTCGCAGTCCTCGAGCGGCGGCCCCTCGTCGTAAAGCGCATACGGCAGCTGCGCGCTCGGTTCGACATTGACCACCATTGTGGAGCTGCGCTGCACCAGCGTGACGCTGGCGCCGCTGGCGTGCAAATCCTGCGCGAC
>DASZWK010000366.1:0-1727 GCA_035546235.1 Xanthobacteraceae bacterium | reverse complement strand
AGCACTTTCAGCGAAGCGAATGGACCGGCGCTCCTGCGGCGCGAAGCGACGCGGAGTCCGCCGGGCCAGACGGATGGTCGAGCTGCGGCCGCCCCGGCGCGTCAGCGCCGCGAGGCGGCCGCCTTGCATGCAGCGAGCGCGGGAGACGACTGCGCGCCCCACGGCAGCCACGTGGAAGCAGGCGAAGCCCGCCCCTGTCGGGGCGGGCCAGATTGCTGACAAAGCCCTCGCCACTGGCGGGGGCTTTTGATTCACTGTTTTGATGTTGAAGAGACCGACGCCGCGGCAGGCGGCTCTTGAGATCGTGACGCTGGAAGAGTTGGTTCCGGCGGATCACCTGCTGCGCAAGGTTGCCCGGTCGATTGATTTCGGTTTCATCCGGGATCGGGTGGCGCCTTTGTATTGCCCGGATAACGGGCGGCCGGCGCTCGACCCGGAGGTTTTGTTCAAGATATTGCTGATCGGCTACCTGTTCGGGGTTCGCTCGGAGCGGCAGTTGATGCGCGAGATCGCGGTCAACGTGGCCTATCGCTGGTTCCTCGACCTGCGGCTGAGGGACGGAGTGCCGGACGCCTCGACCTTGAGCCAGAACCGCCGCCGGCGCTTTGCCGAGAGCAGTGTGTACCAGGAGATTTTCGACGAGATCGTGGTGCAGGCGATCGGGCGCGGCCTGGTCGATGGCACCGTGCTCTATAGCGATTCGACGCATCTGAAGGCGAACGCCAGCAAGAACAAGTACGATGTGGCGGCGGTGGCGAAGTCGCGGGCCGATTATCTCGACGCGCTCGACCGGGCGGTCGAGGAAGACCGCGCGCAGCACGGCAAGGGGCCGCTCAAGGTCGAGCCGCACCAACCGCCGGTGAAAGAGACCAAGATCAGCCGCACCGACCCCGAGAGCGGCTACATGGTGCGCGACGGCAAGCCGAAGGGGTTCTTCTATCTCGACCACCGCACGGTGGACGGGCGCTGCGCGATCATCACCGACAGCCATGTGACGCCCGCCAGCCTGCACGACAGTATTCCTTATCTGGGGCGGCTCGATCGCCAGCGCGCTCGCTTCGGCTTCGCGGTCGCGGCGGTGGGGCTCGACGCCGGCTACTACACTGCCGGCATCGCCCAGGGTCTCGTCGAGCGCGGCATCGCCGGGGTGATCGGCTATAGCCGGCCAACCCACCGTGCCGGCTTTCTGCGCAAGCGCGACTTCGTCTACGAGCGCGAGGCGGACGCCTATCGCTGTCCCGAGGGCCAGCTTCTGGCTTACCGCACGACCAACCGCGAAGGCTACCGGCAGTATCATTCCGATCCGGAGCGCTGCCGCTCGTGCCCGCTGTTAGCGTCATGCACCGCCAGCGCCAATGCCACCAAGGTGGTCGCCCGCCATGTCTGGCAGGACGCCAAGGAGAGGATCGACCTCAACCGGCTGACCCCTTGGGGCAAGCGTGTCTACAGACGGCGCAAGGAGACGGTCGAGCGCAGCTTCGCCGACGCCAAGCAGCTCCACGGCCATCGCTACGCCCGCTTCCGAGGATTGAAACGCATGGCCGAGCAATGTCTGCTCGCCGCCGCCGCTCAGAACATCAAGAAGATCGCTCTGGCTATCACCGGCCCGGCACCGCGGCCCGCCTGAGCGCAAGGCATTGCGCCAACTTCTTCGCCCGGAGATACCGGCCAACCACATCCTAAAAAAACAAACCCCGCCAAAAATGACGAGGTTTGTCAGCGTCCTG
>DASZWK010000365.1:0-3184 GCA_035546235.1 Xanthobacteraceae bacterium | reverse complement strand
TGGGAGAACGTCTCGGGTGGGCAATACCGCGCCGAGATGCTGCCGGTGATAATGTCGGACGGGCGCCGCGCGTTGTCGCTGGTCTACGTGGCGCGTCGAAATGCTGTCGGCTATCCGAAGGCCGGCTATATGGAGCTCGTTCTGGCGGCGGCCGCGGCGTGGAGATTGCCGCCGGCGTACATGACGTCGTTACGGCGTTGGCTGCCGATGAGGCCGCGCGGCGCCGGATCGCGCAAGCTGAAGGAATTCGGATGGACGTAATTGTCCGGGTCGTCATCCGAGGCCGCGTGCAAGGCGTCGGTTTCCGCGCCTGGACCGAGGGCATTGCGGCCGAACGCGAGCTCGAGGGCTGGGTCCGCAATCGCCGCGATGGTTCCGTTGAGGCGGTGTTCGGTGGCACGCAAGCCGCTGTGCTCGCCATGATCGAACTGTGCCGCCATGGTCCGCTCGGCGCTCGCGTCGATGCGATCGATCAGTGCGACGGCAGCGGGGCGGATTTGGCGCTACGCTGTGCTGGTGAGCCGTTTTCCGTGCTGGTTACCGTCTGAATGCCTGCAGCAGTGCCGAATAGCGGCTCGAATGCCGCCTGCAATGCCATATCGACTTCCGGGAGCGTCGCAGTGATGCCGAGATCGGCCAGCGACGTGACTCCGTAACGCGGTTCGGCGACGCCGCAAGGCACGATGCCCGAAAAGTGCGACAGGTCCGGCTCGACGTTGAGCGCGAAGCCATGCAGCGTCACCCACTGGCGCACGCGGATGCCGATCGCGGCGATCTTGTCCTCAAAGCCGTCGCCCTTGTCGGGCCGCCGCACCCAAACGCCGACGCGGTCGTCCCGGCGTTCGCCACGCACGTTGAAGGCGGCGAGCGTCGCAATGATCCATGCTTCGATCGTGGCGACGAAGCGGCGCACGTCGGGGGCGCGGCGTTTGAGATCGAGCATCACATAGCCCACACGTTGTCCGGGGCCGTGATAGGTGAATTGGCCGCCGCGGCCCACATTGTGGACGGGAAATCGGGCGTCGAGCAGTTCGTGCGGTCGCGCCGAACTGCCGGCGGTGTAAAGCGCCGGGTGCTCCAGCAGCCACACCAGTTCGGCCGCCTCGTCGCGGGCGATCGCCGCGGCGCGGGCCTCCATGGCGGCGAGTGCGGCCTGATAGTCGACCGGCGAGTCGCTGACGCGCCACTCGACCGATGGTAACCCAGCCGGAGCAGCGAGCCCGATCCGCAGCTTATCGCGCGTGTTAACCACCTCGTAACCATACCGTGGTGAAACGAAACCCTGCGGTTCTCGCCGCCGTGCGGCCCTTGCCGCCAAGATATACACGGAAAGATAGGCACGGAGGGCCCATGGCGAAACTCGACGACGTTGCGGTCGACATTTCGGTGGTTTTGGGCACCACGTCCATGCCAATTCACCAAGTGCTGCGGCTCGGCCGCGGCGCCATTATCGAGCTCGATGCTTCCGAGGATGACGAGGTCCGCATCCTCGCCAACAACCTGCCGGTTGCCTGCGGCACCGTGGTGGTCAGCGGCAACCGCATCGCCGTTGAGGTCAAGCAGCTTCTGCCGCGCTCCCCCGACGCCGCCGCTTAAGCCGGCGGGAGCTTGTCCGTCTTTGGCTGAACTGTTACATCCGCGGTCGCGCGGCCGGACGGGCGCGCGTCCAGCCCACATGCGGTCGTGGCGGAATTGGTAGACGCACTAGCTTGAGGTGCTAGCGGGGCAACCCGTGGAGGTTCGAGTCCTCTCGACCGCACCACTAATCAATCCCATATCAATAAGTTATTGAAATTCACTAAGTTGTTGAAATAATTTATTTTTACAGGGCAGTGGTGGAAGCTGTTCTGTCGCGTGGCGAGCCGGAACCGACCGCTCGGCTAGAAAACGATAGTTGTTTGGACAAGTTTGACGCAGCACGCCGAGGACCCGCGGGACCATCAATGACGCCCGATAGGATCATTATCGTTGGTGGCGGCCCGGTGGGCTTGGTCGCCGCCACCGCGTTGGCAGCGGCCGACATCCCAGTCATGGTGGTGGAAGAAAGCGCGGACGTGATGGAGGACCTGCGGGCCTCGACGTTCCACCCGCCGACGCTGGAATTCCTCGACAAGTTTGGCGTAACGCAGAGCCTGATCGCCCAAGGCTTGATCTGTCCGCTATGGCAGTTCCGCGATCGGCGCGAGGGCGCGATCGCAACATTCGACCTGTCGGCCTTGGCCGACGAGACCGCCTTTCCCTATCGACTGCAGTGCGAGCAGTGGAAATTGACCCGTTTGCTGCGCGACCGTCTCGCGGCGACGCCGGGGGTCGAACTGTTCTATGGCCTGCGTGCTGTCGGCTTGCGCCAGGATGCCGATCGCGTCGTCCTCACCGTGCAGGACGCGGAAGGCGACGACCGTGAGTTGGAGGCGCGCTACCTGATTGGTGCGGATGGGGCCCGCAGCGTCATCCGGACGGAGCTTGGGGTTGCGTTCGATGGCATGACAATTCCGGAGCGCTATCTGTCGCTTTCGACGACCTTTGCGTTCGACAAGGTGATGCCCGATCTCGCGCATGTCGCTTATGTGTCCGATCCGGACGAATGGATGACGCTGTTGCGCACGCCGAGCCTGTGGCGCGTGCTGCTGCCGACCGATCCCGACGAGAGCGAGGAAGACGTTATGGCGCCGGCTCGGCTTGAGCAGCGGCTGCAGGCGGTCGTCGCTTCGCCGAAGCCCTATGAGGTCGTGCACAAAACGCGTTACCGTGTCCACGAGCGGGTCGCAGAACATTTCGTCCGCGGCCGAGTCATGCTTGCGGGAGACGCCGCCCATCTCAATAATCCGCTTGGCGGAATGGGCATGAACGGCGGCATCCACGACGCTATCAATTTGGCGGAGAAGCTTTCCCAAGTATGGCGCGGTGCCGACGCGGCGGTGCTTGGCCGCTATGAGCGTCAGCGCCGCAAGGTGGCGATCGAAGCGGTGCAGGCCCAGGCGCTGCGCAATCGCCAAATACTTAATGAGCGCGATCCCGCCAAACGCCGCGCCTATTATGACGATCTGCGGGCGACCGCTGACGATCCGGTCCGTCACAAGCAATATCTGATGCGTTCTTCGATGATCCAGTCGCTGCGCGACGCCGCAGCGACGCCGTAGCTCTAGGCCGCCGAAGCGATGGGCCACAATGGACGAACTTGAGA
>DASZWK010000364.1:0-3447 GCA_035546235.1 Xanthobacteraceae bacterium | reverse complement strand
GACGTGTGCGACGATGTCGTAGATCGCCGTGTGATTGTCGCGTGCCGGCACGTCCGGATTGGCGTAGGCCAGCGCCGGCGCTGCCGGCTTCGCGGGCGCGGCAGGCGCAAGGCTTACCGGCGACCTGGTGGCGAGACCGATCGAGCCGATGGTCGCCGGCGCTACTACGTCCGCGGACGCGAGGCTGTAGGTCGCCTCTCCGCTGTGCGGGCGGCGTGGCGCTTGCTCAACAACGCCAGACGGGGGCACTACCACGGCAGACGCCAGGCTATAGACCGGCTCCGCGCTTTGCGTCGAATGCGGCGCTGGCTCGACGACGCGCGGCGACGACGCCGCCGGAATTGAAATGACGCGCACGACGCGCGGCCTCGCCTCAGCCTCCAGCCTAGCTTCCGCCTCCAGCCTGGCCTGGACATCCGCGAATTGCATCGGACGCGCGCGCGGCGCCGGCGCAGCTGGCGGCGGCGGAACCACATCGGCGGATGCGAGGCTGTAAACCGCTTCGGCATTTTGCTGCGCGGGCGGCGCCGGATGCTGTGCTGGGACTGTGGCTGCGACGTGCGACGACGACGCGGCGGGAGCCGACGCGGTGCGCACGACATGCGGTTTAGCTTCGGCCTCCAGCCTCGCCTCGACCTCCGCAAATTGCATCGGACGCGCACGCGGCAGCGGTACGCTGGCGAAAGCCGCAACCCGCCGCTTCCTCTGCGGCAGCGGCACGGTCTTAGCTGCGACCTCGGGCGCTGTGGCAGACGCAAGCTTGGCCGCGCCGGCCGCCTCCGGTGCATAAGCCGGATTGGCCGCGGCAAGCGCACCGCCGAACATGTCCGTGGGTGCCGCGAGCCGCATCTCCGGGTGGGGCAGTCCCATGCCGACAGTCATCGGCGCGCTGGCGCGGAACTCGGAATTGTTTGAGAGCAGGCTCGACACCATCCAGGCGGCGGCGACGGCCGCGGTGCCGGCCATCATCGCGGCGGCGCCCGCGCCCCCCAAGCCGAGGACGGCGCCGCCGACAATCGTGCGGCGATAATCGCGCCCGGTATAGGGACGCATGCGGAAACTGGAGACGTCAGGAAACGTCGCTGCCCGAGACGGCATAATACGCGCTACTCGAACGGGCACGTTTAACGGGCGGACAATGGCGGACGCTGCGGGCGCTTGGCTCCAGCCGGTTCAAATCGATACGTGCATACGGATTTTGCCGTATTCATACTCATCCCCATCTCACCACACCCGAAGGGGATAACAATGCAATGTTTAATCTTAAGCGGCTGTAAACGGCACGCGCGCCTGCGGACCGGCGCCGCAGGGGCGCCGGTAAACGTGGTTACTTTTTTCTTCGCTTGGAACCTTGCGGGCTATTTCAGTTGATCGGCCACCTTGTCGATGCCGGCCTGCGAACAGACATCATCCTGGCCCGGAGTTCCCGAAACGCCAACGGCGCCGATGGTGTCATTGCCGACCTTGATCGGCAGCCCGCCGCCGAGCGCCAGCACGCGGGTATATTGGATCGAGCCTGCCGTTTCCGGACGATCATGCAGGCGCTTGACGAAATCGGCCGATGGCGCGTGGAACGCGGCGGCGGTGTAGGCCTTGCGCTCGCTGCCTTCGCGCGTGTTCAGGCCGGCGCCATCGTCGTACATCATGATGACCGGCTGACCGTCACGATTGACGACCGAAACGGCGATCTTGAATCCCATGGCGCGGCATTTGGCGAGCGCCGCATCGGCGATGGCGCGCGCCAGCTCGAGCGAAACATTTTTCTGCGTCAGCACGCCTTGTGCGCCGGCCGGCGTAGCCAGCAGTGCGGCCACGGCCGCGCCCGCGAGACTTTTGGTAATGGGCGACATTCAATAACCCCTCCCTCGTTGTGAAACGTGTGAACGGCCTGCCGACGACCAGGCAGCGTGCCCCCGTATCATCGGACCTCAGTAAGAACACCGGATGACCGTTGATTGTAGCGTCGGCGCGATCGAAAGTCCCACGCCTGCATTTTGTCGAGCCATGGCGACACAGTGTAAGAGTATGGCGGGCATACCGCCGCGAGGGACCAACGCAGCATGTTCGGCTGGCGCAAGCGCATCGGCTATATCGGCCCGACCGTCATGGAAGTCGTGCCATACGAGTTCTACAAGTTCGCGCCGGATGGCATCGGGCTGGTCGGCATTACCTGCAATATCGACGACTGGAGCGCCGAATGGTTCGACAAGGCGCTGGCGCAGGTGGCGGAAGCCGCAAAATATCTCGGCTCGCGCGGCGTCGACTTCGTCCTGCACGGCGGCGGCCCACTGGTGGTGGCGCGTGGTGAAGGCTTTGATGAGATCATCGTCCGCGACATCGAGCGCGCGTCCGGCGTTCCAGCCTCGACCGGCGTGCGCGCGGCGATGGAAGCGCTGCGCCATCTCGGCGCCAAGCGAATCGCGATCGCTTCGCCTTATCCGGAGCGTCACAACCGCGCCATGGCGGACTATCTCGCCACGCACGGCTTCGACATCGCCACTGCCGAAGGCATGGATGTGCCATTCAAACGACTGCAGGCGGTGACGCCTGCCGACATCAGGGCGTTTGCCGACGGCGTGCTGCGCCGCGCCAAAGACTGCGACGCGCTCTATCTGCCGTGCCCGCAATGGCAGGCGTCACAGATCGTCGACGCCATGGAGCGCGACGCCGGCATCCCGATCGTCGCCTATTCGCACGCCAGTTTTTTCGTCGCCTTCAAGGCGCTCGGCATAACTGATCCGATCAAAGGGCATGGCCGCCTGTTGGCGTCGCTTGGGGCGGCGTAGTTTGCGACATTTCGCCGATGCAACCACACGGGCGCACACAGTTGATAGTGTGAGGTTGCGCTTTCTACCCGGCTAGGTAGTTGATAGAAGGCGGGCAGGGTCAAGGTTATATGAGTCGCGATCGTGCAATTCGAACATGCACCTACCGCCGCGACCGAGAAAGTGGTCGATCTGACGGCGCAGATTGAAGCGCTCGCTCACGCAGATGCGCTGACCGAAGAGCAGCTCTCCTTCCTCCTGCAATCCGACCATATGCGGTTGGTTCAGCGCGCCATCGAGCTGTTCCTTCGCGACAAGAGTCCGCTTCCCGACTCTCTCCAGGAGCACGCGCTGCATCTTGAACTGCGCGCATATCCGTACGACTTTGATCTTACTCGGGCACTCCTCGCCCTATTGCACAAAACAGGACGTCCGCCACTCCCCGGGCTGCTGCAGGTTCTGCCAAGCCGAGGGTTGGCAGACCAGTCCGGCCTGGAAGACTTGCTGCGCGCCGGCGACCATCACGCCCGAGGCGGCGAGACTTTGTATTTATACGCGGCACTGTGGCAGGCGTGCGTGCGATATCCGCAAACGTTGCGCGGCTGGGCCGAGTTTGGCCGCGCCCTTGCGGACCGCGGCGAATGGAGCAGCTGCCGGATCGCTGTCGATCACGTGCTTCTGG
>DASZWK010000363.1:0-2526 GCA_035546235.1 Xanthobacteraceae bacterium | reverse complement strand
CTGGTCAATGCATCGAAGATACCCATGACTTGATCTCCAACTCATAAGCAACGGGACGCTACCGGCGACCCAATCCCGGCCAGTCCCGCAGCAAACCCCGTGCCAAGCAATTTTTTGCGCGATTTCAGCACATTAGGGCGGCACATCGGACCCTAGCCCGGCACGGATGTGCCGCCTTCCCGGCAGAAATTGCCGATCCAACAAGGTTTCAGCGGCTTGTCGGGAAGGGAATCTTTCGTTGCCAATCCCGGCAATGCCAGCGTTCGAATTCGCCGGCGCGCAGTGCAGCCTCCTCGGACCTCGCGGCTTTCTCGAATTGGAACCAATTAACGAAAAATTAGCGTCAACAGATTATTAACAAGTACGACATGGAAGCAGTGCGAGCCCGGTCGATCAGGTAGCAATTCATGGGCATGGCCCAACCGCAGCAGACAGGCCAGAAGGGCCTACCTTCATTGCTCGCCGAAGGATTTGCGCACCACCAGGCCGGCCGCATGGCGGAGGCGGAATGGCTTTACACGCAGATCCTGGCAAGAGAGCCCGACCATTTTGACGCCTTGCATCTGCGTGGGCTGATCCATCATCAGCGCGGCGACCATGTGGGCGCCCTTTCGCAGATCGATGCCGCACTGAGAAGAATTCCCGACAACATATTGGGTTTGAACAATCGCGGCTTGGTGCTCAACGCACTTGGCCGGTTTGAGGAAGCGCTCGCCAGTTACGCTCGCGCACTCTCTTTGCGGCCGGATTTTCCCGAGGCCTTGCTCAATCGCGGCAATACGCTCAAAGATATGCAACGGCTTGAAGCTGCGCTGGCGAGCTTCGATCGAGCGATCGCGGCTCGGCCCAGCTATGTCGAAGCGCATTATAACCGCGGCAATGCGCTCTTCGCACTCGAACGATTCAGCGAGGCGCTGGCCGCCTATGATCGTGCGCTGGAGTATCGCCCGGACGCTCCAGAAGTTCTTTGCAGCCGCGGCATCGTCCTGCACGCACTCGATCGCCGTGACGAAGCTTTGGCAGCATACAACCGTGCTGTGGCGTTGCGGCCGGACTATGCCGACGCCTACAACAATCGCGGCGTCATCTTGCACGCCATGAAGCGGTTCGACGAGGCGTTGTCGGATTATGGCCGGGCGCTCGATCTGCAACAGCATTATGCCGATGCGTTTCTCAATCGCAGCGCGACGCTGTATGAGTTGAGACGATTCGGCGAGGCATTGGAAAATTGTGACCGCGCGGTTGCACTGTGTCCGGACTCCGCCGAAGTCCATTACAATCGCGGTAATGCGCTCGCGGGGCTGCGACGCTTCGAGGAGGCGGTGGCCAGTTACGATCGCGCCGCGGAGCTGCACCCTCGCTACACCCAGGCGCTCACCAATTGTGGCGTAGCGCTGCACCAGATCAAACGGTTCGATGAGGAACTGTCGCGCTACGAGCGTGTGCTTTCGCTACTGCCGGATTCTCAGGACGCACATTACAATGAAAGCCTGTGCCGTCTGTTGATCGGCGATTTTGAAAACGCCTGGCAAAAATACGAATGGCGCTGGCAGACGGCGCACATGGAATGCGAACGGCGCAATTTCGCGCAACCGCTGTGGCTCGGGTCGCCCGACGTCGCCGGCAAGACCATCCTGCTCCATGCCGAGCAGGGATTTGGCGACACGATCCAATTCTGCCGCTACGCGCCCGTCGTTGCGGCGCGCGGAGCACGCGTCATCCTGGAGGTCCAAGAACCGCTGCGCGAGCTCGCCAGCACGCTCGGAGCCTCCGTGGAGGTGGTGTCGCGCGGCCATGCACTGCCGGACTTCGACCTGCACTGCCCGCTTCTGAGTTTGCCGCTCGCCTTTTCGACCACGCTTGCAACGATACCGTCCGCAACGCCTTATTTGGGCACCGATGCACAGGCTGCCGCGGATTGGGCAACGCGGCTCGGCTCGTCCAATCGCCGCCGGATCGGCCTCGCTTGGTCGGGCCGCCCTGCCCATACCAACGACCATAACCGATCGATCCCGCTCCAGTCGTTCTTGCCACTCCTCGACGGTATCGATGCCACCTTCGTGAGCTTGCAGCGAGACGTGCGTTCGGCGGATATGGAGCTGTTGCAGGGACAGAGGGACATCCTGCATTTCGGAAATAATTTGACGAATTTTGGCGATACCGCGGCGCTGATCGCTAACCTGGATCTGATCATCTCAGTGGATACCAGCGTCGCGCACCTGGCGGGAGCTTTGGCCAAACCGGTCTGGGTGCTCCTGCCGTACATTCCGGACTGGCGGTGGCTGCTCTATCGCGACGATACGCCGTGGTACCCGACTGCGCGGTTATTCCGGCAGGACGAGACCCGCCAGTGGGGACGGGTGATCGATCGAGTTCATGCGTGCCTACGTGAGTTCAGTCCTGCTCACGCAGCGAGATTGGACCCGATTGCGCGGTTATAACCTAGGCCGCCCGTCCGCCGCGCCGCGCCGCAAGCACCGCCTGCATTTCGCGGCAATGCTCCGATCCCAGGACGTAGGCGCTGGC
>DASZWK010000362.1:0-7994 GCA_035546235.1 Xanthobacteraceae bacterium | reverse complement strand
GGCGTTTTGGCACCCCGCGCCCGGACGGACGTTCGATGCCGTCGCTGGAGGACTCGAATCCGAAGAGTTCAAGCGCCAAAGCAGATTTCTTGCCGATACTTGGCGTCAGGGCGGTGTGCAAACGCGCTATGAAGAAATTGCTGGCGCGAATCATTTCACGATTCTCGACCCGCTCACCGATCCGCAAAGTCCCATGGTGGCGCGCATCGCCGCATTGATGCAATCAGTCGGCTCATAGCGCCGAAGCCACTTCAGGCGCCGGTCGGTGAATCGACGGCGGGCGGCGTACCGCGGGTGAACAGCACGCAGGCCGATGCCGCCAGGACCAGCGCAAAGCCGACAACATCGCTGATCGTGGGACGCTCGCCCAGGATCAGAACCGAGGAGATGACGCCGATCACCGGGCTGCCGAGCACGCCGAGCGACGCCGTCGTGGCGGGAAGTTTCCGGATAATCGAAAACCACAGGCCGTAGGCAATGCCGGTTCCGAGAATGCCGGAGAGCACCGTGGCAATGACGCCTTCGGTGTGCGCGGCGTGAAAATCGGGGCCATGTTCGAAAATCAGCATGCATGCGCCGATGACGAAAAACGCGACGACCACCTGCCATGTGGCGACCGCCATCGGGTCGGCTTCGAGCCGCACCCATTTCAAATAAACCGTGCCGGCCGCCCAGCTGACGGCGGTGCCGAGCGCCAGCAGGATACCAAGCGGAATCCCCGCAACGGCCAGCGGATAAATCAGGATGGCGAGCCCGGCGGCGCACAGGCCGATGGCAATCGGCTGCATCCCGGTTGGCCTTTCACGAAGGAAAATCCAGCTCAACACGACCGCCCAGATCGGCATCGTGTAGGACAGCACCGCCACCCGGGATGTCGCCGCGGTGAGCTGGGCAAATGTCGAGAACACACTGAAGCTCGCCACATTGAGAATTGAGGCAACGAACACGTGGACCCAGGCTTTGCCGGCGGGGATCCGCAAGTTGCGGCGCATGACGAAGCACACCGCAAACAGGATGAAGCCGCCGATCAGCGTGCTCGTCGTGCGCATCGTGAGAGGCGGCACTTCGCGAAGCGCGATCCGCATGATCGGCCAAGTGACGCCCCACACGCCGCACAGGACGATCAGCATGAGTCGTGCGCCGGCTTCGGCGCGTGCCGATGCGTCACGCGTGAGGTTGGAATTATTCAAGGAGTTTTCCCGCTGCCGCTCTTCAGGGCGCCTTGGGCCCAGTGCGCAGATACCAGTCGGCAATCTGCGCGCCGGTCCAGAACAGCACGTCGGGCTTCTTGCGGATGACTTCGAAGATACGGCGGAAATATTTGAGCCGGTGCGGCGCGCCCATGATGTAGGGATGGACCGAGAGCGCCATGACGCGGGCCGAATCGGCCGAGTCGGCGTAAATCTGTTCGAACTGGTCGAGCGCGCGCTCGCAGTATTCCGACGCCTTGTGGTGCTGGATCAGCATCATGGCGACGTCATTGCATTCCTGCGTATAAGGCACGCTCAAGATCGGCTTGCGGCGCGTCTTGAGCCAGACCGGCTGATCGTCGAGCACCCAGTCGGCGACGTAGTCGTAGCCTTCATCGACCAACAGCTCTGGGGTCTGCCAGGTTTCGGTCAGGCCCGGCCCCAGCCAGCCGCGCGGTGCCTTGCCGGTTGCTTTCAGGATTGTCTCGCGGACTTTGCGGATGTCGGCCCGCTCATTCGGGACCTTCTGCATATTCGTCTGCGTAAAGCCGTGACCGATGAACTCCCATTCGCGCTCGACCGCCGCTCGCACGATCGCCGGGTAGGCCTCCAGCGCCGAGCCGTTGATGGCGATTACGCCGGGAATCTGGAATTCATCGAACACCTTGATGAACCGCCAGAAGCCGACGCGGTTGCCATATTCGTGCCATGCCCAATTCGGTACGTCCGGCATCGGCGAACCGCCGGCGGGCGGCGTGAGCACGGTGCGCGGCATCGTCTGCGTCGGATCCCAGTGCTCGACATTGACGATGACCCACACCGCCATGCGCGCGCCATCCGGCAGCTTGAGCGGCGGTCGTTCGGTGATCGGCGAAAAGGCGATGCGTTCGTCCGGCAGCATCACGGCTTTGGATTGCCGTTTTGCAGGAGCTTTTTTCGGTCGTTTGGCCATTGTCGAGTTCTTCCTCTTTGCCTTGCGAGGGCTACTTCGTGACCGGTGAGGGTACTCCATCGGCTGCCGGACGCTGCCGGACCACGATCGTGCCGAAGACCGTAAGTCCCAGCGCGCAAACGCATAGCGGTACAAACGCCGTCCACGGCCGTCCAGTGAAGTCCCATAGCGCGCCGCTGACGGTCGGAATGATGATCGCGCAGCTATAGCTCACTGTGAACATGCCGGCCGAGGTGCGCGACACATCGCCCGGTGCGCTCAGCAGCGCCGGCAGCGCCAGGATTACCGGAAAGGTCATCGCCGTGGTGAAGCCAACAAAGGCCGCGGCGACCAGGAGGCCAAGGTTGGTCGGCACCAGGATCATGACCAGGAAGGATGCCAGCAGCATCGGCCCGAACAGCAGAAACGGCCAGGCGCGGCGCTCGAAGCGATTGGCGAGCAGCAGCAGAAGGAACGGCGCCGCCATCTGCAATCCGTTGAGCCATGCCAAGGCCGGGCCGAGCAAATCGGCCTTGCCGAGGCTCACCAGATAATCGCCCAGGAAGGCATTGGCCGAGAAGAACGAGCTGTTGTTGCCACCGAGTGCAAACCCGAGCAGCCAGATCAGCGGGTTGCGAAAATCCGGCCACCAGCGGGCGCCGATCGCGATTTCGCCGCCCTGCTTTTCGTCGCGGCCGGGGCCGAACAGATAAAATACCGGGACGATGAGCAGTGCAGGGACTGCCCAAAAGATAAGATCGCGCCGCCACGAGCCGCCCAGCAACGGCAGCACATAGGGAATGGTCAAAGCCGATGAAGCGGTCGAGCCGATCAGCATGCCGGCCGTGTAGGCGATGGTTCCGAGCGCGATGCGGCCCGGAAGCCATTCTCGCACCAGGGTCGGCATCCCGGGCTGCATGATTGCAACCCCGAAGCCGGTCGCGATCACGCCTGCGTAGAGCGTCGGCACGTCGATCGCCGCGCCGCGCGCGCCGCTCGCAATGGCCGCGATCGTCATGCCGATAATCGCCGCCAGCTTGGTGCCGATCCGTGCGATCAGCATCGACCCGGGAATGGCCGCGACGGCAAACAGCGCCAATGGCAGTCCGACCAGAAGGCCGACCTGCGTCTCCGACATGTGCAATTCGTCGTGTACCTGCGGAATGACGGGCGGCATGGCGAGAATCGTCATGCGCATGGCGACGCCTGCGAGGAACAGCAGCGACAGAAGTTTGAGCAGTCGGCCGCGCGATGGGCCGGCTGCGGAATTCGCGGCAGCGAGCATGGGAGAGGGACAACCTTGAGGGCGCAAACTGCATCAGTAATCGGCGGGGTGCAAGAACGGCGGGTGCGCGGGCCGCTTGCGCCGCAGAAAGAACAAATCTAGAACGTCATCCATGGGCACTGGACAGCCTGATTCCGCGAGCGTGCAGAAGGTGCTTCGCGCGACTTTCGGTTTCGAGGGCTTTCGCCCAGGCCAGGCCGAAATCGTCGCCGCGATTCTTGCGGACCGCGACGTGCTGGCGGTCATGCCGACCGGCAGCGGCAAATCGTTGTGCTACCAGCTGCCGGCGCTGCTGCGCGACGGGCTCACCATCGTGGTGTCACCGCTGATCGCGCTCATGCGCAATCAGGTCGCGCAACTTTGCGGCTACGGCATCGCGGCAGCGGCGCTCAATTCGAGCAACGATCCGGCCGAGAACCGCGCAATTCTGCAGCGCATTGCGCGCGGCGAGTTGCGCCTCGTTTACGTAGCGCCGGAACGGCTCCTGAAAGCCGAAACGCTCGAACTGCTCAAGCGCGGCAAAGTCGCGATGCTGGCCGTCGACGAGGCGCATTGCATCTCGCAATGGGGCCACGATTTCCGCCCTGAATACGCCGAGCTTGGCAAAGTTCAGGCCGCGCTCGGCGGCGTGCAGACGGTGGCGTTCACCGCCACGGCGGACGCGGCCACGCGCGCGGATATTGTGCAAAGGTTGTTTGGCCGTCCGCCGGCCGTGTTCGTGCATGGCTTCGACCGGCCTAATCTGCGGCTGGCGATGCAGGCAAAGATCGGCAGTCGCAAACAGATCACGGATTTCATCGCAGCCCATGGCGGACAGAGCGGCATCGTCTATTGCGCGTCGCGGCGCAAGACCGAGGAACTCGCCGACCACCTGCGCGAAATCGGCGTCAAGGCACTGCCGTATCACGCCGGCATGGAAACCGCGGCACGCTCGCGCCATCAGGACGCGTTCCTGCAGGAGGATGGCGTCGTCGTGGTTGCAACGGTCGCGTTCGGCATGGGTATCGACAAACCCGACGTGCGCTTCGTGCTGCACGCCGATATGCCGTCCAATATCGAGAGCTATTATCAGGAGATCGGCCGCGCCGGCCGCGATGGGCTGCCCGCCGATACGCTGACGCTCTATTCGATGGGCGACATACGCCTGCGCCGCATGCAGATCGACGACAGCGACGCCACCGACGACCAGAAGCGCGTCGACCGCCAGCGCCTCAACGCACTGGTTTCGTTGTGCGAATCGCCGCGCTGCCGCCGGCAGACCCTGCTCAGTTATTTCGGCGAGACAACGGAGCCCTGCGGCAACTGTGACTTCTGCTGCGACGGCGCGCAGCTGATTGATGGCACGATCGCAGCGCAAAAGGCGTTGTCCGCCATTGTGCGTACCGGGGAGCGTTTCGGCACCGAGCACTTGGCCAACGTGCTGCTCGGCGAGAACAGCGGGGCGGTGGAAAAATTCGGTCACGATTGCCTTCCCACCTTCGGCGTCGGCAAGGAGTACGACAAGAAGCAGTGGCGCTCGATTTTCCGCCAACTGCACGGCGCCGGCGTCATTACGCTCGACATCACGGGTTACGGCAGCTGGAAGCTGACCGAAGCCGGCCGGCGCGTGCTCAAGGGCGCAGAGAAATTCACGTTGCGCACCGACACGTTGAAGTCCGGCCGCAAAGCCGCGCGCGCCGCAGCCAATACCGCTGCGTTCGCCGATGGTTTGCCGGGCGATACGGAATTGTTCGAGGCGCTGCGGCGGCGCCGTTTCGAACTCGCCAAGGCGCAACGCGTCGCCGCCTATGTGGTGTTTGCCGACAAAACGCTCATTGACATGGCTCGCCGCAAGCCGAAGACGGCGCTGGAGATGGCGGCGGTACACGGCGTCGGCGAGGCGAAGCTCGCCCGATATGGTCAGGACTTCCTCGACGTGATCCGCCAGCACGCGCCTGCAGGCGCTTAGCAGCGAAAGACACTGGTTTTACCGTCATTTCGCTATGTTGCACCGCATTGCCCAGTATGTTAGCAACGCCGCGATTTTCGCGGGTTCGCGGGGCATACTGCTGCCTCCAAAATTCAAATCCCGCCGAATCCCAAGGGCTCGATCCCCAGGGGCTTGCGCCGGCTCCCCGCGCCGGCTGTGCCTTTGCGGAGCAGCTCCCAGGCAGGCGACGAGAAGCACAATTGGCAAGCCAAGACACCATCGTATCCGGCGTAGCGGGCCGTTACGCGACCGCTTTGTTCGATCTCGCCCGCGAGTCGAACACGATCGACGCCCTCAAGGCGGATCTCGATCGGTTTGATGCCCTCATCGCGGGGAGTGATGACCTGCTGCGGCTGGTGCGCAGTCCGGTGTTTTCCGCCGACGAACAGCGGCAGGCGCTGACGGCGGTGTTGGAACGCGCCGCGATCGCCGGGCTCGCGGAACGATTCCTCAAGCTTGTCGCGGCGAACCGCCGCCTGTTCGCGGTGCGCGACATGGTGAAGGCATTCCGTGCGCTGGTTGCCGATCACAAGGGCGAGGCCACCGCCGAGGTTACCGTGGCCGAACAGCTCAAAGACGAACACGTGGCGGCGTTGCGCGCCGCCCTGAAGGCGGTCACCGGCAAGGACGTTGATCTCGCCGTTAAAGTCGATCCCGCCATTCTTGGCGGGCTGGTGGTCAAGGTCGGCAGCCGCATGGTCGATACCTCGCTGCGCACCAAGCTCAATGCGATCAAGCACGCGATGAAAGAGGCCCGCTAATGGATATCCGCGCGGCGGAAATCTCCGCCATCCTCAGAGAGCAGATCAAGAATTTTGGCCAGGAGGCGGAAGTCTCCGAAGTCGGCCAAGTGCTGTCGGTCGGCGACGGTATCGCCCGCGTCTACGGACTCGACAACGTGCAATCCGGCGAGATGGTCGAATTCGAGAGCGGCGTGCGCGGCATGACGCTCAATCTCGAAAACGACAACGTCGGCATCGTCATTTTCGGCTCGGACCGCCAGATCGCGGAAGGCCAGACCGTCAAGCGCACCCGCGCCATCGTCGAGGTTCCGGTCGGCAAGGGCTTGCTGGGCCGCGTCGTCGACGCGCTTGGCGATCCGATCGACGGCAAGGGGCCGATCAAGGCCGACACGCGCGCCCGCGTGGACGTGAAAGCGCCCGGCATTATTCCGCGCAAATCGGTGCATGAACCGATGGCGACGGGTCTCAAAGCAATCGATGCGCTCATTCCCATCGGCCGCGGCCAGCGCGAGCTGATCATCGGCGACCGTCAGACCGGCAAGACGGCGATCGCGCTCGACACCATTTTGAACCAGAAGCCGTTGAACGCGACGGGGGACGAGAAGATCAAACTCTACTGCGTCTACGTCGCGGTCGGACAGAAGCGCTCGACGGTGGCGCAGTTCGTCAAGGTTTTGGAAGAAAACGGCGCGCTCGAGTATTCGATCGTGGTCGCGGCGACCGCGTCCGATCCGGCGCCGATGCAATTCCTCGCGCCGTTCGCCGGCTGCGCCATGGGCGAATATTTCCGCGACAACGGCATGCACGCGGTGATCATTTACGACGATCTGTCCAAGCAGGCCGTCGCCTATCGGCAGATGTCGCTGCTGCTGCGCCGGCCGCCGGGCCGCGAAGCCTATCCGGGCGACGTGTTTTATCTGCACTCGCGGCTGCTGGAGCGCGCCGCCAAGATGAACGACGACCACAAGGCCGGCTCGCTCACCGCGCTGCCGGTGATCGAAACCCAGGCCAACGACGTGTCGGCCTACATCCCGACCAACGTCATTTCCATTACCGATGGGCAGATCTTCCTCGAAACGGATCTGTTCTATCAGGGCATCCGGCCGGCGGTGAACGTCGGCCTGTCGGTGTCGCGCGTCGGCTCCGCGGCCCAGATCAAGGCGATGAAGCAGGTCGCCGGCACGATCAAGGGCGAGCTTGCGCAATACCGCGAAATGGCGGCCTTCGCGCAGTTCGGCTCCGACCTCGACGCCACCACGCAACGCCTGCTCAACCGCGGCGCCCGCCTGACCGAGCTCCTGAAGCAGGCGCAGTTCTCGCCGCTGAAGATGGAAGAGCAGGTCGTGGTGATCTACGCCGGCGTCAACGGCTATCTCGACAAGCTGCCGGTCAACAAGGTGGGGGATTTCGAGCGCGGATTCCTGGCGCTGCTGCGCACCGACTACCGGGGCACGCTCGACGCCATCCGCGAGAAGCGCGAGCTTACCGACGAGATCCGGTCGCAGCTCAAGGCCGCCGCCGACACCTTCGCCAAGACCTTCGCCTGAGACGATCGGGGGAAGCCGGGTGAGGACGGGCTGAGATGCCGAGCCTAAAGACACTGCGCAACCGCATCGCCTCGGTGAAGGCGACGCAGAAGATCACCAAGGCGATGCAGATGGTCGCCGCCTCCAAGCTGAGGCGCGCGCAGGTCGCGGCGGAGGCGGCACGGCCCTATGCGGTGCGCATGGGGGCGGTGCTCTCCAACCTCGCCACGACCTTCGGCAACGCGGCCGGCGCGCCGGCGCTCCTTGCCGGCACCGGCAAGGATCAGGTGCATCTGCTCCTCGTCTGCACCGCCGACCGCGGCCTCTGCGGCGCGTTCAACTCCTCGATC
>DASZWK010000361.1:0-2815 GCA_035546235.1 Xanthobacteraceae bacterium | reverse complement strand
GAGGGGCAGCATCTCGGCTGGCGACGTGTCGGTGAAGATGTCCCATGGGCTGCGGCTCCCGGTACCGTCGAGCAGATCGATCACGCGCGGTCCGCCGCAGGCCGGCGGTCCCGAGGCGCGATACGCCGCCAGATCGTCGATGCCGGCGAGGCTGACCACGGCCTTGATCGGTAACGGATCGCCGTGCCGCAGCGCACTCGCCTTCGGCAGCCGCGGCCGCGCCGCCGCCCACAACGCAAGCTGTCCGCCGGCCGAGTGACCGACCGCCACGACATTTTTCAGATCGAGCTTGTTGGCGTCGGCGACTTTGCGCAGCCAATCGACCGCCGCGGCGACATCCTCGAAGGTGCCCGGATAGCCGCCGCCGGCTTCGCCCAGCCGCCGATATTCGGTGTTCCAGACCGCGATGCCGCGACGGCGCAGATCGTCAGCCGCGTAGGCCATCAGGTCGACGCCCGGCAGATCGGCGCGCCAGCAGCCGCCGTGCAGCATGGCCACGACCGGATGCGGCCCGTTGCCGGCCGGCAGCCAAAGATCCGCGAACTGGCTCGGCGCATTCCCATAATGAATGCGTGCGGTCGCGGCCGGCCGCGGGCGCGCCAGCAGGTCCATGAAACTGATCGGGTCCGCGACGGCGGGCGCCGCCGGCCACGCCACGGCCGCGAGCGCCGCGCATACTCCGACCGCGAGCATACGCATCGCGTTCATCGACTTTGAGACTTCCTGGGTGGCAACATGCCGGTTGGGTCCGGGTTCGACTGCGATCATAATGTGCCGAGGCTGGAAGCGAAATGTCGCCGACCGCGAAGGCACAGACCACGGCGCGCAATGGGAATTTGGGAGAGACGGCGATGGCTCAAGTCACTGAAATCGCGGACGGCATCTACCGGATTTGCTCCGTACAGGCGAGCCAGCAGGTGCCGCTCAGCTTCAATCAGTTCCTGATTGTCGACGAACGTCCCGCGCTCATCCACACCGGCTACTACGAATCCTACGAGACGGTCCGCGCGGCCGTCGCCGAAGTGATCGATCCGAAGCGGTTGGCCTACGTGGCGCTCGGCCATTTCGAGGCCGACGAGTGCGGCGGCATGGACCGCTTCCTTGCCGACGCGCCGGGCTCGGTGCTGGTGGCGAGCGAACTTGGCGCCTCCGTCAACCTGGCGCACTGGAACTACAAAGGCGCCGTGAAGGGCATGCGCGACGGCGACGTGCTCGATCTGGGACGGCATCGCCTGCGCTTTCTGGAGACGCCGCACGTGCATCACTGGGATTCGCTGATGATTTTCGACGAGACGACCCGCAGTCTGTTTCCCGCAGACTTGTTCATCCAACCCGGCGATCAGCCGCCGGTCGTCACCGAAGATCTCACCGCTGCCATGCTCACGCTGTACCGCAAGACCGGCATTTTCGCCCATGAGACGCCGGTGCGGCAGGTCGTGAGCCGCGTGCAGAAAATCGATCCCGCCTGGATTCACCCGATGCATGGCGGCAGTTTCGAGCGCGACCTTGCGCTGCGCTTCTATCGGGCGCTGGCCGATCAGCCTTTTGCCTATGCGGGAATGCTGCGCGGCCGCCAGTTGCCGATCTGATATCAGCAAAAAGTGCACTTCCGATGACCAACACCCTCCGCGGCGCCGACATCGTCGCCCGCTCGCTGCAGCGTCTCGGCTGCCGGCGCATCTACACGCTGTCCGGCAACCACATCATGTCGATCTTCGACGCTGCGCTCGATGCGGGTCTCGATTTGGGTCACGTCCGCCACGAGGCCGCCGCCGTGCATATGGCGGACGCGCATGGCCGGCTGACCGGCGAAGCCGGCGTCGCGCTCGTCACCGGCGGCCCGGGCCACGCCAACGCCGTGGGTGCGCTGTATACGGCGCTCGCCGCGGAATCGCCGATGGTGCTGCTGTCGGGGCACGCCGCCACCTGGGAATTGGGGCGCGGCGGATTTCAGGAATTGCGCCAGGCCGACATGGCGGCTCCCGTGACCAAGGCGTCATGGATGGCCGCCAGCGTGGAATCACTCGGCCGCGACATCGGCGAAGCCTTCCGCCTCGCGCTGTCCGGCCGGCGCGGGCCCGTGCATGTAAGCCTGCCGTCCGATCTGCTCGACGCGCGCATGGCTGAAAGCGCCGTGATGTGGCCTGCCAACGTGCCGATCGAGCGCGCCGCGCTAGGCGACGCAGACTGCAACAAAATTCTTGCTTTGCTCGCCGCCGCCGAGAATCCGATCATCTTTGCCGGCCCGCAACTGTCGGACGCGGCCGGACGCGCGCTGTTGGCGGAGCTTGAGGCCGCAACCGGAACGCCGGCGATCGTTCTGGAAAGTCCGCGCGGGCTTGCAGACGCGACGCTCGGCGCGCTGCGCGATGTCGCAAAGCAAGCCGACCTTGTCGTGCTGCTCGGCAAGGCGCTCGATTTCACCATCAAATGGTTGGCCGCGCCGGAATTCGATCCTGCAGTACGCGTCATCGCCGTCGATCCGGACAGTGACCTCGTGGCGCGGGCGCTGCGCGAAAAGGCAGCCGCCCTCGCGCTCGCCGCGGTCGCCGATCCGGCTTTGGCCGCGCAAAAACTCGCCGCTGCGGCAAAGCAAGTGCGCCCGCGCGATACGGCGTGGCTCACCGACGCGCGTCGGGCGCTCGACGCACGGCCCGCCGCTTGGCGGACCGTGGTGTCGAGCACGCCTGGACGCCTGCATCCGGCGGAAGTGTTTCGCGCCTTGCGACCGTTCGTCGAACGCGATCCTGACACCGTCCTCATCTGCGACGGCGGCGAATTCGCCCAATGGGGCCAGAGCATGTTGCCGGTGCGC
>DASZWK010000360.1:0-27437 GCA_035546235.1 Xanthobacteraceae bacterium | reverse complement strand
GCGAAGCATTGAAGGTAATCTGACATGGGACGAGACGTTCTTGGCTGGCGGCGCAAATTCGGCGTCATTGGACCTTCCACCAACACGATCGTGCAACCCGATTTCGAGATGATGCGGCCGATCGGCGTCACCAATCATTATCGCGGCATCTTCACGCCGAACGCCATGGCGGTCAGCAACGACACCTTCATGGCGGGCACGCAGCTGATCGGCGAGAACGTGCTCGATGCGGTGCGCAACGTCGTGACGTGCGCGCCCGATTATCTGGTGATGGGCATGTCGGCGGTGACGTTCTATGGCGGCGCCGCCGGGGCGGATGCGTTCCAGAAAAAGGTCGAGACCGAGGCCGGCCTCGGTATTTCCATCGGCTCGCACTCCTGCACCGCGGCGCTCAAGGCCTATGGCAACGTCAAGCGGATCGCGTTCCTGTCGCCGTATTATCCGGTCGCCAATGCAGAGGTGCGCCGCTACTTCACCGATTCGGGCTTCGAGGTGGTGCGCGACATCTATCTTGAATGCAAAAGCTGGACGGCGATTGCCGAAGTCACGCCCGATGAGCTGCGTGGCCGGCTGATCGAGCTCAACGGCAATGGCCGCGATGTCGACGCCATCGTGCAGGTCGGCACCAACCTCAGCATGGTCCGCCTCGCCGCCGCGGCCGAGCTATGGCTCGGCAAGCCGGTGATCGCCATCAACACGGCCACCTACTGGCATGCGCTGCGGCAGAACAAGATCATGGACAAGATTCCCGGTCTCGGCCGGCTGTTGGAGGAGTTCTGAAGTCGATCTCCGGTGCGAGCTACAGCGGGTAGATCGCAACGCCGAGCGCCCGTGCGGCTTCGACAAGTCTATCATCGTAGCTTGCCAGCTCGACATCGTCCCTGCGCGCACGCAGGAATTCGATGGTGGCGAGATGCAATGCGTCGAGCGTTCGTACCGAGACTGGAAATGGTTTGAGAGCACGTGCAAGCACCGATGGAGAAAGTTCGATCAACGATACGCGACTGAGCAGTGCTTCAACCATATCGCCGTGGGATTGCGGATAACCACGGGCGTGAGTCCTGTTCCAAAGTTCGTATTCCAGGAGCCGGCTGGAAACGACGCGCTCGCGCCATACCGCCGACGTCGGCAATCGAGCCTCACCAAACAAATGCGCCAGCGCCGTCGAGCTATCGAGATAGATCAACGATCCTCCCAACGATCAGCCCGGGCCTCGTCGAGGTCCTTCAGCAGTTCCTCGAGTGTCGTGACCGGTCGGCGCGGTGGGGGGTCGCCGGGCGGTATTTTGGCAGGCGTCAGCCAGCCCTCGCGCACGCCGCGGGAAGTGAATTCGTCCTCGGATACGAGCTTTCGGCCAGGACGCGGCGGCACGATCTCGGCAACGACCCGATTGCGGTCGGTCACCAGCACAGTCTCGCCGCCAGCAGCCAAGCGGACGAATTCGCTGAGCTTGTTCTTGAGAAGCTTGAGGCCGACTGATCGCATAATCAGAAAAGTAGCCACTAGAGGCTACATCGTCAATGCCAAGACTCTGATCCGCTGCCGAACGCCGCTGGAAATGGCCCGCGTTTCAATGGTTAATCGCGTCTTAACCTCGCCGCCCCTATGGTATCGGATCAGTGATCCGGCGGGCGGCCCCGCTGCTGATGATGTACAGGATGACCCGCCAATCTCCCTCTGCGCCCGTTCGCGCGACCGGCTCGCGCTCGCCCTTCGTGCGGCTGCGTGAGCTGCTCGACGGCATCCCGCCCGGCCAGACGGCGATCAGCCTCGCCGTCGGTGAGCCGCAACATCCGATTCCGCCCTTCGTCGGATCGATTCTGGCCGCCCACATCGCCGAATTCGGCCGCTATCCGATGAACAAGGGGATCGACGAGTTTGCTGACGCCGTCGCGAAGTGGCTCAACCGGCGCTACACGCTGGACCGCCCGGTCGATCCGGCAGCCGAAGTGCTGGTGCTCAACGGCACGCGCGAAGGCCTGTTTCTGGCGGCGCTCGCGGCGAAAAATTGGGTGTCGCCCCGCGCTGGACGTCCGGCGGTGCTCATTCCGAATCCATTCTATGCGGCCTACGCGGCGGGCGCGATCGCAGCCGATTGTGAGCCGATTTATCTGCCGACAACGCGAGAGACCGGCTTCCTGCCCGATCTTGATGCGCTGTCCGATGAGCTTCTGGCGCGCACGGTGGCGTTCTACATCGCGTCGCCCGCGAACCCGCAGGGCGCGGTGGCGGACCGGACCTATCTCGCCCGGCTGATCGCGCTGGCGCGCCGCTTCGGTTTTATGATCTTCGCCGACGAATGCTATTGCGAAATTTACAGCGACCACGCGCCGCCCGGAATGCTGGAAGCCGCGGGCGCGGATTTCGCCAACATTGTCGTCTTCCATTCGCTGTCGAAGCGATCGAGCCTGCCGGGCCTGCGCGTCGGCTTCGCGGCCGGCGACCGCAAATTCCTTGCCTCATATCTTGAATTGCGCAACGTCGCGGCGCCGCAGGTGCCGACCCCGATGCAGCACGTCGCCGTCGCCGCCTATGGCGACGAAACGCACGTGGTGGAGAACCGGCGGCTCTATCGCGAAAAATTCGACCTCGCCGATCAGATCATCGGCGATCGCTACGGCTATCGGCGTCCGGCCGGCGGATTCTTTCTCTGGCTCGACGTGACCGCCGCCGGCGGCAGCGAAGCCGCGGCGCTCAAGCTGTGGCGCGAGGCGGGATTGCGCGTCGTGCCGGGTCAATATCTCGCGCGCGAGCAGGCTGACGGCAGCAACCCGGGCGAAAATTACATTCGCGTCGCCATGGTGCAGAACAATGAGATCACCGCCGAGGCGCTGCACCGTCTCGTCGCGGTGCTGGGTTAAGACAATGACGAATTCGCAACGGAATATTTGGCTGTTTTGGCGAATGGTGAGTAGCGAATGGCGAATAGCCAACCTTCCGTATTCGCCACTCGCGATCTCGCTACTCGCACACGTCCCTTTCAGTGAGGAGACGGGGCCACGATGTCCCTGATCGACCGCGGGATTGATGGACTGACGTTTGTGTCCGCGCAGCTCGGCGCCGTGCTGCAACGGCGGCTGCGCGAGGCCTCTGGCCTCGCGCTGATCAGCCTCGCCATGGTGGCGGCGCTGGCGCTCGCCACCTGGTCGGTCCAGGATCCTTCGCTCAGCCACGCCACCGATTCGCCGGTCCACAACCTGCTCGGCAAGCCCGGCGCCATCATTGCCGATTTGCTGATGCAGCTGTTCGGTCTGGGCGCGCTGGCGCTGCTGCTGCCGATCGCGGTGTGGGGCTATCGCCTGCTCGGCCATCGTCAGCTCAGCCGTGAGCGGCTGCGCATTTTTGTCTGGCTGGTCGGCGCCGTTTTGAGCGCGGCGTTTGCATCGTGCCTGCCGCGCAGCGCGCACTGGCCGCTGCCGTCGGGACTCGGCGGCGTGATCGGCGACGCCATCCTGCGGCTGCCGGCGGTGCTGCTTCATACGCCGCTGTCGGCGACCCACCGTTTCATCACGGCGATTGTGCTCGGCGCGGCGGCGCTTTTCACTTTCGCCGTAGCGGCAGGCATCATCTGGCATGGCGACGAGGAGGACGCGGACGATGCAGAAGAAGAGGACGACGAGGAAGAAACCGAGGACGAGGACGGCGACGAACGCGCCTGGATCTCGCTTGGCTTTCTGGCCCATGAACTTTTGAGCCTGCGCGCGCGCATCGCGCTGTTGTTCCGCCGCCGGTCTTCTCCGCCCTCGCCCCAAGCTGCGCTGCCACGCCAGCGTATCGAACCGCATTTCGGCAAACCCGCGCAGCCCCTCGCCGGCGGCGAATCGGACGACACGGAGGACGCCGACGAAATGCCGGTCGCCGCCGCGAAAAGACCACGGCCGGCGCCGGCGCCAAAACCAATGCGGCGCGGCGGCGACGGCTACGCCTTGCCGTCGCTCAATCTTCTGACGGCGCCGCGCGCCGGTGAGCGCACCACGGTGAGCGCCGAAACGATCCGCGAGAACGGCGCCGCGCTCGAAGGCGTGCTCGGCGACTTCGGCGTGCGCGGCGAGATCATCAATGCGCGGCCCGGCCCGGTGGTCACGCTGTATGAGCTCGAGCCCGCGCCCGGCATCAAGTCGTCGCGCGTCATCAGCCTCGCCGACGACATCGCGCGCTCGATGAGCGCGCTGTCCGCACGCGTCGCCGTGGTGTCGGGTCGCAACGCCATCGGCATCGAGCTGCCAAATCCGCACCGCGAGAAGGTCTACCTCCGCGAACTCCTGGCTTCGCGCGACTACAACGATTCCGAGGCGCGGCTGCCGCTCTGCCTCGGCAAGTCGATCGGCGGCGAATCGGTTCTGGTCGATCTCGCCCGCATGCCGCATCTGCTGATCGCCGGCACCACCGGCTCGGGCAAATCGGTCGCCATCAATACGATGATCCTGAGCCTGGTCTACCGGCTGCATCCCGACCAATGCCGGCTGATCATGGTCGATCCGAAAATGCTCGAACTGTCCGTCTATGACGGCATTCCGCACCTGCTCACGCCCGTCGTCACCGATCCTAAAAAAGCGGTGGTGGCGCTCAAATGGGCGGTGCGCGAGATGGAGCAGCGCTACAAGAAAATGTCGAAGCTCGGCGTGCGCAACATCGACGGCTACAACGCGCGCGTTGCCGAAGCCAACAAGAAGGGCGAGAAACTCAACCGCACCGTCCATACCGGCTACGACAAGGAGAGCGGCGAGGCGATCTACGAGAACGAAGAGCTCGATCTAGAACCGCTGCCGTATATCGTCGTCATCGTCGACGAGATGGCCGACCTGATGATGGTCGCCGGCAAGGACATCGAAGGCGCGGTGCAACGGCTGGCGCAAATGGCGCGCGCCGCCGGTCTCCACGTCATCCTGGCGACGCAGCGGCCGTCGGTCGACGTCATCACCGGCACCATCAAGGCCAATTTCCCGACCCGCATCTCATTTCAGGTCACCTCCAAGATCGACAGCCGCACCATCCTGGGTGAGCAGGGCGCCGAGCAACTGCTCGGCCAGGGCGACATGCTCTACATGGCTGGCGGCGGCCGCATCAGCCGCGTGCACGGGCCGTTCGTCTCCGACGAGGAGGTCGAAAAGGTCGTCCGCCATCTCAAGGCGCAGGGCGTGCCGCAATATCTCGAAGCCGTTACCGCCGACGAACCCGAGGAGGGAGATGGCGCAGCCGTGTTCGACGGCACGCCGATGGGTATGGCGAGCGAGGCCGAGGGCGCCGACCTTTATCAGCAGGCCGTGCAGGTCGTTACCCGCGACCGCAAAGCCTCGACCAGCTATATCCAGCGCCGGCTACAGATCGGCTACAACCGTGCAGCCTCACTCATGGAGCGCATGGAGAAGGAAGGCGTCGTCGGCCAGCCCAATCATGCCGGTAAACGCGAAATCCTGGTAGAAGCCGGCGGCGATGAATCTTATTGAGAATCGGCGCATATTAGCGGCAAGTAACGCAGTCGCGAATTCGCCATAACGGGCGGGTAGCGACTGAATAGGGGCGCGATCTTCCCACAGTTCCGACTCCGCGCGAGGCGGAGGGAATCGTGGGAGCGGGGAGAAGGATATGGCGTCACGGCGCGCAACGGTCATTCTCGCAGCGGCGATTTGCGGAGCCTTGGCCGCCGCGCCGGCTTTGGCCGAAAGCGTGCCGCTGCCGGTCCCGGCGCCGCAGCCGAAGAGCGGCGATGCGCCCACTCCCCCCATGTCGATACCAGCCCCGCCGGGCGATACCGCCCCGGCGGCACCAAGCGCGAGCCACAGCTTCTTCCCGTTTACACTGCCCTTCGGCGGCTCCGCCGACCAGGCGACGGCTTTCACGCCCCAACAGCGGGGGCTGCTCGACCGCGTCAGCAAATACCTGACCAGCATGCAGACACTGGTCGGCAATTTCGTGCAGATCGCGCCAGACGGCAGCCGTACCGACGGCACCTTCTACATCCAAAAGCCCGGCAAGGTCCGCTTCGAGTATAACCCGCCGAGCCCGACCGAAGTCATCGCCGACGGCTCGTCGGTTGCGGTGCGCAATCGCGATCTGCTCACGCAGGATCTGTGGCCGCTATCACAGACGCCGCTGCGCTACCTGCTCGCCGACCACATCAATCTCATTCACGATACAGACGTCGTTAGCGTGTCGTCCGACGACAAATTTATCACGGTCGTCATCGAAGAGAAGCAGGTCATGGTCGGCACCAGCCGCCTGATGGTCATGTTCGACGCCAAGACCTTGGCGCTCAAACAGTGGACCGTCACCGATCCGCAGGGATTGGACACGACAGTTTCGGTCTACAATCTCGACACGGCGAAAAAGCCCGATCCCAACCTGTTCGTCATCAATTACACGCGCAATCCGAGCATCAGTAATCAGTGAGCGGTATTTCGGGAATTGATGACAGATTTCGACTGAGCAATTATCTGCCGCCTGATCCCTGATTACTGATCCCAGTGAAGCTCTCGCTCGCAACCTGGAACATCAATTCGGTGCGGTTTCGCATCGATCTCGTGGCAAAATTCATCAAGGCGGACCGGCCGGATGTCCTGTGCCTTCAGGAAACGAAGTGTCCGGACGATGCCTTTCCGCGCAAGCGATTCAAGCGGCTCGGCTACGACAACATCGCGCTGAACGGGCAGAAGGGCTATCACGGCGTCGTCGTGCTGTCGCGCTTGCCGTTCGAGTCGAGCGCGATCGAGATATTTTGCGGCAAGCGCGATTGCCGCCACGTCTCCATCGTGCTCGGCGAACGCGCCGGCCTGAAGGAGCCGGTGACACTGCATAATTTCTATGTGCCTGCCGGCGGCGACATACCGGATCCCGCGATCAACGAGAAATTCGCGCACAAGCTCACCTTTCTCGATGAGATGCACGGCAACGCCGCGCTGCATCCAGCGCCGTCAGCGCGCAGCATTGTGGTCGGCGACCTTAATGTCGCGCCGCTCGAATGCGACGTCTGGAGCCATAAGCAGTTATTGAGCGTGGTTTCTCACACGCCCATCGAGTGCGAAAAGCTCATTCGCCTGCAGACCGCCGGCGGTTGGGTCGACGCCGTGCGCCGCTTCGTCCCCGAGCCCGCCAAGCTGTTTACCTGGTGGAGTTACCGATCGCCCGATTGGGCCATGGCCGACAAGGGCCGCAGGCTGGACCATATCTGGGTATCGCCGGCGCTCGGCGACCGCGTCTCTGCCGTGAAAGTTCTCAAGGATTCGCGCGGCTGGGCGCGCCCATCCGACCACGTTCCGGTGACGGCGACGCTGGAACTGTGACGGACAAAAGGGTACAGACGGCCGATGGGGACGGCGGCAAAGAGCGGACCCGGATGAAGTCGGCAGCCCACCAGCTCAGCCGGGGTTATTACCATTTCATCAAATGGCAGGAGCGCACGCGCGAGCCCGGGCTCACCGCGCTGCTGTTCATCGAGGGCGCGTTCCTGTTTGTCGTCACGCCATTCGCCGGCCTGGGCTGGTTGCCGGATTTCGTTGTACCGGCCACGTTCATCCTGTTCGTTCTGGCGACGCTGGTCGTGACCTCGCACAGCCATTTTGCAGCGGCCGTCGTGGCGTTTTCGGTGATCGTCAGCTCCATCGGCATCATCGCTCATGCCGAATATCCTTCCAACCTCACCGAGTGGCTGAGCGCCGCCGGCCGCCTGCTCGGCATCAGTACGTTGAGCGTGGTGATCGCCAAAGCCGTATTTGGTCCGGGTCGCGTGACCTGGCACCGAGTCCAGGGCGCCATCGTTCTCTACATGAATTTCGCACTTTTCTTCTTCATCGCCTATCAACTGATCGACCATGTCGTCGCTGACGCCTTCGTCGGCTTGCCGAAAACCGGCTCGGAGCACGGGTCGGGCGCGGCACTGCTCTATTTCAGCTTCGGCTCGCTGACCTCCGCAAACTACGGCGATATCCGTCCGATCTATCCGCTTGCGCGCAATCTCACCAATTTGGAGGCAATGATCGGGCAGCTGTTCCCGGCGACGCTATTGGCCCGCCTCGTGTCGCTCGAGATCAGCGAAAGGCGGCGCCAACAAAAAGACGGCTGACGGGAGAGACGATGATCGGACGTTATCCGTCGCGTGGTATCGTGCCGGCATTCGCCGTTATAGGCTCCTTATTCGCCGGCACACTCGCGGCGCCGCCTGCCGCCGCACAATCGGCTCCATCGACACTTGCTGAAATTGCCACTTACAGTGGCCCGGAGCGCACCGCACGCCTGATCGCCGGCGCCAAGAAAGAAGGCGAGGTCGACGTCTACACCTCCGAGACCGTCGACGACGAAGCTGCGCTGAGCGAGGCATTTCAGAAGAAATACGGCCTGCGGCTGAAGCTGTGGCGCGGCAGCGCCAACGACATCCTGCAACGCACCGTGCTCGAAGCGCGCGGCGGCCGCTTCGCTGTCGATGCGATCGAGACGGGGGCGATTACGATGGAGTCGTTGCAGCGGGAACAATTGCTGCAGCGCATCACCTCGCCGGCTTTCGCCGATCTCAAGCCGGAAGCAATCCGTCTGCATCACGAATGGATCGGCACGCGCTACAACGTTTTTGTAGCCGCCTATAACACCGGCGCCGTGAACAAAAGTGAGCTGCCGAAAAGCTATGCCGATCTGACAAATCCGAGATGGAAGGACAAGCTCGGCGTCGAGGCGGAAAGCAGCGACTGGTTCGGCACGCTGACGGAAGCGATGGGAGGGGAACGCGGCGTCGCGTTGTTCCGCGATATTGTTGCGAAGAACGGCATGTCGGTGCGCCGGGGCCACACACTATTGGCCAATCTCGTCGTCTCTGGCGAGGTGCCCCTGGCGATCTCGACTTACCTCTACAAGGTGGCACAACTCAAAGCCAGCGGCGCGCCGGTCGATTGGTTTACGATCCCGCCAGTCGTCGCGCGGTTCGAGGGTGTGGGCGTCGCCCGCCGCGCGCCGCACCCCTACGCGGCAGTGCTCTACCTCGACTTCATGCTCACCGATGGGCAGGCCATCCTGGCCAAGCGCGATTTTCTGCCGGCGAGCGCCAGGGTTCCGCAGTCTCCTGCCGCAACTCTGCCGCCGGGCACCGCGCTGAGCTTCATCGATCCGGCCAAGGCTCTGGATCAAAACCAGAAATGGAGTACAAGCTACCGGCAGATTGTCATGCATCAGTCGCCGTGATTTGCGACACCCGACGGGATTGAAAGGAGCATTCATGGGCAAAAGGCAGCACGATCCGGACAAGGAACGCGTCTTCGTGCGCCCGATTACCGGCGCCTACAGTCTCACCGACGAACTCAAGCGGCTGCGGTCGATGCCCCGCGTCATCAAGGGCAAGGAAACCAAGCTTGACGGTGGCCCGCAGCACTTTTCGCGCCATTACGTCGAGCCGGAAGACGGCCTGTGTCAGACACTGCACATTCATCTTGAGGAATATGCGCCCGGCGGAACGACCCAGAAGCACGGCCACGTCAACGAAGCCGCGTTCTATATCCTTGATGGCTCAGGCTACGAGATCCACGACGGCGTGCGTTACGACTGGAAGGCCGGCGACATCGCGATCGTGCACAATAATTGCGTCCACCAGCACACCAATGCCAGCGCGACCGAGCCGGCCCGCGCGCTCGTGATCAAGACCAAGCCGATGTATCTGTTCATGAACATGCTGTTCCAGCACACGGTGATCAAGCGGCCGAAGACGCCGTCGTCGACGCAGGGCAATTTCGTGCCGCGCGATTACGACGAGGATTTCAACCATCCATCCGAAAAGGTCGAGGAAGAGGTCTAGAGCAAATGGCTTGGGACGAAGCGACAGCCTGGCTCGCCGGCGCCAACAACAAAAAACTCTATCAGGGCCTGCTCGACGACGCCACGACGCGACCCTCGCGCATGGCGCTGCGCAAGAAGATCGTCCGCCCCGACGAGATGCCGTGGGAAATGTCGCGACAGGGTCTGCTGAAGCATCTGCTCAACGAGCAGATGAACACCCGCATGGAGACGGTGGACGCCTATATGCAGGTGCTCCCGCCGGGAAGCCGTTCGGGCAAGCATCGGCACCTCGCGGAGGAATGCCTCTACGTGGTCGAAGGTTACGGCTACGATCTGCACCAGGACTGCGACGTCGAAATCACCGATACGTATGCCTGGAAACCCCAGGATGAGATCAAGCGCTTCGAATGGGAAGCGGGCGACGTGATCTATATACCGCCCTGCACGATCCATCAGCATTTCAACGCCGACCCGAAGCGTCCGGCGCGGCTCATCTCCTGCACCAATCGCATCTACAAGAATTCGGGATTGAACGACCTCGTACAGATCGAGGACGCGCCCGAATACGATCCCAACGTGGTACTGACGGCCGAACTGATGCGCGCATATCTCGATGGCGGCAAAAAGCAGGTTGCGTAGCCACGCCCGAGGCGGTTTGGACCTATTCCGGCCTTTTGCCGCGCGATAGCACGGCGCGAACATTTTCCATGTCGCGCGCCCATTGATTGGCGCGAAGCGCGAGATGATCGCGCAGTCGCTGCGCGGCGTCGGGATAGGAGTCGAGGATTTTCAGAAACGTGGCGCGCGAGACCCGCATCAGCATCGACGCCTCGCGTGCCGTGACGGTCGCGGATCGCTTGGTTTCCGCGAGCAGCGCCGACTCGCCAAGGAGCGTGCCCGGGCCGGCGACGGCTTCGGGGCCCTGTAAGGGCTTCAGTGTGACCGAGCCCTGCTGCAGGATATAGGCGCCATCGGCGTCTTCACCGGCCGTGAACAGCACCTCGCCGGGTTGCATCGAATAGGTTTCGGCCGCAATGGCGAGGCTGCGCAACGCGCCACTGCCGAGCGGGCGCAGCATCGGCAGGCGTTCCAGGAAGGTTATTTCGTCCTCGATGCTCATCGCAGCGCGCTCGGCGACCGCACGTTTACGGCACGAGTTTGTAACCGCCCGCTTCGGTAACAAGAATAGCGGGCGCGGCGGCGTCCTTCTCGATTTTCTGGCGCAGCCGGTAGATGTGCGTCTCCAGAGTGTGCGTCGTCACCCCCGAATTGTAACCCCAGACTTCCTGCAGCAACGTTTCGCGCGACACCGGGCGCTGCCCGGCCCGATACAGATAGCGCAGAATCGATGTTTCTTTCTCGGTCAGCCGCACCTTGTTGCCCTTGGGATTGAGCAAGAGCTTCGAGCTCGGCCGGAACGTGTAGGGCCCGATGGTGAAGATCGCGTCCTCGCTCGCCTCGTGCTGGCGCAACTGCGCCCGGATGCGCGCCAGCAGCACGGCGAAGCGGAACGGCTTGGTGACATAGTCGTTGGCGCCGGATTCAAGGCCCAGAATGGTGTCCGAATCGGTGTCATGCCCGGTCAGCATGATGATCGGCGCCTTGAAGCCGTTCTTGCGCAGGATGCGCACGGCCTCCCGCCCGTCGATATCGGGCAGGCCCACGTCCATGATGACAAGATCGATCTGGCCGGCTTTGGCCGCCTGCACGCCCTTACTGCCGTTCTCGGCCGCAACCGCCTCGAATTCCTCGTGCAGCGACAGTTGCTCGCTCAGTGCTTCGCGCAGCTCGGTATCGTCCTCGACAATGAGAATTTTCTGCGTATTCGGCATCAATCCGAGCCCCAAAGTGCCCCGCGCGACAACCGGCGCGGTTTTGCCGCGCTGCTTCGCGCGAAGTAGAACATTCGCCGGCTAAAGAGCAAGCGGCACTTGAAAAACTCATTTGGACAGGCGGCCGGACAGAGGAAGCGCGGAAGCATCCGCCGCACATCGCTGCGGTCCCTTCACGTTCGCTCCCGGCCGGGTCGGCGGTCACAAGGCTGGCTGTTCGCCGGGCCACTGGCCATGCCGGTCGCACTCGGCCGCGCCGGCGTTCGGGCCGACAAACGCGAAGGCGACGGGGGCACCCCCCGCGGCCGCTTTCGCCCGCTCAGAGTATGGTGGCGGGCGGATCGCCAGTTGCGGCCTTTGACGCGGCTGCCGGCGCGCCGCATCGGTCCATTGGACGCATGGTGCGAGGACCCGTCCGACCGGCGCTACAATCGAGCGTTTCGGCGCTCGGCCACTGAACCAGGAGATCGGCTCCGCCGCGCCGACGATCTCTATGATTTCATTATTGAAATTGACCACAACACGCGCCCCCGCGTCGCCGGACGGGGCAGCGCCGTATTTCTCCACGTCGCCCGCCCAGGATTTGCGCCCACTGCCGGCTGCGTAGCGCTCCGCAAGCGCGATCTGCAAATCCTGCTCGGACGGATCACGCGCAAAACCCGAATCATAATTCATTCTTAGATGTGCGGCGTGCGAGCGCCGAAAATGGCGGTCCCGACCCGCACATGTGTCGCTCCGAACGCGATCGCGATGGCGAAATCGGCGCTCATTCCCATCGACAGCAATTTGAGGCCGTTGCGCTTGGCGATCTGCGCGGTGAGCGCAAAGTGCGGCGCCGGCGCCTCGTTCAATGGCGGAATGCACATCAGGCCCGCCACCGGAAGGCCGTAGCGGTCGCGGCAGGCGGCGAGAAAAGCGTCGGCCTCCTGCGGTTTGACACCCGATTTCTGCGATTCGCTGCCGGTGTTTATCTCGACAAACAGCTGCGGACGGCGCGGCTGCCGGGCAAACTCCCTGGCGAGCGCCTCGGCGAGGCTTGCCCGGTCGAGCGAGTGGATCGCATCGAACAGCGCCATCGCCTCCTTCGCCTTGTTCGATTGCAGTGGGCCGACCAGGTGCAGCTCAAGTCCGCCATGCCGGGCAAGCAGCGGCGGCCACTTGGCTTTTGCCTCCTGCACGCGGTTTTCGCCAAACACGCGCTGGTTGGCGGCGATGACAGGCTCGATGTCCTCGACGCCGAACGTTTTCGATATCGCCACCAGCGTCACCTCTGCCGGATCGCGGCGCACATCGCGGCAGGCGCGGACGATTTCCTCGCGAACCGCTGCGAGCCCGACGGGGTGGTTCATGGTTTCCCTCTGGTAAACGCAAAATTCCAGTCAATGCCAGGTTGCATGTCTTCAATTTAGTCGACCGGTCAAAGCTGATTTTTACCCTTGTCGGTTACGTTGTGGAACGGGGCAGAGGGTGCGGCAATGCCGGAAGACCGGGATAAGTCTGAGACCAAGTCTGACAGGCCGGCGCAGCGGAAGAAGCCGATCCTGAGCATTCGCGCGCGCCTCATCGTGCTCGCGCTTCTGGCCATCGCACCGCTGATGTTCGAGCGGGTCCATGCGCTTGAATCCGCCCGCGCCAAGCGCACGGCGGACGCCCACACACAGGTCATCGAACTGGCGCGGCAGGGCGCAGAAGCTCAGGAGGAAACGGTCTCCTCGGTGCGCGCACTTTTGCAGATCGTGGCCAGCGTGTTCGTCAAGATGCCGTTCGAGACCGCCGATTGCAATCAGTACCTGACCAACCTCACCAGCAATATTCCGTGGATCAGGACCCTTTCGATCGCCGGAACAGGCGGGCAAATCAAATGTTCCAGCGAAGCACGCGCGATCGGGTTGAATATCGGCGATCGGTCGCATTTCAAACATGCGCTGGAAGCTCGTGAATTCACGCTGAGCAACTACTTCGTCAATTCGACCGACCGCGTACCGACCATGTTCGGCGCGTTTCCCGCGATCAACGCGGATGGCGCCGTCGTCGGCGTCGTTCTGGCCTCGATCAACCTGCAATGGATCAACAAGCTCGCCGCAAGTGTCGGCCAACAATCGGAAAATTCCGTGCTCTTGATCGACGGCGCCGGCACACTCGTCGCCGCCTCGGCCAATGCGCAGAACTTCATTGGCCGCCAAGTCAATAACAACGCCCTGTTCCGTGGCATGGCGGCGCAAGATCAGGGCACCGTCACCGGAGCCGGTTTCGACGGCATACCGCGCATCTTCGGCTATGTCCGCGTACCATGGACGCAGGCGCGATTTGCGGTCGGTCTCGACGAAGCCGCCGTCCACAATGGCATCGATCATGAAATCAACGTGGCCTACCTGCAGCTGGGGCTGATCGGAATTTTTGTCCTGATCGTCACTTGGTTCGGCGGCGAGCAGCTGGTCGTGCGGCCGATCCGCTCGCTGGCGCGGACCGTCGCTCGTTTCGGCCGGGGCGATCTGCACGTGCGGGCAAACCAGGAGTGCTGGGTTGCCGAGTTTGTCCCGCTGGCCGCCGCTTTCGACGACATGGCGCTCAAGCTTGCCACCCGCGAGGAGGAGCTGCGCATCGCCAATGAGCACCTCGAAGAATTGGCGAGCCTTGACGGACTTACCGGCCTCGCTAATCGGCGCGGCTTCGATCGTGAGCTGGACCGCATCTGGCAACACGGATTTAAGACTCACACACCGGTCGCGCTGATGATGATCGATATCGATCATTTCAAGCTTTATAACGACCGTTACGGCCACGTCGCCGGCGACACCTGCCTGCGCGCGGTCGGCGAGACACTCTCGCTGGTCACGCTGGAGGAGGCCGTGCTGGTCGCCCGCTACGGCGGCGAGGAATTCGCTTTGCTGTTGCCTGGACTCGATCTCAAGCGCGCGGCCGCTCTTGCCGAGGAGGCGCGAAAATCGATCGAAGACCTGATGATTACGCACGCCGAAGCGCCGCGCGGTCTCGTCACCATCAGCGTCGGAGTGAATTCGATGGTTCCCGGCAAGGGTCAGCCTCCGGCCGATATGGTCGAGACTGCCGACGCTGCGCTCTACGCCGCCAAGCGACGGGGCCGCAACACCGTAATAGCCACCGCTCAGGCCTTAATGAGCATGGCGTCTTGAACGCGTCTTCCGGGGATTGCGTGCGCGGGTAAGACCGCGCGCTTTTTTCCGTTTCTTTTCCGGCGGCGCCCAGATCATTCCTTCGAGCTTCATGCCGTCAGGATCGGTAAAATAAACCGCATAGTAATTCCGCTCGTAATATTCGCCGGGCGGGTCGACCACATTCATTTCGTTTTCTTCGAGAAACGCACCAAGCGCATCCACGTCCTTGCGGCTGGACAACTCGAATGCGTAATGATGGAAGCCAATATCGCCCTTGCGGTATTTGTGCTTGCGGCCTTGCGCATCGGCGGCGGCAATCCAGAACAAGGTCTTGCCGTTGCTCCAGCCCGCCATGTCGTCATATTCATGTTTGAGCTTGAACCCGAGAAAACCCAGAAGCTTTTTGTAGAATTCCTTGGAGCGCGCGAAATCGCCGACGCTCAGAACAAGGTGATCAATGCCGACAACGCGTGGCATAAGATGCTCCGATTTGTAGCCCGGATTGAGTGCAGCGAAATCCGGGGACGATCTTCCGGCTTACATTGCCGCTCCCGGGTTTCGCCGCGCTCAACCCGGGCAACTCAGCCGCGGCACGCATATCTGCTGCGCTTGCCTTGAGCCCTACGTCCGCCCAAGATAGCCACAGCTTAGCCCAAGCATCGGCCGCAGGGATAACGTCATGCCGCACACCTTGTTCGACAAGATCTGGGACTTGCATCTGGTCGGGCAACGCGCCGACGGCCGCGATCTTCTCTATATCGACCGTCACGTTTTGCATGAGCTGCACGCGCACCATGGCTTCGCGTATTTGCAGAAGGAGCAGCGCAAGGTCCACCGGCCGGACCTGACTTTCGCGGTGCAGGATCACACGGTCGCCACCAAACCGGGACGCGACGACGACAGCAACCCGACCGGCGCCGCATTCATCAAGGCGATGCGGGAAGGCACGCGCCGCAACGGCATCAGACTGTTCGACATCGGCGATCCAGAGCAGGGCATCTCTCACGTGGTGGCGCCGGAAGTCGGCATCGTCCTGCCGGGGGCGACGCACGCGGTCCCAGACAGCCATGCAAGTACTGTCGGAGGCGTCGGCGCGCTGGCATTCGGGTGCGGCACGACCGAAATGACGCACATCCTTGCGACCCAGGTGATGGCGCTGAAGCGCCCGAAGCGGATGCGCGCGCGGCTCGATGGCCGGCTCGGCGCCCATGTCAGCGCCAAGGACGTGGCACTGCGGCTGATCGCTGAACTCGGCGTTGCCGGTGCCCGCGGCTACGCGGTGGAATATGCCGGCTCGGCCATCTCGGCCATGCCGATCGAACAGCGCATGACGCTGTGCAATCTCAATATCGAGATGGGCGGCCGTTCGGGCTTCGTCGCACCCGACGACGCCACCTTCGCTTGGCTTGCGGGCCGCCCGTACGCGCCCCAAGGCGCGATGTGGGATCGCGCGCTTGAGCACTGGCGTACGCTGGTCACCGATGACGACGCCGCATTCGACTGCGAAGTGACGCTCGATTGCGGCACGCTTGAACCGCAGATCACGTGGGGCACCGATCCGAGCCAGGTTGTCGGCATTTCCGGCCGCGTGCCTGAGCCGGCCACGCTTGACGCCAGGCGGCGCCCCGCTGCCGAAAGTGCGTTCACCTATATGGGATTGCAGCCCGGAACGCCGCTGCTCGGACTGCCCGTCAACCGCGTATTCATCGGCTCATGCACCAACAGCCGGCTGCCCGATCTTGAACTCGCCGCCGCCGTGGTTCGCGGCCGGCACGTTGCCAAAGGCGTGTCCGCGATGGTGGTGCCCGGCTCCTCGACCGTAAAGCGCGAGGCGGAAGCGGCCGGTCTCGATCGCGTGTTCCGCGAGGCCGGATTTTTCTGGGGCGAGTCCGGCTGCTCGATGTGCGCCGGCGGCAACGGCGACCGCGGCGCGCCCGGCGAACGCATCGTCTCCACCACCAACCGCAATTTCGAGAACCGGCAGGGACCGAAGACGCGGACGCATCTTGCTTCGCCCGCGACCGCAGCGGCGAGCGCCATTGCGGGCCGCATCGCCGACGTGCGGCAAGTGCTGGCGGGAGCCGTGTGATGCAGCCGTTCTCCCGCCATACCGCCATCGCCGCGCCGCTCATCCGCGACGATATCAACACCGATCAGATCGCGCCGGTCATGCACTCGCGCGACCTTAAGGAGGACTACAAGGTGACGCTGTTCTACCGCGCGCGCCGGCGCGAGGACGGCAGCGAGGATCCGGATTTCATCCTCAACAAGCCGCAGTTTCGCGACGCGGGAATTCTGGTGACCGGCAATAATTTCGGCGCCGGCTCATCGCGCGAGTCGGCGGTGTGGGCGATGGTGGCGAACAATATCCGCGTCATCGTGGCAAAGAGCTTTGCCGACATCTATCGCGAGAATTGTCTGCAAAACGGCGTGCTGCCGATCGTGCTTGCGGCGGAAGAGGCCGATGCGCTGACGGCCCGTGTGGTCGCGGCAAACGGCGCGGCGCCATTCACCGTCGATCTCGTGAGCCAGCGCATCAGCGGTCCCGGCGGCGCCGACATGGCCTTCGACATTGCGCCCGCCGACCGCACGCGCCTGCTCGAAGGCCTCGACGACATCGGGCTGACGCTCAAACACATGAATGAGATCGTGAGCTGGGAGCAGCGCGTCGCGGCGGCGCAGCCCTGGCTGCAGACCGCAAAAGACAATCGCTGACGAAAGGGAGTGCGGCGGATGGATTCGCGCAAGAAATTCAGGGCCATCATGGGCGGCAAACGCCTCGTGCTGATGCCGGGCGCTTATGACGCGCTATCGGCGCGGATCATGGAAGCCGAGGGATTCGAGGCGATCTGCGCCGGCGGCTACGCGGCGATCGGCTCGATGCTGGCCCAGGCCGACATGGGGCAATCGAATATGCGCGACTACGCCGATCATTACGCGCGAGTCGCCGCAGCCGTCGAAGTGCCGATCTATGTCGATGCCGATACCGGGTTCGGCGGCGTCAACAATGTGCGGCAGATGATCCGGGCGTTCGAGGCCGCCGGCGTTGCCGGGGTCTTCATCAGCGATCAGGTGTTTCCCAACCGCTGCGGCTATCTGCCCGGCAAGCAGGTGGTTCCGGTCGAGCAGATGCTCGCCAAGGTGAAAGCGGCGCTCGACGCGAGGCGCGATCCGGATTTTTTCATCGCCGCGCGCACCGACGCCGCCGCGGTCGAGGGCCCTAATTCTGCGATTGCGCGCTGCCAGCTGTTCATGGAAGCCGGCGCCGATATGGCGAAGCCGATGGGATTTGATTCGATCGACGAGATCAAGCGCGCCCGGCGCGAAATCCCGGGACCGCATATGGCGACGCTGTCACAGGCGGCCGGGAACAAGAAGCGCAGCCTCGAAGACCTCGAAGCGGCCGGCGTGGTGGCGGCGACATTTCCGTCGGTCGCGCTGTTCGCCGCCGCCAACGCTGTGCGCAACGTGCTGCGCATCCTCAAACAGGAAAATTCACTGACCCCGACTTTCGACCACTTACTGCCGCTCGAAGATTACTACGAACTGGTCGGGCTCAAGCAGCAGCTGGCGCGCGAGGAGGCCTACGACAAGGCGGCCGCGGCGCTGGCGCACAAGCGCGCCGCCGAGTGAGCGAACGCCTCGGCAAACGGCGGGCAATTCCTGATGCGCTGCGCAGGCTCGGCTTTCATCCGCCACGTGGTGCTGGCGATCGTGTCCTTGTCATGCGTCGCTGCGGCGTGCGGCAACGCGGGTCATGGCGCCGAGGCCTTCTACCGCGGCAAGCAGATTCGTCTGATTGCTGGATTTCCGGTCGGCAATGACTACGATGTCGGTGCGCGGCTGCTGGTCAAATATCTGCCCAAATACATCGCCGGCGCGCCGGCCGTCATCGTCCAAAACATGCCGCAAGCGGCGAGCGTTGCGGCGGTCAATTACCTGTATGCGCAGGCGCCGCGCGACGGCACCGTATTCGGTTCGTTTTCCCGCAACATCGTCAACGACGCGCTGACCAGAGAGCCGAACGTCAGGGTCGACCCGCGCCGGCTCATCTGGCTCGGCGCGACCTCACACCCGGCGCGGGTGTGCGTCCGCCGCTCGGATGCCCCGGTGAAAACGCCCGCCGACCTGTTCACGCACGAAATGATTGTCAGTGCCGGCGGCGCCTCATCGTCGCTGGCGATTGTTCCGACGGTGTTGAACAAGGTGCTGCATACCAAGTTTCGCATCGTCGAGGGCTATAATGGGATGGGTGACTCCATCCTCGCCGCGGTGCGCGGCGAGTCTCAGGGCGTGTGCGCGTCGTACGGACAATTCCGCACCGTCGATCAGTTGATCCGAGAGGGGAAGCTCGTCTTTCTGCTGCGCGCCGAAGAAGCGCCGATTCCGGAAATTCCCGATGTCCCGTCGATTTTCGATTACGCCAAGACGGACGAACAACGGGCGCTCATGCGATTTGCATTCGCCTCGACGGAGTTCGGCCGGCCCTATGCGTTCCCGCCCGGCGTTCCGCAAGACCGCGTCAGCGTCATACGCAAGGCGATGGCTGATGCGGCGCACGATCCGCAGCTCCTCGCGGAAGCCAGCCGCGCCAAGCTCGACATGACTTACACGCCGCCCGAGATGCTCGAACGACTCGTCGCCAAACTCTACGAGACGCCACCGGCTCTGGTAGCGACCATCAAATCGATTCTGCCGAACGAGAAATAGCAGCCGGCTTATCCCGCCGCCCGAGCTCCCGCGATGGAGGCCGAAAAGGAAAAAAGGCCGGCGTTAGCCGACCCTTTTCCCAATCTTGGCTTGGCGTGCCGAGATTACCCCTTCGTCACCACCGGCGGCGGCGGGGCGGCACAGCCAGCAATAGTCGCGAGAGTGAGCACCGCGATGATTGCTAAGGCAAGCTTCTTCATTGACCATTCTCCCCGGTGCTATGAACGGTTGCACCATAGTTGGAAGGGGGCAAATGCCTAGTGCAGAAAAGACACAGTTGACACGAAATCACCCTCTCGCTGCCACGTTCCGCTTTATATGCGGCTGGCAGTTCGTCGCATCGTTGGTCATTCGGCTCGGCCTCGGGGATTGACGATGAAATGGAATCGGTTCCATACCCTTGCCGCGAAGACTGCGAGCCTCCGGGGCTTCGTGATGTCGCAGCCGGCCTGACGCCTCTCGACCGGCATCCGCAAATTTGACTAGGAACCGCGGCTCGTGAAGCCAGCCTGTCTGACAGTATTGGTTACGCTCGCCGCCGCCGTGACACTGTCGGCATGCGCGGCGAACGCGCCGTCGGCCGGCGGCCCCGGAACCGCGGCAAGCCCCGCCCCAGCCGCAGCGATCGGCCAGCGCGACCTGACGCCTGCCGAGAAGAAAATCATCATGGACGCGGTCGGGCTCAGCCTCGTCGATCCGAAATCGGCGCGATATCGCTGGACGAAGTTCCCCGAGATGACGGCTCGAGATTCGGTCAATTATTGCGCAATCGTAGACGGCAAGAGCCCCTACCCGGCCTACAACGGCCGCCAAGCCTATATCGTCGAGACCAAGGTTCTTGGCGGCAGGGTTATCGCCGCCACCATGGGCCTGATCGCCGGCGGCAAGGACGTGGCTCTCGTCGCCAAGATGTGTGCCAAGTACGATCTCGATCCCAACAAAGCGATGTGATTTGCGAAGCCCTCACGCGGGCCACGTCATCTTGCAGCCGGTCTTCTCCACCGGACCGGTAACGCTGTCGGCTTTGACGACTTCGGCGACCTTGAACAGATCTTCAGGGTCGTCACCTTTGACTAGAGCGTTGCCGACATAAAGGTCCGACATAAGCTGGTTTTGCGTCGCTCGATAAAACGCGCCATCCGGCATCAGGGAAATTTCCGGCGGCAGTTTGAAGCCCTGCATGGCCTTGGCCATTTTCACGGCCTCGAGCGAGTTCGCCGCGCGCGCCGCAAGCGCGCAGGTCCAGGTCGCCGCATAGCCGAACCAGGTACGCGCGGTCGGCACATGACCGCCGGTTCTTTTGCGGATCTCGGCGACGAACTCGGCCACATGCGGCACGCCCGGTTGTTTCCAGCACCATTCGAACACCCAGGTGCCGATGCGTGCTTCCGGCGGCAGGCCAAGCAGCACTTCAAGCTCCTGCTGGACACCCGCAACATGGGTCTTCTTTTCGATGCCGATCTGCGCCGCCTGTTTGAGCGCACTCACCATATCGTCGCCCGCGACCAGAAGGAGGACGACATCCGGGCCCGCCGACTGCGCCTTGGTCAGATGGGAAACGAAATCAGTTTCGCCGACCGGCACCAGATCGCTGTCGAGCTTGCTGCCACCCAGCGCAGCACACGCCTTCTCCAAGCCGGCTTGCAGCGTATGACCGAACGCGTAATCCGTCGTGATGTAATACCACCTTTTGCCGGCGCTCTTGATCAGCTCTCTCGCCAGCGCGTTCGCCTGAGTTTGCGTCGGATTGCAAACCCGGAACACGTTCCAATGACAATTGGTGCCGGTAATCAAGTCAGCATGGCCGCCCGGATCAACGTGGAACACACTCTTCCGATTCGAAACGTCGGCCATGGCAGCGGCCAGCGCTGAGTTGATGTTACCGAGCAGAAAACTGACCTTGTCGCGTTCAATCAGCTTGATCGCTTTTTCCACAGCGGTGCCGACGTCGTCGCTGGTCGAATCTTCCTCGACAAGCTCCATTCTGCGGCCAAGAATGCCGCCCCGGGCATTGATTTGATCGCGGGCCAGCTGACAGCCAACCAATTCATTTTTGCCGAGCGCCGCAAAAGCCCCGGTCAGCGGATTGTCAAAGCCGATCTTGACCGACTCTTCGGCCAAGGACTTTGCGACAAACGGGCACGCAACCTGCATGACGCCGAGCGCCAAGCCGGCTTGCAGTATCGTGCGTCGCCGCAGCGGCCCGGACATTCCAATCTTATGCATCTCCGCCCGCAGTCCCACGCTCGATGATAGCTGCCGTCAGGGCGCCGCGTATAACGTCCGGGCATCCGCGGTGAAAGCCTTTCGCGAGTCGGGATCGAGGTAGAACATGTGGCCGCCGCGGTAAAGCCGAAGCTGCGTTCGCTCCTCCGCCTCCGACGGCGGCAGATGATCGAGCACATAGCGCGACACCGCAAATGGCGTGACCATGTCGCTGCGGCCGTGCGCAACCATCAGCCGGAATGAAGGTGTGAGCTCCAGGAGCGCCCGCAAATCCTCGGAAGCGCTCGGCTGCGCCCGCCTCTGTCCCCATTTCCAATGTCCGGAAATTTCAGAATTCAGCAAGTTGTACGTCATGTCGGTCTTGAAGCCGAGTTCGTCGCGCGCATAGGAAACGAAGGCGCTGCCGTAGGATCGCACCAGCCCGTCGAGGATCGGATCGGGGCCGCGCGCCCCCGGCGACTCCGGATTCGGATCGTCGACCGCGAACGTCGCGTCGTAGTGACTGACGATCTTGCGGTCGTTCAGGTGCAGGTCTTTGATAAACGAGTCGCCGATGAAGCCGCGGCGCTTTGCCAATACGTCTTCGGGCAAGCCGGTCATGGCGGCGACGCGTGCATAAAACGCCTTGGCGGCATCGCCCTGCAGCGGCGGTCCGGCAAGCGCCGAGAGGTAATCGGTCAGCGCGAAATGTTCGGCCTGCGCCAACGCCTCCTTGCTGAAGGTGCCCTTGCGGTCCATTTCGGCTGCCGCCAGCGAAGGCAGCTGCAGCGCTGCGCCGAGCGCAAAGCGGTTGCCGCCAAACTGGAACGAGCCTTCCAGAAGCGGCGACAGCATGAGAATTCCGTTGACCGAAATGCCCTGCTCGTCCTGGAGCGCACGCGCCACCTTGGCGGCCCGGAACCCGCCGTAGCTTTCGCCGAGCAGAAATTTCGGCGAGCTGACGCGGGCATTCTTGGCGACGTAGAGCGCCACCACTTTCGCCATCGATTCGGCATCGGCACGCACGCCCCAGAATGCCTCGCTGCCGTCCGACTTGGCCGCACGGCTCCAGCCGGTACCGACCGGATCGATCAGCACCAGATCGGTAAAGGCGAGCCAGGTATCCGGATTGTCGATGAGACGCACCTTTGCGGCGTCACGACCGTCCGGTCCAAACTGGGCCAGCCGCGGACCGACAAGACCAAGATGCAAAAACGCGGAAGCGGCGCCCGGTCCGCCATTGAACACAAAGGTCACCGGGCGGTTCGGCTGACCGGCCGGCTTGGCCACATAGGCTGTGTAGAATATCGCAGCCGAACGTTCGCCGGATTGATCGAATAGCGAGAATGTCCCCGCCGTCGCCGTGTAATCGAGTTTGCTCCCGCCCGCGATGTCGATGCTGTGCTGGGTGACGGAGTCGCTCGGCAACAACGACAATACGCCCGGACCGCCCTGCTCCTGATGCCCTGCGGCGCCGCCGCCAGGATGGACTTGTACTGGGCGGCGCTCCGTTCCGGGACGCCCCGGATGCTCTTGCGCGGGGCGCTCTTGCCCGGAATGCTCCTGCGCAATCGCCGAAATCCCGAGCGTGGCCGTCATGCAGGTTACAAGCACGCAAACGGCAAGAGTCCGCAAACGCCGATCCATGAGTATTTTCCCGGAAACTGAAAGCTTCATTCGAGTTCAATAGCGCCCTCGATATCGAGCGCGAGGCCAATCCCCTCGACGGTCAGCGATACTTTGGCGGGCAAAGTTTCGTTGCCCTTCAGCCGGCCGCCGCTCACGGCGGCCCGCACCGCCTGCTCAATTTCGCGCTGGGACGTAACGCCCACCTTTTTGAGAAATTTGCGCACACTGCCATTGAGAGCATCTTCGTTCATGATCGTCTCCACAAAGCGCCGGAAAGATGGCCGCAACGGCCGGCATTCTAGCGCATCGCCGTCGGCCCAACGACCGGCCAAACGTGCGCGTGCCGGTAGACAACGGCGATCAGATCGGCAAAGTTTCGCCCGCCAATTCCCCGATCCTGAGGCGCCCGCAATGCCCTTTCCCCATGCTTCGAAAGCCCTTGCTCGTTTCACCGTGCTCGACCTGACCCGCGTGCGATCCGGACCGACCTGCGTGCGCGAACTTGCCGACTGGGGCGCCAACGTCATCAAGATCGAGAGCCCGCCGGGCGTGGAAGAGCCGATGGGCGGCCCGCGCGAGGGCGGCGATTTTCAGAACCTGCACCGCAACAAGCGCAGCATGACGCTCAATCTGAAGGCGCCCGAAGGGCTCGCCGCCTTCAAACGCATGGTCAAGAAGGCCGACGTCGTGGTCGAGAATTTTCGCCCCGACGTGAAGAAGCGGCTCAAGATCGACTACAAGGCGCTCGCCAAGATCAATCCGCGCCTCGTCTATGCCAGCATCTCCGGCTTTGGCCAGGACGGCCCTTATGCCAACCGGCCGGGTTTCGATCAGATTGCGCAGGGCATGGGCGGCCTGATGTCGATCACCGGCCTTCCAGGTCAAGGGCCGGTGCGTGTCGGCATCCCGATCGCCGATCTCAGCGCCGGTTTGTTCGCCTCGATCGGCATTCTGGTGGCGCTTTTGGAACGGGAAAAGTCCCACAAGGGCCAGCACATCACGACATCGCTGCTGCAGGCGCAGATTTTCATGCTGGACTTCCAGGCCGCGCGCTATCTGGTTCAGGGCGAAGTCGCCAAGCAGGCCGGCAACAATCATCCGACCAGCATTCCAACCGGCGTGTTCAAGACCAAGGACAGCTTCGTCAATATCGCGGCAACCGGCCAGAAAATCTGGGAACGGTTCTGCGAAGCCGCCGGCGCGACCGCGCTGTTGCACAAGCCGGAATATCAGGGCGGCGCCAACCGTTCGAAGAACCGCGATGCGCTCAATGCCGAAATCCAGTCCTACATGGAAAAGCGCACCAGCGCCGATTGGGTCGAGCGCCTGAACGCGGCCGGCGTGCCGTGCGGGCCGATCTATGCGATCGACCAGATGTTCGCCGATCCGCAGGTGAAGCACCTCAAAATGGCGCAGAGCGTCACCAAGAAGGACAAGAGCAAAATGCAGCTCGTCGCACAGCCGGTGACGCTGTCGCGCACGCCGTCGCGGTTCGTGGCGCCGCCGCCGAGCATCGGCCAACACACCGACTCAGTACTCAAGGAGTTCGGCTTCTCGGCGCGCGACATCGCCGCGCTGCACAAGGCGAAAGCGGTGTAATGTCGACCAATACCGTCATCGTGAGGTGCGCGCCGCGGGCGCGCCTCGAAGGATGCGGCAGGCGTAGGGGCCGTCGCCCTTCGAGGCTCGCTTCGCGAGCACCTCAGGGTGACGGAATAAAGAGACGCGAATTCTCAAAAGGAAGCACCATGACCATGACCGACAAGATGCTCTCGCGCAAGGAAGGCGGCGTCGGCATCGTCACCTTCAACAATCCGGAACGGCACAATGCGGTGTCGCTTCCCATGTGGGAGGCGACCAAGCGCATTCTCGACGACTTCGCCGCCGACAATGACATTCGCGTCGTGGTCGTCACCGGCGCGGGCGGCAAGGCGTTTGTGTCGGGCGCCGACATTTCCAGATTCGAAAGCGAGCGCGCCAATCTCGATGCGGCGCGCGCCTACGGCGCCAAAACCGAAGCCGCTTACGACAGCATCGCCGAATTTCCCAAGCCGACCATCGCCATGATCCGCGGCTATTGCATCGGCGGCGGGCTCGGGCTTGCCACCTGCTGCGACCTGCGCATCGCGTCCGACAATTCCCGCTTTGCCGTACCTGCCGCCAAGCTCGGCATCGGCTACGGCTATAAGGGCCTGAGACGCCTCGTCGACATCGTTGGGCCGGCCTTCGCCAAGGAAATTTTCTACACCGCGCGCCAGTTCGACACCCAGGAGGCGCTCGCCATGGGGCTGGTCAATCGCGTGGTGCCGTCGGCCGAGCTGGAAAATGCCGTGAAAGCCATCACCGACATGATCTGCGCCAACGCCCCGCTCACCATCCAGGCGGTGAAATACACGGTGGGCGAAATCCTCAAGGACGAGGGCAAGCGCAACGTACCGCGCACCGTCGAGATGGTGGAAAAGTGTTTCACCAGCCGCGACTACAATGAAGGCCGCTCGGCATTCATGGAAAAGCGCAAGCCCGTCTTTACCGGGACGTAGCGCGATTTCTCCGCTGCCCACTCCTGCCCAACTCTAGCCGCGGACTTGGGCGACGCGCTGATGATCGTCATGGCCGGGCTTGTCCCGGCCATCCACGTCTTTAAGCTTCGATCGTCGAAGACGTGGATGCCCGGCACACGGCTGGGCATGACAGCCGAAAAAAATCTGGGAGGGCGTTCGCATGTATCGTGGCACCAAGGACATCATGCTGCCGACGACGATTACCGGCTCGCTGCCGCGGCCGAGCTGGTACACGGAGAATCTCGGCACCCGACATTTTCTTGAAGCGATGGTCACCCGCCGTTTCCGCGAGCAGTACGAGGACGCGGTGACCTGTTATCTGCGCGACCAGGAACTGGCCGGCCTCGACATCGTCACCGACGGCGACGCGCATTTCGACGACGACGTCGGCGGCCAAAGCTGGACCGCCTATCCGCCGAACCACATGAGCGGCCTCGACATCGCGCACCCCGAGCCGACGCCGGCCGGACGCGGCGGCATCATGTTTCCGCGCGGCCACATCCTGCACGACTATCTGGAATCGCGCGTCATGCCGGTGATCACCGGTCCGATCGGGCGCGGCAATCTGCAATACGCCGCGATGTGGAAGGCGGCGCAGCGCTTCACCACACGGCCGGTGAAATTCGGCGCGGTGTCGGCCGAGATCGTCGCATTTGCGCTGCAAGACCGGCACTACAAGAGCGTCCCCGAGCGCATGTTCGCCATCGCCGACGCTTTCAACGAGGAATATCATGAGCTCGCCGATGCCGGTTGCCCGGTGATCCAGATCGAGGAGCCGCAGATCCACCTGATCGCCATCCGCAAAATCCAGGACAAGGTGATCACGCCGCAATTGATGGTCGAGGTTTTCAATCGCACCGTGAAGGGGCTTCGCGCCAAGACCGAAGTGTGGGCGCATTCGTGCTGGGGCAATCCGTCGCAACAACGCATGTTCGCGCAGGTGCAGAGCTACAAGCCTGCGCTCGAGACCTACAACACGGTCGACGCCGACGTTATCACGTTCGAGTCGTCAAGCTCCGGCGGCATCGATCTCGAAGCCATCGGCAAGACCATCACGGGCAAAAAGATCGCCATCGGCGTCATCGATCATCATGGGCTGCAGGTGGAGACGCCAGACGAGGTGGCGGCAAAAATTCGCGAGGCGCTCAAGCACATTCCGCCGGAGCGGCTGGTGATCTCGACCGATTGCGGCATGGGCCGCGAAGGCATGAGCCGCCGCCACGCGTTCTACAAGATCGTGTCGCTGGTGCTTGGCACCAACATCGTGCGCAAGGAGCTGGGCTACCCGCAAGCCGAATGCCTCGCCGCCGACGAGCGCTATTCGCTGATCGTGCCGGCGAAATAGGCTGGGCTACGGAATCCGCTTCACCACCTTGGTGTCGAGATTGAACACGCGCGCGGCGTTGCCGCCGAGGATGTTGCGCTTGGCCGTTTCGTTGAGGAACGGCAGATCGTAGATCACCCCCGGCAGGTCGAAATCCCAGTGCGGATAATCCGACGACCACAATAGCTGCGTGTCGGCTTTGATCATCTTGAAGGTCGCTTCGAGGATCGACAAATCTTCGGGCACTTCCATCGGCTGCGACGAGTAGTACATGTCGCGCATGTATTCA
>DASZWK010000359.1:0-19162 GCA_035546235.1 Xanthobacteraceae bacterium | reverse complement strand
CGCGATGGTGCCGAGCGCGGCGGCGCCGTCATCGCTCGCGTCGGTGGTGCTCACGCCCGGCGGGTCGCGGGCCGAATACCAGATGCTGCAGGACGAATACGCCGATATCGAACGCATTCTGCATGCCGCCGAATGGACGGGACTCAAAGACAACCTGGCCGCCGACATGGCGTCCGCGGAGTTCTGGACGCGTCCGGATCGCTTTGGCGTGCTGGCGCGATTTGCCCTGATGGATCGGGTCAAGTCGGCGACCGAAACCGCGAATGGGCTGCGCGGCCGGCTGCAACGCTACAGCCGGTCGCCGTCGCACTACTCGACCCAGCTCAGCGGCCGTCTGGCTTCGCAACTGTACTTGATCCGGGAAGGCATCAAGGATGCGTTCGAAGATGCGCCGATCGAACTGGCGCTGACGATCGAGCCGGTCTTCGAGGGCGTCGGCGATCGGCTCGCGACTTTGGGCTGGTGCCAGAGACTGAGATCGATGTACCGCGCCTGGGCCGACAGGCGCCGCATGCAGGTCGCGGAATATCAAGGCCTGGGAAAAGACCAGGACGCGCCGATCCTGATGGTCAGCGGCTTCGGCGCGCATCGCATTCTGGCGGCGGAAGCGGGCTTGCACGTGTTCGAACAATCCGAAGGCGGCGCGGGCCGGGTCACGGCGCGCGTGCGCCTTGCCGCCGTTCCGCTCGGCGACGTACCCGCCGCCAAGGAGCGCAAACGGGTCGTCAAGGCGCTCGACGAGGCGCCGCGGGTCAATACGGTTGTGCGGCGCTACCGCGAGGAGCCGCCGCTGGTGCGCGATGCCGCCGGCAAATGGCGGAGCGGGCGGCTCGATCTCGTGCTCGGCGGCGACTTCGATCTACTTCAGGCCGGAGAGCGATAGAGCGCTTTCCGGAAAAGTGGGCGCCGGTTTTCCGAAGAAAAAATACGACCTAGCGAGCAACGCTCGCATCGGCCAGACCATTCAGCGCCACTTCCGACGCCGCCAATCCGGCAAGGCTCGGATCGGTGAAAGCAAAATGCGGCCCAAGGCGGCGCCGCAAGCGCTGCATGGCGCAACGCGCGATATAGGCATCCAGCGAAATGCGCAGCAGCAGCGCCAGTTGCGACGGCCGTGCGAAAAGATCGCGCACCACAGCGGCGCCGTCGGCGCGAGGTCCCGCGCCCATGCCCTTCAAGGCCGCGCGTGGGATGGCGCGATGCGCCGGATCGACAATGACGCGCAGCGCGGTGAATGCGAGCCCATGCGCTGCCGCAAGTCGGGCGACGACGTGGGATTCCATATCGACCGCGGCGGCCCCGGTGAGGCGGCGCAACTCGCGCTTTCTCGCCGGGTCGGCGACAGGCGTGTCGACGCCGATCACCGGCGCGTGATGAGCGTCCCCGATGGCATGCAGCAGCTTCTGCGACCATGCCGCATCGGTCGGCCGCGAGCCTTGCGCTTCGGCAACTGCCGAGGCGACGACCCAGTCGCCGGGGCCAAGCTCTTCGGCCAGGCCGCCGGCAACGCCGAAGCTGATGATGCCGCGATAACCGTGGCGCGACGCGCTGGCGACGGCCGCCTCCAGTTCGTGCCGGGCGTCGCGCGAAAACACGTGAACGCCGGGTCCCGCGGCGATCCGGGCTTCAAACGCCATGCCGACGAAGGCGATGACGGCGCGGCGGTTTTGCTCAACAAGCGCGCTCGCGGGCGGGCTGGCGTCATCCGCGCCCAGCAGGCTTTCCGCAACGTCGAAATCTGCTTCTAATGACATACGTTAGACCGGCCCCCGCGGCGTGATCGGCCGTCGATTTCCCCAACTCAGAGGACACCTGCCGATGTCCTCGCCCGATCAATCCAGGTCAAAACACGAGGCGCGGTAATTCACTTATAACTACATAGAAAAGTACGGTTTCCCTGCCTGGTTCCGCACCGGTCCCCGAACCCCGCGACGCGTGATAGTTCCCCCAGAAGATGGTGGATTCATGGAAGACCCTAAACCCACGCGACTTCAAGTAACGGTAGCATAGCCGACCTTATTCCGCCATGCGCCAAGCTGGACAAACATTGCTGACGGGAGCCACCGGATTCGTCGGTTCGGCGGTAGCGCGCGCCCTGATCGGCGCCGGATTTCCGGTGCGGGCGCTGGTGCGGCCCGGCAGCCCGCGCTTTCATCTTGGCGATCTCGATCTGGAGTTTATCGAGGGCGATCTCCGCGATGCAGCTTCGGTCGGCCGCGCGGTCAAGGGCGCTCGCTATGCGTTTCATGTCGCGGCCGACTATCGGCTTTGGGCGCGCGATCCGCACGAGATCTTCGCCGCCAACGTGGACGGCACGCGCAACATCATGCAGGCGGCGTTGCGGGCCGGCGTGGAGCGCGTCGTACACACCAGCAGCGTCGCCACGCTCGGACTGCGGCCGGATGGGACGGCGGCAGACGAATCCAACCCGCTGTCCGAGGCGCAGGGTATCGGCGCCTATAAGCGCAGCAAGATCGCAGCTGAACGGCTGGTCGAGGCCATGATCGCGCGTGAGGGCTTGCCCGCAGTCATCGTCAATCCGTCGACGCCGGTCGGGCCGCGCGACGTCAAGCCGACGCCGACTGGCCGCATCATCGTCGAGGCCGCGTGCGGCCGAATCCCCGGATTCGTCGATACCGGGCTGAACCTCGTGCATGTCGATGACGTCGCGGCTGGCCATCTCGCGGCGCTCGACCACGGCGTCGTGGGCGAGCGCTACATTCTCGGCGGCGCCAACGTGACATTCGCCGACATGCTGGCGGATATCGCGCGTCTGGTCGGACGAAAGCCGCCACGCCTGCGCATCCCGCGCGCGGCCGTCATGCCGATCGCCTATGCGGCGGAGGCGCTCGCCCGCTTCACCGGGCGCGAGCCGTTCGCCACCGTGGATGGCGTTCGCATGGCCAAGCACCGCATGTTCTTTACGGCGGCGAAGGCGGAGCGCGACCTCGGTCATCGTCCAAGGCCCTATATCGCGGGCCTGGAAGACGCGATTCATTGGTTCCGGGAAAACGGCTATCTCGATCGCAAGTGACGCGGCGCGATAGCGGTCGCACCGTTCAGTTCGCCAGTTCGCGGCGTCCGCGCAGGAACGCGAAGAATTCCACGCCTTCACGCAGCCGGCGCTTCATCATCTCCGGGCTGCGCACCATTTCCGAAACAATCGACGCGATCTTGGGAGCACGGAAGTAAAAGCGCCGGTAGAAGTCCTCGACCGACTGGAAAATCTCGGTATGCGTCAGGTGCGGATAATGCAGCGGCGCGATCTGCACACCGCTCGTATCCACCAACTGTGCGTGGCCTTCGTCGAGCCAGCCGTGTTCGAGTGCCTCGCGATACAGCTCGGTCCCCGGATAGGGCGCGGCGATCGAAACCTGAATGGTGTGCGGGTTGATCTCGGTGGCGAACCGGATGGTTTCGGCAATCGTCTCTTTGCTCTCGCCGGGTAACCCCATGATGAAGGTGCCGTGGATGGTGATGCCGAGCTCGTGACAATCGCGGGTGAAGCGCCGCGCCACGTCGACCCGCATGCCCTTTCGGATGTTATGGAGAATCTGTTGATTCCCGGTCTCGTAGCCGACCAGCAGCAGCCGCAGGCCGTTATCGCGCATGACTTTCAGCGTGTCGCGCGGCACGTTGGCCTTGGCGTTGCATGACCAAGTGACGCCGAGCTTGCCGAGTTCGCGAGCGATCGCCTCGGTGCGCGGCCGATCGTCGGTGAATGTGTCATCGTCGAAGAAGAATTCCTTGACCTGCGGAAACGCCGCCTTGGCCCAGCGGATTTCGTCGATCACATGGCCGACGCTGCGGGTGCGATAGCGATGTCCGCCCACGGTCTGCGGCCACAAACAAAACGTGCAGCGCGATTTACAGCCGCGCCCGGTGTAGAGCGAGATGTACGGATGCTTCAGATAGCCGATGAAATAACTCTCGACCGTCAGGTCGCGCTTGTAGACCGGCGTGACAAACGGCAGTTCATCCATATTTTCGAGGATCGGACGTGGCGCATTGTGCCGGATCGTGCCGCCGGCATCGCGATATGACAGCCCCGTGATGGTATTCCAGTCGCGCCCTTCGGCGATTTCCTTGATGGTGAAATCGAATTCGTTGCCGGCGACGAAATCGATGGCCTCCGAAGCAACCAGGCTTGAGCGCGGCTCAACCGCAACCTTGGCGCCGACGAAGCCAGCCTTAAGCGCCGGATTGGCGGCCTTGAGCGCTTCGACCACGCTCACGTCGGAAGCGAAGGAGGGCGTCGAGGTGTGCAGCACGACGAGATCGTAGTCGCGCGCCTTGGCGACGACGTCGCCGAGCCGCAATCCGTGCGGCGTGGCGTCGATCAGCTTGCTGCCCGGCACAACAGCGGCGACCTGGGCAAGCCAGGTCGGATACCAGAACGACCGAATCTCACGCCGCGCCTGATAGCGCGCGCCCGCCCCGCCATCGAAGCCGTCGAAGGACGGAGCCTGCAGACATAGGGTTCGCATCATGGGCGCCTCGGATCGTCCTCAATCAGGGTGCCGTCCGTCGCCACGCGGTACTCGGCGCCCCGCCAGTGAACCGTCGCCCCGAAATAGCTCGCTACATATACGGCGAAAGCAAGGATGTCTTGCAGCGGGATGAGCCAATACTTTTCCCGCTTCAGTCCGAACCGCCGTTCGACACATCGGCACAAAGCGATGCGCGATGCCAGTGCGGCCACCGCCAACAGGGCCGCGGCAGCGCTGCCTGAGAGCATGCCGATGAGCGCCAGCGGCAAGGGATGGGTCAGGATCGTGCCCGCATAGCCGATCGGGTCGATGGTCTTGACGGTGCGGCCGACGCGAATCTGATGCCGAATGAACTGGCGCAGACTGGTCTCGAAGCAGACATGACCGACCAGGAATGGCGCAATGACGACGTCATAGCCGGCGGACCGGACCGCCATACCGATCGCGTAATCGTCGGCAAGTTCATCGGCGAACTGGCCGAAGCCGCCGATCTTTTCAAGCATGGAGCGCCGCAGCGCGATGGTGGCGCCGAAGCAGGGCTTCGCCGCTTTCAGCGCTAATGCGGTAATCGCCTGCGGCAGAAAATTCGTATTGATGGCGAGCGCCGACATTCGCGCCCACAGGCCCTCGCCGGCAATGCCGTGGTACAGTGTTGTGACCGCGCCGGCGCGCGGTTGCGCCAGCAGGGCGGCAATATCGCGTAAATAAGTCTGATCAACCACGATATCGCTGTCCGACAGGATCAGCGTGTCGTGCCGGACGTGCGGAAACATGTTGATCAGATTGGAGACCTTGCGGTTGCTGCCGTAGCGGCGCGGATCGACGTGAAGCTCGATCGGCCAATCGGGATGCTCGCGCTGCATCGTGCGCACGGCGTTCGCCGCTGGCGCATTCATCTCGCGCGCGCCGCATAGCACTTGAATCGGCCCCTCATAGTCCTGCTGACAGAAAGCGGCCAATCGCGCAGTCAGTTCAGGCTCGGCGCCGTGCAGCGGCTTTAATACTGTGAGGGGAGGCTGAGTGCCGCCCGCGGCTCGGCCTCGTGCGCCAAAGCCGAGCACGAAGCCTGACTCGAACAGCATGAGAACGCATCCGATGAAGGCAGCGGCAAGACAAATATCGCACAGCGACCTGGCGAGGGTCGTCGCTTCATCGATAAACGGAACAAAACTCATCATGCCCCCACGGCTCCCGTGGGGTTCTGGGAGCCGAATTTACGTTCGAGAGTTCGCCTGGATAGATAGATCGGAACGCGCACCCGCCGCAACGTGTCAAGACGAAGCGCGGCGGGATTCTGCGCGAAGACCGTCAGCGAAATCAGAATATTCTCCCCCAGCCGGTGCAGGCGCTCGGTGAATGGCAATGGCCTCGTCTCCATCATTGTCTCGAAGCCATAATGCGCCATGATGTATTCGATCTGCCGGCACTGGCTCCGCGTAGCCGATGGAACGTCGCCGCAGATGACCCAAATATCGCACAAGTCGGGCCTCGACGACAAATAGCGTGCAAGCTCGTGGAGCGAGATCGATATGCTCCGCTGCATCCGGCGTGCCCACCGAAGCGTCGTCCCACCCTCCGGCACCGGGGGAATGTGCGCGTTCCAGAAATGCAGCCGGACGATGCGTTCGCCAGGCTGCAAATCGGTACCGTCGGCGAGCGTGACGTGGCGGTCGGACAGGGCGATCTCGAGCCGGAAAATACAGCTCGGATGGGCCGAATATTCGACGACCCCGTGGTGCTGCCGCAGCCGTGTGTCAAATGCGAAAAGGGTCTCGGCCAGCCAGGGATGGCCGTAACATGAGTCTGGGCTGTGCCTTGCGAATACCGCCATGCGCGCGTCTCAGCATGCGGCCGCCCTCTACTCAGTAACTTTCAGTCCTCGGAAAAGTTGCCACATTTTAGCCCGGAACGGGCAAAAAAGGCGCCGGCGCGCCGGGCACGCTTAAGCGCTCTCGTCGCCGTATAGCGTGGCGAGCGTGCTCTTGATCAGCAGCGCCACCGGCACGGCAAGGATGACGCCCGGAATGCCGAACACCACGCCGCCGGCAAGAAAACAGAAAATGATCAGCACCGGGTGGAGACGCGCGGCGGCGCCAAGAACGATGGGGCCTATCAGCTGATCGATCGAGAGACGCAAAGCGGTGGCGTAGAGCGCATAATCCAAAATGCTCATGAAGCCCGTCGCGGTTTGCAATGAAACCAGTCCGGCGAGAATCGCTGCCGCCATCGGGCCGATGAACGGGACGGTTTCAAGGACCCCGGTCAATAGCGCCAGCAGGACCGCGTGGTGGATGTCCAGGAAAAAGCCAAGTCCCACATAGGACGCGGACGTCGCATAAATCACCACCACGATCATGCCGACGAAATAGCGCGTCAGGACCGGATCGAGCCTCGCCCAGATACGCCTGACGAGTCCGCGGCGATGCGGCGGTACGATCCACAACAGACCACGCGCAATGCTCTCGCCGCTGGCGAGGAAATAAAACAGCAACACGACACACAGAAAGAAGCCCGCGATGAGTGCCAGGCCAACGCTGGCGAACAGCGCCAATTGGTCGGTTTGCCCGATCCAATCGGCGAGGCGATCGAGCACCAATTTGACGATCTGTTGCGGGTCTACGATATGACCGAAAATTTGCACCGGGTGATTGCCGGTTGCATCGCCGACGAGTTTCTGCAGCGTGCCCTGCAGGTCGAACGCCAGGCTTCTGGCCTCGTCGGCAACTCGTCCTGCCGCAAAGACGCCAAACAGAATGCCGATACCGAGAATGATCAGAAAGAAACCGATCGCAAAAACGAGACGCGGCCAGCGCGTCCGCCTGCTCAGCCAGTCGATCGCGGGCGTGCAGATGTAGGCCAAGATCGCCGGCAGGATGAACGGCAGCAATATCAGCTTGATGAAATAGAGAAATATCGCAAGCGCGGCGGCCGCAAGAATGACCGCGCGCGCTTCGCCGGCGTCGAGCCGCGGCCCGGCGCCGTAGCGACCTTGTTTGGGATCGCCCTCACCCCGCGTTTTGGCGGTCGTCATGGATAGATACGGCCCTTCCAGGTCACGCGCCCGCTTAGCCGGCGGCGGACGCTATCGAGCGCCATGACTGCACCCACGGTATAGCCCAGCGGGAATAGGAGGCCGTAATAGAAAGGAATGCGAAAGTGGCGTGCGGCAGCGATATGTAGCCCAAACGCCGCAGCGGAAGCCAGCAGGGCCGGGATCAACGCCGCCCAGGGGTCCGGAATGTGAGCAAGGCAGGCAGCCGCGTCCTGCGCAGGAATCGCAACCGCCGCCCACGCCAGCGTCACGGCGACGGCGGTAATTATCAGGGTCGCGCCTCGGCCGCCCAGCGTGTCGATCAGGTTCTTCGCCAGTCCCGGCCACAAGGTTCGCCAGCCCGTGTACATGCGCGTGGAAACCGCGTCTTCGCCGTCCATCAACAGGACAACGTGTCCGGACTGCTTGAGGCGGCGCGCGAATTCCAGGTCCTCGCATATTTCACCGGATACGGCAGCGTGCCCCCCAACAGCGTCGTAGGCGGTGCGCCGTACCAGGAAGAATTGACCGGTCGCGGTGACGCCGGAGCTGGAGCGCGCCTGCGCTTGCGCCAGATCCTGGACGAACGACAAAAGGATAAGCCCACACGGGAGAATCAGCCGCTCGGCGAAGCTTTGCAGATGCTGGCGCGGCGCCAGCGACAGCAGATCGAGTTTGCGATCGAACGCCGCGCGCACCGCGCTCGACAGCAGCGCGCTTTCGCCCCACACGTCGGCGTCGATAAAGCACAGCCATTCGGTGTCGGGCGCCGCACTGCGTGCTCCGATCCAGCAGGCGTGCGATTTACCCGTCCAGCGGGACGGCAACGGCGGACTTTGCACCAGCGATAATCGCGGGTGATCGGCGGCGATCCTCCGCACGATTGCGGCCGTGTCGTCCGCGGAATGGTCGTCAACGACGATCACGTTCAGTCGCCGCGCCGGATAATCCTGCGCGAGCAGTGAATTAAGGCAGCGTTCGATATTATCCGCCTCGTCGCGGGCCGGCACGATGACCGTCAGGTGCGGAGCCTCACCGCGCTCAGGCTCAGATGGAGAAGCGCATGTGAGGCGCGGTAAAAGTCCGCGTTGATTGAGGGCGCGCATGATCAGCCACGTCGCAATCGCAAGCCATGATAACGACAAAGCAAGGTCCACGGCACCCACCGCGACCTCCATGGGCTCAAAATAGCCCGGCACCCAAGCAACAACTTATCGGAAAGGGTGTCGGTTCCGGGTTTTGTCGCGCGCCGGGGCGGCCCGCGCGAAGTTAGGCGTACGAACGAGCCAGATAGGCTGCGGCGTCTTTGGCAAGTTGCGCGCGCTCGCGTTCGCCGCGTTGGGCCATCTCGATAATTCGCTTGGCGACAATTTCCTGCGCGGCGCGGCGATAGCGGGGCGAGGCAAATGTGCTGCCGGACTGTTCAAGCTCCCGCCAGGCGTCTTCGTATGCCGCAACCAACGTCTCGATAAATTCCGGATCGAAGGCCGACTGAGCAAGCAGCGGAACTATCGACATGGCCGCATTCCCTTCTTCACAGCCGAAGCTGAAAAATGTCTTGGGTCCAGCGCGCCGGTCATCTCGCTGCTTTGATCCAGCATAGCAAAAATATGCGCCTCGGACCGCGGATTTGCCAGTCCTGTTCGTGGCGAGTTTCGCGGCCTCTTCCCGGCATTTCGATGGCAATGGTCAGGGAACTGAAGGGATACGGGCGTCATTGCTAGCTCGCGACGAACAGTTTCGGGATTGGCGAGCGATCCAGGATCGCTGCGGCGGTGTTGCCGAAGAACAAGGTGTCGCCCGGCCGGCGGTTTGCCCCCAGCACGATCAGATCGTAGCCCCGCTTTGCCTCCTGCAGGATCGCCTCCGCCGGCGCCGCGCCTTCCACCATAATGGGGCGCACATCGACCTCGTAGCGTTCTGCCAACGTGCTGATATCGTTAAGGATGGCCTTAGAGTTGTGCCGCGCTGGCCGCTTCTTCCGGCCGCCGCCGCTTTTGCCGCCGCGTGGATTGGCGACGTAGAGCACCGCGACCTCGGCGCTGCTGGCCCGGGCCAAGGCGAAGGCGATCTCGGCCGCGCGGCGCGACGCTTCGGTGCCATTGACGGGCACGACAATTTTGCCGGGTCTGCGCAGCAGCTGCTCGGCATTTGAATCTTTGGTGTCGACGATGGCGATTGGGCCGTCAAACGTCGCCGCAATCCGCGAGACCGCTCTGCCGAAGCCGCCCTTGGGGCCGTGCGTATCGGCGACACCGATGATGAACAGGCCGTAGCCCTTGCGCGCCTCCGCTTCAATCTCATCCGGTCCCATTGTGCGCTTGCGTACGGTCGTAACGTCGACGCTGCCGCGCTTTTCCTCGTCGGGAGGTGCGTCGAGGGAGGTCACGCCTTCCGCCGCCGACTTCACGTGGTCAGCCGCTTCTTCCGGCCGCTTCTGCGTGTCCGTAAGCCCCGCAGCCGAACCCTTCTCGCTTTTTCTGGGCTTCTTGGTTTGGTTGTCTTCGGTCAATTCGAGAACGGTCGTCGGTTTCCCGTCAGCTCCGCCGATCACCCCGGCGATCCGGGCGGCGAGTTTTCCGTTGGCGCTGTCGTCGACGGCAACCAGCAGCCGCTCGATATTGGTGACGAAGCCGCGAGCATCGATTTCCTCGCGCTCAAGCCGGGCCCTTTCATCCTTGCGCATCGGCACGCGCTTGAGCGCCCAGCGCAGCATTGGCGGCATCGACATGGTGGTGAGGACCGCCATGGTGACGATCAAGGTGAAGAGATCGCGGCTGAGCACGTTCATCGACAACCCGATCGAGGCGATGATCACTTCGGTCGAGCCGCGCGCATTCATCGCGCTGGCAAGCGCGACCGCTTCGCTGCGAACGAGACCGCCGAGCTTGGCGCCGACGAAAGCGCCAATAAACTTTCCGGCGGAGGCGATGACGATGAGACCAATTGCCAGCTCCGCCAAACGTGGATTTGCGAGAATGGTCAGATCGGCGCTCAGCCCGGTCAGACCGAAGAACACCGGCATGAACAGCGCCACGATGAGTCCGCGCAATTGCTCGTCGATGTGCTGCGTCAGGATCGGCGATTCGCCTACCAGGATGCCGGCGACGAACGCGCCGAGCACCAGATTAACGCCGATCCATTGCGTGATCAGCGCCATCGCGACCATGATGACCAGAATGGTCGTAATGACGGAAAAATCGCTCTTAAAGTTATCGTTGGCGAAACGGATCAGGCGGAACACCGCGCGACGGCCGATCGTCAGGCTTATGGCCAGAAACAGCACCGTTCCCAGAACCGCTCGTCCCACCGACCAGACGTCGATACGACCCGCCGAGGCCAATCCAAATGCAACGGCAACGAGAATCCAACCGATCGTGTCTTCGAGGATGGCCGAGGCGACGATGATCTGACCGATGTCACGGCGCATGAAATTCATCTCGCCGACCACCATCGCCACGATCTTCACAGAAGAGATCGACAGTGCGATGCCAAGGAAGAGTGCGGTGACGATGCGGGCATTCGGATTGGGCAGGAGCGAGTCGGGCAGCATCGCGCCGAGCGCCACCCCGCAGGCCAGGGGGATGACGACGCCGGCGACGGCCACCGCGGCGGCGCTCCGTCCGACGCGCTTGACGAGAGGCAAGTCGGTTTCCATGCCGGTCAGCAGCAGCAGCAGCAGAATGCCGAGCTGGGACACGCCTTCGATCATGCTTTTCTGCGCAGCGCCCGTGGGGATCAGGATATGCTGCGCCTGCGGCCATAACAGGCCGAGCACCGATGGGCCGAGCAAGACGCCGCCGATCAGTTGCCCAATCACTGCCGGCTGACCGATCCGCTGCGCCACCTCGCCCATGATTCGGCCGACCAGCAGCAGTATTCCAAGCTCGGCGATAAACGCGGCTATCGTGCCTTCCGTCAACGACTCCTGAGCGGCCAGCGCCGCAGTGGGAATCAGAATCAGAACGATGGAAACCGCGACAAATTTCATGCCGCTGTGCGGCAAAACAGAGCGCGCGGTTCCATGCGTGCAGAAACGTCCGCTGCCGGATGTCATCATGGACTCAAAGCATCCTGCATCGAGGAGCGGCCCGTCTGCGGCTCAGCGCGCGGACCTGTCCGGCCACCCGCCAGCATCGGATGATGCCGCTGCCGGTCAAACTCCCCCACTGGGGCCAGGCGCCGGCGATCCGGGCAGGCTGTCGATCACTGCGGCACCACCGCCGGAGCTGTAATTGAGCCGGCGTATTCTCGACTTGGTCTCATCCAACCGCCGCACGTAGCCCTGCGCACAGGCCGAGGAGCAAAATCGCATATGCCAGTAGCGGTGAACCAAGAGGCCGAGTTTCCCCCGGCAGTAGTCGCAATGCACCTTCATGACTGTCGCATCCATCCATCGGGCACGGTGGCCCGCTGTTCGAACGCCACAAGCGGCGCCCCGACCGCCACGCGGTAACAATCGAAATTGCAGTAGATCTTCCGGCTGCGCACGTTGCGCACGTAGCCTTCGCCGATCTTGCGGCCGCAGTGAGCGCACGACGCATCAACCTTGAGCTGGGCTCCATTGACGATGACGCACCGCATTAGGAGTTATCTCCGCGTTACTCGCGCACGAGAATGTGCCGCCGACAGCGCCTCGTGCCTCTGATTGGCGCAACACCCTCCGCCCGTGCGGCCTGCTAACGCCCGACCGATCCGGGGAGTTCCATGCCCGCGATGAGCGGCAAAGGGATTTTTCAGGCCCGGTGACTGGAGAGAATCTCGCGAACGCGCCGCGCCAGATCCTCGCGCTTGACCGAAACTTGCGACGCGGCCCCCTTGGCCCATTCGGCGCGGCTTTTGATCTCGCCGGACAGTTCGGCGCCGAGCGCCATGTCTTTCAGCGTCACTTCGCCCTTGGCACGCTCGTCGCCGCCTTCGATGACGACGATCGGCGCGGCACGCTTGTCGGCATATTTGAGCTGGGCCCGCATGCCGCTCTGCCCGAGATAGAGTTCGGCGCGAACGCCAACCGAACGCAACTCGCAGACCATGGCCTGATAGCGTGCGAGCTGGTCGCGATCGAGCACCAGGACCACGACGGGCCCCGCAAGCGTCTTGGCCGACAGCAGTCCGCGCATTTCGAGCGCCGCCGCCAATCGCGACACGCCGATCGACACGCCTGTCGCCGGGACTTTCTTGCCGAGAAATCGCTCAACCAGATTATCGTACCGTCCGCCACCGCCGACCGAACCGAACCGGATCGTGCGTCCGTCGTCATCCTTGATGTCGAAATTGAGTTCGGCCTCGAAGACCGGACCGGTGTAATAACCGAGGCCGCGGATGATCGCCGGATCGAACCGCACGCGATCGAGGCCGAAGCCCGCCGCCGTCAATACGGCATCGATTTCCAGAAGCTCTGCGGCGCCTTGTTCCGCGATTGCGCTGCCTTTCACCTTCTCCATCATCGAGGTGCAGATCGCCGCGCGATTATCGCCCTCCGCGTGGAGAAAGCTCAGCACGCGGTCGATGTCCTTGGTGGGCAACCCCGCGCCTTTGGTGAAGTCGCCGGATTCGTCCTTGCGGCCTCCGCCCAGGAGCTGTCCAACGCCCTTGATGCCCAGGCGGTCGAGCTTGTCCATGGCGCGCAGCACCGTGAGGCGGGTGGCGTCGCCTTCAGAGCCTTCGGGCACGCCGATCAGGTCGAGCATGCCGTTGAGCACTTTGCGATTGTTGACCTTGACGATGTAATCGCCGCGGGCAAGCCCGAGCGCTTCCAGGCTGTCGGCTACCAGCATGCAGAGTTCTGCGTCCGCGGCCATCGCGGCCGTACCGACCGTGTCGGCGTCGAACTGCACGAACTCGCGGAAGCGTCCGGGTCCGGGCTTTTCGTCGCGAAACACCATGCCGGTCTGAAAACGGCGATACGGAAACGCCAGCGTTTCGAAATTTTCCGCCACGTAGCGCGCCAGCGGCGCCGTCAGGTCGTAGCGTAGCACCAGCCATTGGCCGTCATCATCCTGGAACGAGAACACGCCCTCATGCGGCCGGTCCTGGTCGGGCAGAAACTTGCCGAGCGCGTCGGCAAACTCGACGCTCGGCGTCGTCAGCCTGTCGAAGCCGTAGGATGCATAGACCTCCGACAATTTCGAGATGAGCCGGTCGTGGACCGTGAGGACTTTGCCGGTCGAATCGAGAAATCCGCGCGGCAAGCGCGCTTTGGGCCGATCAACGGGCCGCGATGTCTGGTCGTTCATAGCCGAAATCCTGCCGAAGGTTTTGCATCACGTAGCAATTCGCCGGCCGCCATGCCAGCAAGTGTGGCGCCGATGGCGGAGGCATTCCGCGCGCCTGGAGGCGCCGGATGCTCAGTGTCGCGCTCGCTCTTTGCCCGCTGGAGTTCCAGTCTTTGCCGCGGCGTCATGGCCTTTGAGCGCCTGTTTGAACGTTTCGAAGGCCGGCGACGATCCCTCAAAAATGAATTCGCCGCGATCGACGATGATTCCCGCCGCGCCCGACGATTTGAGAAATTTGACGACGCTGTACAGTTTTGCGCGTTGGCAATAAGCCACCACGATGGTTCGGCTGGCAGCCGACGGCGAGGCGGCGCCATCGCTCCATGTGCTGAGCACGCAGCCGTACTTTTCGGTCAATTGCTGCTTGGCTTCTGCCGACGCCTTATTTGGGATGGAAAAGCGCAGCACGAGCTGCGAGGTCGCGCGGATGCGCGCTTCGATCTGCTCGACAAGGTGCTCGAACGCTGCCGTGGCCTTTTGGCTCCACAGCGCGCCGCGCAAGGAAGCGATCAGGCACACTTCGGTCTGCAGTACGGTGCCACCCGAGATTTCCTTGAGATGATTTTCCGCAAGCGTGGTTCCGGTCGAGGTGAGATCGACCACGAAATCGGCCACGCCGGACGCCGGCGCACCCTCGGTCGCGCCGGATGATTCCACCAGCGAATATTCAGTGATGCCGCTGTTGGCGAAGAATGCACGTGTGAGCCGGGTGAATTTGGTGGCGACGCGCAGGCTCCGGCCGTGCCGCTGATGAAACAGCATGGCGGCTTCATCGAGGTCGTTCATCGATGCGACGTCGACCCACGATTGCGGCACCGCGACCACCAGCCGCGCGCCGCCGAATCCGAGCTTGGGCATCACCAGCGCCGAAGCCGGCGACCCCTCGCCGTATTCGCGATAAAGGTCTTCACCGGTCATGCCCGCGTGCGCGTCGCCCTGTTCGACGCGGCTCGGAATTTCCTCCGGCCGCAGAAAGATGACGTCGACGTCATCGACGCCGACCATGCGGGCCACGTATTCGCGGCCATTGCCGATGCGGCGCACGTCGAAGCCGCCTCCGCTGAGGAAGTTGATGCATTGCTCCTGCAGCCGGCCCTTGCTCGGCAACGCAAGCACGAACTTTTGCCTTGGGGTGCTCGCGTTCATCGTGCCCCGCCCGCACTGCCGGCTTCGCCCTTGAGATAGGCCGCCAGCGCCGCAATCGGCATGAGTTGGTCGCCTCGACTGCCGACCTGCCGGACGCGCGCCTGGCCTTTTTTGGATCCGCCGGCGCCGATGTAAATCACGCAGGGAATCTTGCGCTTGGCCGCGTAGCTCAGGGCGTTGCGTTCATCGCGGCCCGACACGTCGAGTTCGACCGCGCAGCCGGCCTGCCGCAGCGCGACGCTCGCCGCGATGCATTCTTCCTCGCGATTGCTGCCCTCGGCGACGATCAGGGCCTGTGGAGCCGGTGCTATCCCCGATGCGGCGTTACGTGTCTGCAGGGCGGGCAGCAGACGGTCGAGGCCGATGCCAAATCCCACCGCCGGAATCGATTCGCTTGCACCCAAGCCGTCGAGCAGGTTGTCGTATCGTCCGCCGCCGCAGACGTGGCCGATCTCGGCGAAATTCTTCGCGTAAATCTCGAACAGAAAGCCGGTGTAATACTCAAGGCCGCGGCGCAGCCCGACATTGAATTGCAGGTCCAGCGGCTGCTGCCGGTAGGCATTGATGTAGCGCAGCCGCTTGTCGCATCGTTCCAGAACCCGATCGATCGAGCCGATGCGAAATTTGCGGAAATGCTCGCGGATCTGCTTGAACGCGGTCTCCGGCTTGGCCCGGACATTGAGGAGATCCATCACGCCCTGCATCAGCTCGGCCGATACCGGCTCCGCCTGCTGTGCGGTGCGGCTGATCAGGCGCTCGACGATTTCCTCCGGCGTGCGTCCGCCGACATGGCGGACATCCGCCAGCGCGAAGACTTCGCGGATCAGAAGCTCGGCCTTGCCGGGCTCCACCGAGGCCAGCAGCGACGCAAGCTCGCCGAACTCGTTTGTTGCATCGGATGTCTCCGGTTTTCCAGGTGCGTCGCCGGTGCGCAGTTCTTTCTGGTTGCGCAGCGCGATCCGCCGGATGCGCGTCTTCGAACGCTCGCTGACCGGGAGCTGATCGATGAATGCGTTGCGAATCTCGACGTCGCCGATTTCAATGCGTGTCTCTTTGAGACCCGCGGCCTCCAGCGCGTCCAATGCTGCGGCCAAAATTTCCGCATCCGCCGATTCCCGGTCCGGCGCACCGATGAATTCAGCGCCGGCCTGATAGAACTGCCGATAGCGGCGGTCGTTGGCCGATTCGTAGGTGAAGGCCGGCCCGAAATAGCAAAGCCGCGCTTCGGGCCCCGAGGATTTTTCAGCGGCGCTTCCCGCGGTCTGCAACTGGCGCAGATAGGCGCGGCAGACGGGGATCGTCAGCTCCGGCCGCAGGCAGACTTCGATGCCGCCCGGATCCGGGAAAATGTACATGTGGCGGCGAATGTCCTCGCCCGAACGGTTGAGAAACGGCAGCGGACTTTCCAGGATGGGCGGGTTGATAGGCGCATAGGCATAGCGCCGCAGCGCCGCCTCAATGGCGTCGCGCGCCGTCTGCAGTACGACGGCGTCGCCCCCCGCATAGTCGCGGGTGCCGGAAATACTCGGTTGTGGCGCCTGCATAGCCTTAACCTAGCGGCCAAGTGTTGAGGCCAAGTGTCGTGCCCCGCGCGTTGCGAGCCTGACCAATGAGGCGGAGCGGCACGCGGTGGCGCCTGCATATACCTGATATTCCCGGAGAATCCAGCGTTGTCGGGACGGGATCGTGACGCTGGGCGGCCATCACGAATTTCGCATTCGCGTTAACAGAAAGGTGGGCCGGACCGAATGGCGCGGCGAGCAAGCCATGTTCTGCATCACGCTTGACCGTATACCGGTATTCGGTATATCGCAGCCCCATGATTCGGTCGTTTGGCGACAAGCCTACCGAGGCGCTGTTCCGGGACGAACGAGTGCGGCAATTCTCGGGGATTGCTCGCGTTGCCAAACGGAAGCTCGAAGCTATACGCCGCAAACCGGGTCGATGATTTAACGGTGCCGCCGTCGAACCGTCTGGAGAAGCTCAAGGGCGATCTGAAGGACTTCCATCTGATTCGGATCAACGATCAATGGCGGGTGATTTTCAAATGGGTCAACAACGAACCTCATGAGGTTCGGATTGTGGATTACCATTGAAAGGAGAGACGGCAATGGCGGATAACGAATTTGCGCCGGTTACGCCCGGCGAAATGCTGAAGGAAGAGTTCCTTGCCGAGCACGGTCTGTCGCAGAACCAACTCGCAAAGGCCATTGGCATCTCGCCAAATCGGATTGCCGAGATCGTGAACAATCGCAGGCGCATTACGGCTGACACGGCACTCCGTCTCAGCTTGTATTTTAACAATAGTCCGGAGTTCTGGATGAACCTTCAGACACACTATGATCTGAAATTGGCGAAACGAAATCTCAAACCTGATGATGCCAAACGCATCAAAGCCGTCCGAGCCGCGTAAATGCTGCCTTCGTTTCGAATTTCAGTTCGCCGATGACGCTGAGGAGTGCGTTGGCGTCGTGGCCGGCCTGCCGGTTGCATTCGCCGTTGGCGAACCGCTGCCATCCCTGGGCGACGTGCTCGGCGTATTCGCGTAGCACCTTGCGCATCTCATCACGGCCGTGCGCGTACAGGACGGTTGTCTGCCGGTAGAGCGGCACGTGCACAGCGGCCTCCTCGCCGGCATTGGCGCGCGCCGCGTCATAAGATTCCCATTCGCCCACCACCATGGAGCCGAGCAGCACGGCGTAGATGACCCCCGCCGTGAGGAACAGGGGCACCAGCACGTCATTGTGGCCTTCGGCGATATGACGCTGAATCAGCTTGCGGACGACGATTGTGCCCATCGCGCCGTAAAGGACAAATCCGCCGATGAACAGGATCGCAAGTCAGGAGCCTTTACTTCTCAGAGCTGACCTAATCGGGTGGAATTGGGTGAAGATTCGGGTGGACTTGCTATTTGGGTGGAATTGGGTGTCTATTCGGGTGTGGGCATCCGTATCGACACCATCCGGATCACCCCGGAGATTTTGGCGCTGATTGCCGAGGTGGACGAATTCAAGGGCGCTTGGCGGGCGCTCGGAGCCGTCGCGCCTGAACGGTTGTCGGCGCTGCGCCGCGTCGCCACCATCGAGAGCATCGGCTCCTCGACCCGCATTGAGGGCAGCAAGCTCACCGACCGTGAGGTCGAGCGCCTTCTCACCAATGTCGAAATCAGGTCCTTCGCTTCCCGCGAAGAGCAGGAGGTCGCCGGCTACGCCGAAGCGATGGACCTTGTGTTCCGGTCGTGGGAAAACATCACGATCACCGAAAACCACATCAAGCAATTGCACCGCGACTTGCTCGTCCATAGCGAGAAGGATGAGCGGCATCGTGGCAGCTACAAAACCGGCCCCAACAACGTCGTCGCCTTCGATGAGAGCGGCCAGCAGATCGGCATCGTGTTCGAAACGGCAACGCCATTCGATGCGCCGCGTCTCATGGCCGAGCTCGTCACCTGGTTTGCCGAGGCGATGGAGGAGAAGCGTCTCCACCCATTACTCGTCATCGCCATCTTCACGGTCGTCTTCCTTGCCATCCACCCGTTCCAGGACGGCAACGGCCGGCTCAGCCGCATCCTCACCACGCTGATGCTGTTGCGCGCCGGCTATGCCTACGTGCCCTACAGCTCGCTTGAAAGCGTCATCGAGCAAAGCAAGGAAGGCTACTATCTGGCGCTGCGGCAGACCCAAGGAACGATCCGCACCGACAATCCCAACTGGGAGCCGTGGCTTCTGTTCCTCCTGCGCGCGCTGCGACAACAGAAGGAGCGACTGGCGAAGAAGATCGAGCGCGAGAAGCTCGTGGTTTCAAGCTTGCCGGAACACTCCGTGCGGATTCTCGACCATGCCCGCGAACACGGCCGCGTCAGCATCGGCGAAATGGCCAAGCTGACCGGCGTCAGCCGCAACACGCTCAAGGAGCACTTCCGGCAACTGGTCGAGAAAGGCTACCTCTCGAAGCATGGCGGTGGCCGCTCGACTTGGTACGTTTTGTCGTGACTGGTCTGTCTTCACGCGACTGTGCCATCACGGCTGGCAGGTTCTAAGCCAAGCCAGTGCGCCCGGCGTCGCGACCCATGCCATGGTGGCGCCGTGAACGTATGCGACAGCTTCGTTCTTGTCTCCCATCCCGATATAGGCAGGAAGCTGGCGCGGCATCTTCTTGTCGCCGAGCAGTAAGCCCGCAATATGCGTGTTATCGCTGATCGCCTGCGAGAGCGCGCTGCA
>DASZWK010000358.1:0-19690 GCA_035546235.1 Xanthobacteraceae bacterium | reverse complement strand
GGCTCGCTGGTGCTGACCGATGATCTCGAAATCTACAATCGGATCAGCATGGGGCTCTCCAGCGCCGGCGCCGAATGGATCGAGATCGGACGCGGCTTTCAGAGCGACGTGCCCGACGCCCATGGCGGCCGGCGCGGACAGAACTCGACCAGCGAAATTTACATCCGCAACATGATGGACGCGTGGCTCGGCTACATGACGAACGGCCAGACGAGCGATCGCGCCACGGCCGTGCGGGCGGCTTCGTAGCGCACCCGCGATGGCCAAAAAGCTCAAACGCCCGCGCAGACCCGCTGCGCCACGCCGGCGCCGGCCGCTTGCGGCTTCCTCGCGGAGGGCGCCCCTGCCGCAGCCGCAGCGGTTCGACGTCCGCCGTTGCGAGCAATTTCTGCTGCACGAGGCGCGCCTCCTTGACGACGCCAAGTTCGACGATTGGCTGGCGCTGTTCACCCCCGAGGCCTGGTATTGGGTGCCAATCGAACCCGATCAAGCCGATCCGGCCGAAACCGTGTCGCTGATCTACGATGATCGGCGTTTGCTCGAAACGCGCGTGCGGCGGCTTTCGAGCCCGCGCATGTATTCGCAGGAGCCGCGTTCGCGCACCAGCCGCATCGTTACCAACGTGACTATCGAGGACGCCGACAGCAAGTCCGCAATCGTGCGTTCCAAATTCATGATGATCGAATACCGCCGCGAACAGCAGCGCCTGTTCGGTGGCACCATGCTGCACCGCCTCGTGCAAAACGACGGGCACATCATGATCGCCTCGAAGCGTGTGAACCTCGTCAATTGCGCCGCGCCGCTCGATGGCATTACGGTGCCGTTTTGAAATTCCTGCAGGTGTAGAGGCGGTCCCTGTGGCCGCCTAACATCGCGCGAGGGGAAGACCCTAAGTCCCTGTTGGCCGGTGCAGCGCGGTGCGCGTGCGCTGAGCGGTGAGCCATTTCGAACGGCCGATCATGGAAAGCGTGAAGGCGCGCACCGTCGGCGGCCACGTGGTGGGCAAGCCGAGGAAATAGGAGATGCGCTGCGTGTGTTCGGTAAGCGGGCGCTCTTCACGCTCCCACGCCACCAGCGCCGCTTCGACGTCGTTCTCCTGTTCCAGATTGACCGCGAGCGACAGCGCATTCATCATCGCGCAGCCGCCGCCCTGCCCTATATTCGGCGGCAACGCGTGCGCGGCGTCGCCGATTATCGCGACTTTACCGGCGGACCAGCGGCGAAGCCTGATCAGATCGAACCGGTCGTAGCGGCCCTGCTCGCCGATGCGGTCGATCAGCGTTTCGAGATGCGGAAACCAGCGCTTCCAGTCGTCCTTGCGCACCGGCACGGTCTTGGCGGGTTCGTCGCTGTCGAGCATCGTCAGCGCGATATAGATGTCGGTCTCGCTGCACGGCGTGTAGAGCACGCGGCGCGTGCCCGACCAATACTCGACGGTCGTGGCGCCGTCGATTTGCGCGCGCTCGGCGTAGGTCTTCCCCATCAGCAAACGCGTGCAGCCGTCGACCAGATATTTGCGCTTCGCCAACAGGCCGAGTGAATCGCGCAGCCGCGAATTACTGCCGTCGGCGCCGACGACCAGATCGGCCTTGAGGGTTCGCCCGTCCGCCAGCAGCAGCATACCGTCCGCCGATGCGCCCGCCGCAACCGAGTTGGTGACGATCTCGACGCCGGCGCGCGCGGCCGCCGCCGCGAGCGCGTTGATGACGTGCTGGCGGACGACGCTGAAGACGCGGCTGCCCTTCCAGCGGTGCACCGAAATCAGCTTGTCATTGCCATCGCGCACCTCGCGCGTATGGGCGAACGGCGCACCCTTGACCGCTTCATCGTAGGCGCCGACGGCTTCAAGGACGCGCAGCCCGTTTTCGTAGATGTAGATTCCAGCGCCGGTGGTGCGCAGACGGTCGGCGCGCTCATGCACGCGCACGCTCCAGCCACGTTGCGCCAGGGCACACGCCGCGGTTAGGCCGGCAAATCCGGCGCCGGCAATTTCCGCGTGGCGTTTGGTCATGCGACGTCCGAGCTTGCAAACGACATGTCATCGTCCGCGAAGGCGGACGATCCAGTAGACACTGCATTCTGCAAGAAAAACTCCGTCGACACCGGCGATTGCTGGATGCCCGCCTGCGCGGGCATGACATCGTCACATGACAAACTGGTTGGTGAAGAGCTCATCCACCGGCGTCTTTTTCTGGATGATACCCTTGGCGAAATAGAAGTCCTGCAGCTTCGTGACCCGCTCGGGATCGACCGCGCCGAGCACCTTCTGTCCCGGATAAACCAGCTTGTCGTAATAGGCGAAGGCTTCCTTGACCTGGCCTTCCTTGCCCTTCCATTCTGGGACGAATTTTACGAAGTCAACCGCGGTCTTGTCGGGATCGTCCATGATGTCTTTCATGCCGCGCAAAGCCGCCTTGACGAACGAGCGAACCAGTTCCGGCCGCTCCTTGATGGTCTGATCGGAGGCGGCGACGGCCTGCGCCATGTGCGGAAAGAACTCGTCGGTTGGCAACACGTTGACGGCGACGCCCGCGGCTTCGACCGGCGGAATCCAGTCCGGCACGCCGGCCATCCCGACTGATTTTCCGGTCGCCACCATCTGCCAGACGCCGACCGGACCGGCCGACTGGATATTGACGTCATTCTGCGTCAGCCCGGCGCTCGCCAGCAGACCGAGCAGCGCATAGAACGTCGTGTCCTGATACGACATGACGGTGATGGTCTTGCCTTTCAGGTCGGCCGGCTTCTCGATGCCCGAATCCTTGCGCACGACGAGTTGCATAAATCCCTTGCCACCGAACAGGCAGACGATTTTCACCGGCACCCCGTTCTGCCGCACCACGATCGGCGCGTCGGCGACGATGCCGCCGAGCGGCGCATTGCCGGCGCCGACCTGCTTGGCGACATCGACGCCGCCACGCCCGACCGCGTAGCTCACGTCAAGCCCAGCCTCGGTGAAATAGCCCCGGCCCTTGGCAAGCTGGATCGGCCCGAAGGCTGGCAGCAGCGGCGGCGCGGGAAACAGGTAGGTGATCTTTTCGTTCGCCCTGGCCGGCGTCGCCAGCCCGCCGAGCCCGGCCGTCAAAGTGAGTGCGGCGGCACCTCGCAACACCCGCCGGCGCGATAATTGTTTAGCTTCAAGGACGAACATCGCATCCCCTCCTTCATTCCCAAAGCCTTACCAGAATCGCAGGCAAGTGCAGCGCCCAGAGCTGGCGTTGGCCGCCTTGCCCTATCGGCGGCCCCGGTATGTCTCACTATACTTGAGGCTCCTGGGCGGCGATATGCGTGAAATCGGCCCAAACAGCTAGTGTCCTTCGGGCCATCCGTATAACTACAGTCCATGCCCGCCTCACCCGCCTCTACGCCAATCCGGCTCGAATATCGCAACGTGACAATGCGTTTTGCCGACCGCACCGGCGGCGTTCTGACGGCAGTGCGCGGCGTCAATCTTTCCGTCCGCGACGGCGAGGTCGTCTGTCTGATCGGCCCGAGCGGCTGCGGCAAGAGCACGCTGCTCAACATCGGCTCGGGCCTGACTGCACCGAGCGAGGGCACGGCTTTCGTCGATGGCCGCGAGGTCGCGGGGCCGAACGCGCAGGTCGCCTTCATGCTGCAGAAGGACCTGCTGCTGCCGTGGCGCACCGTCGCCGAGAACGTTATGTTCGGCGTCGAGATCCAGCGCGTGCCGCTGCCGGAGCGCCGGCGCCGAGCCGAGCAGCTTCTCCAGCAATTCAGCCTCGCCGAATTCTCCGGGCACTATCCGCACCAGTTGTCGGGCGGCATGCGGCAGCGTGTGGCGTTGGCCCGCACGCTCGCGGTCGATCCGCATGTGCTGCTGCTCGACGAACCGTTCTCGGCAGTCGACGCGCAGACGCGGATCGTGCTGCAGCGCGATCTGGCGCGAACGCTGGCCGAGAATGGCAAGACCGCGCTGTTGATCACCCACGACCTTCTGGAAGCGGTGACACTGTCCGATCGGGTCCTGGTCATGAGCCGGCGGCCGGGTGTCATCATCGAAGAAATCGCAATCGACATGCCGCTGCGCGCCGATCCGATTGCGCGGCGTGGCGATCCCAAGGTCAACGATTATGTTGCGCGGCTGATGGACAGGCTCGACATCGCGCACGCGTCACTCGAGCGGGAGTCTGCTGGAGGCGCGGCATGAACAGTTCGCCGCGCTCTTCATCGACCCGCAACGGCGCCACGGCGAGCCTTATTCTGCTTGTTGTGTTTCTGGCCGCCTGGCAATGGGGCCCGCCCCTCGTCGGCGTGCCGAGTTTCATCGTGCCGCCGCTGTCCATGGTCGCCACCGAGTTCGTTCATGCCTGGCAGTTCGATCATCTGCTGTTGCATACCGGCGTGACGATCGCCGAAGTGCTCGCCGGTTTTGTGCTCGGCAGCCTGCTTGGCGCGTCGATCGGCTATCTGCTCGGCATGTCGCCAACGGCGGAGCTTGCCCTCTCGCCCTACATTCTGGCGCTGCAGATCGCCCCCAAAGTCGCGTTCGCACCGCTATTCATCCTGTGGATGGGATTTACAGTTTATCCGAAGATTCTGGTCGCCATCCTGATTGTGTTCTTCCCGGTGATGGTCAACGTGCTGACCGCGGTGCGCACCGTCGATCCCGATCTGGTCAATCTCGCACGCGCCTTCAAGGCGACGCGCGCACAGATTTTCTGGAAGATCGAGTTTCCGAATTCGATGCCGCCGATGTTTGCCGGCTTGCGCATCGGCGCGACGCTCGCCGTCGTCGGCGTCGTCGTCGGTGAACTGGTCGGCGGCAATGTCGGCCTGGGGTATCTGCTCACCTTCGGCGAGGGACAGGCCAACACGCCACTGGTTTTTGTTTCCATCGTGATGCTGACCCTGGTCGGCAGCATCGCATATTTCGCCGTGATTCTCGTCGAACGGCGCGTATTGCATTACCTCCCGCAGCGCACCGCCATGGACCGCAACCTTTAGCTGCGGGGCAATTACCGCGACTCACTTTAAAGTTTGACACAGTTCGGCGTCGGCCTTGCCCGCAGGCAGAAAGGCGCGCTCGATGACTGCTTCGTTTGTTTCATCCGATTACAGAGCCGTGCGCGCGATCGCCGCCGCGTCGATCGGCAACGCCCTGCAATGGTTCGATTTCGTCGCCTACGGCTTTTTCGCCGTCACGATAGGCAAGCTGTTCTTCCCCGCTACCGACCAGCGGATATCGCTGTTGCTGGCGCTGGCCTCGTTCGGCGTGACTTTTTTCATGCGACCGTTCGGCGCGGTGGTGATAGGTGCTTATGCAGATCGCCGGGGACGCAAGGCGGGCTTCGTGCTCACGATCCTGCTGATGCTCGCCGGCACTGCGATAATCGCGGTGGCGCCGACCTATGCGACGGTGGGGCTGTTCGCGCCGGTTCTGATCGTAAGCGGACGGCTGTTGCAGGGCTTCGCGGCCGGCGCGGAGTTCGGCAGCGCGACGGCTTTCTTGGCCGAACAAAACCCGCAACGGCGTGGCTTTTTCGCCAGCTGGCAATTTGCCAGCCAGGGCCTGACGACGATTCTGGCCACCGGATTTGGCGCGATTCTCGCGGGTTCCCTGACGCCCGCTCAGATGATCGATTGGGGATGGCGTCTGCCGTTCATCTTCGGCCTGCTGATCGGCCCGGTCGCCTTCTTCATCCGGCGAAACGTCGAGGAGACCGTCGAGTTCCGCTCGGCAACGGCGAGCAGGACACCCGTACGGGAACTTTTCTCCGACGGCATTGGGCGATTATTGATTTCATTCGGGTCGATCATTCTTTGCAACGTCGCAATGTATACGGTGCTTTTCATGCCGACTTATGCGGCACAACAGCTTGGCCTGCCGGCGACGGGCGGCTTTCTCGCGGGCCTGGTCACCGGTGCAATCCAGGTGGTGCTGATGCCTATCGTCGGCGGTTTTACGGATCGGCATGGCCGCATCCCCATCGCCGTGACATCGGCGCTTGTCATTTTGCTGACCATCTATCCGATGTTCGCCTGGCTGGCGGCGGTTCCAACATTGCGTACGTTGCTGATCGTGCAGGCAATTCTAGGCGTCCTGCTGTCCGGATACATGGGCGGACTGCCCGCGCTGATGTCGGAACTGTTCCCGACCGCGACGCGGACCACCGGGCTATCCATCAGTTATGCGCTGAGTGCCGCGCTATTCGGAGGTTTTGCGCCGTTCTTTGATGCATGGCTGATCGACGCGACGGGCAGCAAACTCGCTCCGAGCTTTTACCTTATGGTTGCAGCAGCGGTCAGCCTCACCGCTTTAGTTGCGGCGCGGCGAACCGGAATGCGGTGATCCGCTCATCACCATAAGCGTCTGATTAATCATACCTTCTCGCGGTCTTCCGCCCTTAACACATCACGAGGATGATCTGGCCAAAATACCAGGGCCAGGATCCATGTCCGCAGCGGACCTCGTATGAGCGTCAAGGAGGCGATCGGCCGGCTAAGCCATCGTTTGGACGGGCACGTACCCGACCGGGCACTGCATTTCGAGCTGGTTCGCGCGCTCTACAGCGGAGCGAGCAGCGCAAAAGCCATGCTCGGCGCCACGTTCGCAGCGCTCACCGTCATGACGGCGGCAGCTACGTTGAGCGGCGACGCTATCTATCGAATTCTGTTCGCCGGCTTCTTGCTCATCGGCGGCGCGCGCAGCATCGCCGCATGGTGCTACAATGAGACGACGCACAATCCCGACGATGTCGCTGCCACGAACCGCTGGGAGCTGTTCGCGCTCGCCGGGGCCTGGAGCTTTTCCGGACTTGTCGGCCTTTCCGGCGCATATTCGCTGACATTTCATTCCGGCGGCGACGTTGAGATGCTGATCAATTGCTGCGTGATGGGCTATATCGCCGGCATTTCGTCACGCAACGCCAGCCGGCCGCTGATCACGATCGGCCAAATCAGTTTCACCTGCCTGCCGTTCACGGTCGGCCTGATCCTGCGAGGCGATCTGGTCCATATCGTGCTCGCGATATTCGTCGGCATTCTCTACGTCGGCACGGTCCTGGTGTGCCGCAGCGTGTTCGAGAACATTGTGTCGCGGCACCAGGCACACCGGCGGATCGAAACGCTGGCGCAGCGTGACGTGTTGACGGGCTTATGGAATCGCGCGGCATTCCTTAGCCTGCTGCAGCGGGAGCTGGAGGCCGCGGCCAGGTCGCACAACGAGCTGGCCTTGATCGCGATCGACCTCGACCGCTTCAAGGATATCAACGACACGCTCGGCCATCCGACCGGCGACGCCATCCTTAAGCAGGTTGCGGCCCGCATCCACGCGGCGCTCGAGCCCGGCGATGAAGTCTCCAGGATAGGCGGCGACGAATTCCTCATCATGCTCGCCGGCGGCAGGACCGCGCACATGATGGCGGTCGCCGAAAGCGTGCTGGCTAGTTTCGCCGCGCCGTTTGTCGTCGACATAACGCGCAGCATGTGTGGCGCCAGCATCGGCTGCGCGGTCGCGCCGCACGACGGCTCGACACTCGACGTGCTGTTGCGCAATGCCGACCTTGCGCTGTACGAGTCGAAGCGGAGTGGACGCGGACAGTTGGTAAGATACACCGCCGCCCTGTCTCAGGTTTATGAAAGCCGAGTTGCGCTAGAACACGATCTCCAGTTCGCGCTCGACAATGGCGAACTCGGCATCGTCTACCAGCCGATCATCGACCCGCGTTCGGGCCGCACCATCTGCTGCGAAGCATTGCTGCGCTGGAATCATCCGGTGCTCGGCGCTATTTCGCCCGCCGTGTTCATTCCGATCGCCGAGACGACCGGCCTGATCGTTTCGATCGGCGCTTGGGTGCTGACATCTGCCTGCGCGGAAGCGATGAACTGGGGCCGCGACATCAAGGTTGCGGTCAACCTGTCGCCGGTCCAGTTCAGGCTGGGGCGCGAGATCGTCAGCGTCGTGGTGGCCGCTCTGCAGGAAACCGGCCTGCCGCCGGATCGGCTGGACCTCGAAATCACCGAGTCGGTCCTGATCGACGACAGCGCCGCGGCATTTGCGGTCCTTGAGGAGCTGCGTACCAAGGGAATCGGCATCGCACTCGACGATTTCGGCACCGGGTTCGCGTCGCTATCTTATCTCAGCGATTTCGCGTTCTCGAAAATCAAGATCGATCAGAAGTTTTCGCAGGACCTCGATCACTCCTCGCGTACGTCGGCCATCATCAAGGCCACAGTCCAAATCAGCCGCGAGCTGCACATCGAGTGCGTCGCCGAAGGCATTGAAACCGAGCCGCAACTTGAGCGGATGCGAGGCTTCGGTATCAATGCGATGCAGGGCTATCTGTTCAGCAGACCACTGCCTCCGCGCGAACTGCGCGAGCTGATCGCACAGCCCATCGCGCCGCCGCGACCTCGGCCGCAGCGCGCAGCGGGCGGCCGCGAGCCGCCGCGTCGGAAAATTGCATCTTGATCAATGCAAAGACAGTAGCCGGTCGAGAATTGCCATCCGCATGAATTTCGACAGGCGGACCTGCTCGAAATACTTGGCGTTCGGCAGCGGATCGCACGACGGGTCGACTTCGTCGAAACGCGGCAAGGGGTGATAGAGCAGCGCCTTGGAATTGGTGCGCGCGATCTTCTCCGGCGTGATCGTGTAATGCGCCGGCGTGTCGTGCGGCGAAACGAAATTCGATGTCCCGGGCTCGCCGATTTCCGACATGTCATACGGCGCCATCGTAATCGCGTCGCAATCGGTCAGCGCGTATTCGATGTCAGGAATAATGCGGTAGCCGATCCGGCTTTCGCTTAGCGCCGCCACGATATCCGGCGGCACGCCGTAGTGCGGCGGCGGACAGAACACAATCTCGGCCGGCGCTTCGAGCCGCAACAGCTGGATCAGCGACCGTACCACACGGCCGCGTGGATCGCCGCCGAACGCGATGCTCTTGCCGCGCAACGAGCCGAGGCCGCGGCGCATGGCGTAAATGTCGACAAGCGCCTGGGTCGGATGTTCGTTCCAGCCGTCACCGGCATTGATGACCGGGCTCACGGATTTCGCCGCCATGCGTGCCGCCGCGCCGACCTCGTAATGGCGGACAACAATTAGGTCGCTTAGCCGCGATACGACGGCGGCGCAATCCTCAAGCGACTCGCGCACGCGCGCATTGCTGCGTGACGCCGACATGTCCTCCATGCCAATTGAGTGCGCGCCGAGCGCTACTGTCGCCGATTCGAAACCGAGCCGCGTGCGCGTGCTCGATTGGAAGAACAAGAGCGCCACGGTTCGTCCGGCGAACTTGAAGCACGGTTCGGCGCTGTTTTCGAATTCGTCAGCGACCTGACAAAATTCATCAACGTCGTCGATGTGCAATTCACTCGCGCTCAGAATGTGCTTGAGATGGCCGGTCTGTCCCGGTCCGATATTCGCCCGGCGGGCTCCCTGGTCGAGTCTGCCGCGCGGCTCGACGGATATATACGCCATACCGCAACGCCTCGTCTGACCTCTTAACTAAATGTTAACCTATGGGCCACCGAGTGTAAATCAATATGTCGTTAACCATAACGCGTGGTGCTGGGAGAAATCCGCCGCACCAGGCCGTTGTAATAAATCCGTCACAGACAACCGGACGCATTCAGCCGGAGCGTCTCATGGAAAATGCTCGGCGTGCCAATCGGCTTCAAGTTCCGGATTGATCTTGCCGTCGATCACCAACACGCCCGGCGCGCCTTCGGCAACCCACGCCTTCACCGGATCGAGATCGGCCCGCGTGCGCACCGTGATGCCGCGCGCGCCATGGCCGCGCGCGATAGCGGCAAAATCCGTATCAGGGAACTGCACGATGTCGACGGACAAACCCTGGCGGCGAAAATAATGCACCTCGGCGGCGTAGGAGGCGTCATTATAGACAAGGATGCAAAGGCGCAGTCCGAGCCGGATCGCGGTTTCGAGGTCGGCTATCGACATAAGGAACCCGCCATCACCGGTGCCCAGGACGGCAAGCTTGCCGGGGTTAGCCAAGGCAAGCCCGATGACCGACGGCAGCCCGAGCCCGACCGACTGGAACGAATGGCTCAAGCACGAGCTGCGCGCATTTGGCACGCGCAAGTAGCGCGGCACCCAGCCGCAGAAGTGGCCTGAGTCTGACGCCACCACACGATCCGCCGGCAGAATGGCATCAACCGCTTTGCTGAGCGTGCGCGGATCGATGAAGCTTTTGCTCGATTCATCCGGCCACGGATAATGATGGTTATCGCCTGAGCGGATGCGCTCGCGGATCGCGTTCGATCGCCGGCCGGCACTCGGCACGCTGCGCCTCGCCAATTCTTCCAGCACGGCCTCTGCCGTCGCCTTGGCATCGGCATGCACGGCGATCTGCACCGGCATCTGATAACCGAGCTTCGGCACCTCGGTGTCGACCTGCGCCACCACGGCGCCGGGCGCGATCAGCTTGCCCTTCTTGGTCGTCCACTGCGTGAGGCTGGCGCCAAAGGCCAGAACGAAATCGCTTTCCGAAATCAACTCGTCGGCGATCGGCGATGAGAAGCCGCCGCTGATACCAACCGACCACGAATTGCCGGCGAACAGGCCGTGGCCACACACCGATGTGGCGAGCAGCGCGCCGACGCTGTCAGCAAGCGCAACGAGCGCTGCTTCCGCGTCCGAAATGACCGCGCCGCGCCCGCCCAGGATGAGCGGACGTTTGGCCTGTGAAAGCGCATCGGCAAGGCGCACCACGTCGCGCGGATCGGGATGCATGCGGCCCGGCGCCGGCGCCAAGGCGAGCGGCGGCTGGTTGGTCGGCAGCGGCGCATGCTGCACATCGAGCGGCATCGACAGCACGACCGTCTGCCGGTCGCGCAACGCGCGTGTCACCGCGCGTAGTGTATCCTCGCGCGCTGAGCCGACCGTATGCAGCCGTTCCGGCACCGCGCCGACCGCGCGCACCATGTCGGCTTGCTCGATATAAAAATTGTTCTTCACCGCGCCGTTCGGCACGTCGCCCGCAAGCACGACAAGCGGCGTACGGCTCTTCGCCGCCTCAGCGATGCCAGTGAGCGCGTTGGTCAGGCCGGGGCCGGAATGTACGCTGACAAGTGTGAGCTCACCCGTGGCCTTGGCGTAGGCATCCGCCATGCTGGCGGCGTTGCATTCGTGCCGCGCCGAGATCAATTCGACCCCGGATTGCACCAGCGCGTGCGATACCTTGAAATTCGCGGTGCCAAGGAGCCCGAAGCAGCGCCGCGCGCCGTACTGAGCAAGATCCGCGGCGATCACGCCGGCGACCGTGGGATTGCCGTTCATTCTGTCCCCTGCCTCGCGGATGCGAGAAAAAACCAAACATTACAACATCGTATTGCACACCGGACGGATGCCAGGAAGCCCCGCCGGGTCCAGGCCATCAGGCGGAGGACAACTCTTCAAACTTAAACCTTTAAGCTTGAAATATATCCGTTTCACTGCCATCTTGTCGGCATCGAGCAGAGGTTTTTGGCCATGAAGATCGCCTGTCTCGGCGGCGGCCCGGCCGGACTGTATTTCGCGATCAGCATGAAGCTGCGCGACGCCGGTCACGACGTTACCGTGTTCGAACGCAACCGCGCCGACGACACGTTCGGCTGGGGCGTCGTGTTCTCCGACGAGACGTTCGACAACATCGCCGTCAACGATCCACCGAGCGCCGCAACGATCCGGTCCAATTTCGCCTACTGGGACGACATCGCCGTGCATTATCGCGGCCAGAGGGTGGTGTCGGGCGGCCATGGCTTCATCGGGATCGCCCGCAAAAAGCTGCTCATGCTGTTGCAGGAGCGCGCGCGCGAACTCGGCGTAAAGCTTATCTTCCAGACCGAAATCGCGAGCGCCTCTGAGCTCGCCGCATCTTACGATCTCGTCGTCGCGGCGGACGGGCTTAATTCCAAGACGCGCACCGAATTCGCCACGCATTTCAAACCCGCCATCGACCTGCGCAAGAACAAATTCGTCTGGCTCGGCACGCGGCAGAAATTCGACGACGCCTTCACCTTCATCTTCGAGGAGACCCCGCACGGCTGGATCTGGGCACACGCTTATCAGTTCGACGCCGACACCGCGACCTTCATCGTCGAGTGTTCGCCCGCGACTTGGGAAAAGTTCGGCTTCGGCGCCATGAGCCAGGACGAGACATGCCGCACCTGCGAGCGCATCTTCGCCAATTATCTCGGCGGCCATCCGCTGATGTCGAATGCCAACCACCTGCGCGGCTCGGCGTGGCTGAATTTTCCACGCGTGCTGTGCGAGAAGTGGTCGTACAAAAATATCGTGCTGATGGGCGACGCCGCCGCCACCGCGCATTTTTCCATCGGCTCCGGCACCAAGCTCGCCATGGAGAGCGCGGTCGCCATGGCCGATTACCTGCACAGCGAACCGACCATGCAGGCGGCATTTGCCAAATACGAAAATTCTCGCCGCACCGAGGTGCTGCGGCTGCAATCGGCGGCCCGCAACTCGATGGAATGGTTCGAGGATGTCGAACGCTACCTGCATCTCGACCCGGTGCAATTCAACTATTCTCTGCTCACGCGCTCGCAGCGCATCAGCCACGAAAACCTGCGGGTGCGCGACCGGCGCTGGCTCGAAGGCGCGGAAGCTTGGTTCCAGCATGGCGCCGGCGCCGCCGACAACATCGTCCGCCGGCCGATGTTTGCGCCGTTCACCTTGCGCGAATTGCGGCTAAAAAACCGCATCGTCGTTTCGCCGATGGCGCAATACAAAGCGGTCGCCGGCTGCCCGACCGACTGGCATCTCGTGCATTACGCCGAACGTGCCAAGGGCGGCGCCGGTCTGGTCTTCACCGAGATGACCTGCGTCAGCCCCGAAGGCCGCATCACGCCGGGTTGTACCGGCATGTACGCGCCGAAACACGAGGCGGCGTGGAAGCGCATCGTCGACTTCGTCCATGCCGAGACCGATGCGAAAATCTGCTGTCAGCTCGGCCATTCCGGGCCCAAAGGCTCGACCCAGCTCGGTTGGGAGGAGATGGACGCGCCCCTTCCAGCTGGCAATTGGCCGGTGATGGCCGCATCTGCCACCGCCTGGTCGGAGCGCAACCAGACCGCCCGCGCCATGGACCGCGCCGATATGGATCGGGTGCGCGATCAGTTCGTGGCGGCGGCCGAGATGGCCGCGCGTGCCGGCTTCGACATGCTCGAACTGCACTGCGCGCACGGCTATCTGCTGTCGTCGTTCATCACGCCGCTGACCAACCGGCGCACCGACCAGTATGGCGGCTCGCTGGAGAACCGCATGCGCTATCCGCTCGAGGTTTTCCGTGCCGTGCGTGCCGCGTGGCCGGCTGAGAAACCGATTTCTGTGCGCATTTCCGCGAATGACTGGGTCGACGGCGAAGGCATAGAGCCACGCGACGCGGTCGAGATCGGCCGTATGTTGCAGGAAGCGGGACTCGATATCTGCGACGTGTCGGCCGGCCAGACGTCGATCAGGGCTCAGCCGGTCTATGGCCGCATGTTCCAGACACCGTTCTCCGACCGCATTCGCAACGAGACCGGCATGGCGACGATGGCGGTCGGCAACATCTACGAGCCCGACCATGTGAACTCGATCCTGATGGCCGGGCGCGCCGACCTCGTCTGCCTCGCCCGGCCGCACCTTGCCGACCCGTATTGGACCCTGCACGCCGCCGCCAGACTCGGCGACCGCGGCGAGACATGGCCCAAACCCTATTACGCCGGCCGCGATCAGCTCTACCGCCTGACGGGCGGCGGCGAGCCTCAAACGACAGCGGTATGACGATGACGACCCTCGAAGGCAAACACGCGCTTGTAACTGGCGGCGGCAGCGGCATCGGCGCTGCCATCACGTTTGCGCTGGCGCAGGCCGGTGCTCAGGTCACGATTTGCGGTCGCCGCGCCGAAGCACTGGAACTCACCGCTGAACGCCATCCGAACATTCACGTCCAGACGGCCGACGTGACCGATACGGTATCTATCGGCAGCCTCTACCGGACGGCGCAAAAAGCTCGCGGTCAATTCGCCATCGTGGTCGCCAATGCGGGCACCGCGGAAAGTGCGCCGGCCGAAAAGGTTTCCCCCGAGCTGTGGGACAAAACGCTCGACACCAACCTCACCGGCGCGTTCTTTTCGGTGCAACCCGCGCTCGCCGCCATGCGTGAGAAAAAATGGGGACGCATTGTCTTCATTGCCTCGACGGCAGGACTGAAAGGCTATCCATACGTGGCGCACTATGTCGCTGCCAAGCACGGCGTGGTCGGGCTCGCCCGCGCATTGGCGGCGGAGACCGCCAAGGACGGGGTCACCGTCAACGCAATCTGCCCCGGCTTTACCGAAACCTCGCTGCTCGATCGCGCCGTCGACCGTATTGCCGAGCGAACCAGGATCAGCGAAACCGAAGCGCGCAAAGCCTTGGTGTCGCACAATCCGCAGGGCCGCTTCATCCAGCCGCAGGAAGTCGCCGATGCGGTGGTGTGGCTCTGCCAGGAAGGTAGCGGCGCGATCACCGGCCAAGCCATTTCGGTATCCGGAGGCGAGACGTGGTAAGTGCTCCGCTCTCCGCGATCGAGCCGCAGCCCGATAGCAAGTCGCGGCTCCGCCTATGGATCCGACTCTTACGCGCGAGCCGCTTGATCGAAGGCGTGGCCCGCGAGCGGCTGAAAAAACAATTTGACGCCACGCTGCCGCGCTTCGACGTGATGGCGGCACTCTACCGCAAGCCCGACGGCATGCTGATGAGCGAGATTTCGCGCTTCCTCATGGTGTCGAATGGCAACGTTACCGGCATCGTCGACCGTCTCGTCGCCGACGGCTTCGTCGGGCGCGCGCAGCGCAACGGCGACCGCCGCACGTCGTTCGTCAGTCTCACCCGCAAGGGCCGCGCCGCCTTCGCACAGATGGCGGCAGCGCACGAAAGCTGGGTCAACGAACTTTTGGGCGGCATTTCAGCGCGCGACGCCGAGCAGCTCTCGGCGAAGCTCAAATCATTTCGCAGCGATTGGGAGAGCGGCACATGACCAGTATGGCGACGCTCAAGCCATCGCACTTTCTCTGGCGCGCGGACGGCGCGGTCGCGGTCATCCAGTTGAACAGACCCGAGCGTAAGAATCCGCTGACATTCGAGTCCTACGCGGAGCTGCGCGACACATTCCGCGCCCTGCCCTACGCCGACGATATCCACGCCGTGGTGTTCCTGCCCAACGGCGGCAATTTCTGCTCCGGCGGCGATGTTCACGAGATCATCGGGCCGCTCACGAAGATGAGCATGAAGGAGTTGCTCGCCTTCACGCGCATGACCGGCGATCTGGTCAAGGCCATGCTCCATTGCGGCAAGCCCATCATTTCGGCGATCGACGGCATCGCGGCCGGTGCCGGCGCCATCATTGCCATGGCGTCCGACCTGCGCATCGCGACGCCCGCAGCGCAGACCGCGTTCTTGTTCAACCGCGTCGGACTTGCCGGCTGTGACATGGGCGCGTGCGCGATGCTGCCGCGCATCGTCGGCCACGGCCACGCCGCCGAGCTGCTCTACACTGGTCGCGTCATGACGGCCGAGGAAGGCGAACGCTGGGGCTTTTTCAACAAGATCGTCGCCGCCGAGTTGCTGGAGCAGGAGGCGCTTAAACTCGCGCAGCGCATCGCCGGCGGCCCGACTTTTGCAAACAGCATCACCAAAACGCAGTTGAATCAGGAATGGTCGATGAGCCTCGATCAGGCCATCGAGGCCGAAGCCCAGGCGCAGGCCATCTGCATGCAGACCGAAGATTTCGAACGCGCCTATCGCGCGTTCGTCGCCAAGCAGAAGCCAGTGTTTGAGGGGAATTAGAGTGATTGATCGGAGCTTTCTCACCTGGCCGTTCTTTGAAGACCGCCACCGTATATTGTCGGAAAATGTCGAGCGCTGGTGCGCCGAGAATCTTCCGGTCGATCACACCGATGTCGACGCCGCCTGCCGGAAGCTTGTGCAAAAACTCGGCCGCGATGGCTGGCTGAACCACACCGCGCCCGAACCGGACGCGCCCTCGACGCTCGACGTGCGCACGCTGTGCTTGATGCGCGAAACGCTGGCGCGCCACGATGGGCTTGCCGATTTCGCCTTCGCCATGCAGGGACTCGGCGCCGGGCCGATCAGCCTGTTCGGCAACGCCAAGCAGCGCAATTGGCTCAAGCGCACGCGCGGCGGCCAGGCCATCGCCGCGTTCGCGCTGACCGAGCCGCAATCCGGCTCGGACGTCGCCAATATCGAACTGACGGCGCGAAAGTTCGGCGACGGCTACATTCTGGACGGCGAAAAGACCTGGATCTCCAACGGCGGCATCGCGGATTTCTACGTTGTCTTCGCCCGCACTGGCGAAAGTCCCGGCGCCAAAGGCCTGTCCGCTTTTCTGGTGCCGGACGGCCTGCCGGGATTTTCCATCGCCGAACGGCTTGATGTCATCGCGCCGCATCCGCTGGCGCGCCTGAAATTCGAGCGTGTCACCGTGCCCGCCTATGCCATGATCGGAGCTCCGGGCGACGGTTTTAAGATCGCCATGGCGACGCTCGATATCTTTCGCGCCACCGTCGGCGCCGCGGCGCTCGGCTTTGCCCGCCGCGCGCTCGACGAGGCGACCGCGCGTGCAAAAAGCCGCGAATTATTCGGCGCGCCGCTCGCCGAGTTGCAGATGGTGCAGGAAAAGATCGCCGAAATGGCGGTCGATGTCGACGCTGCGGCGCTGCTCGTCTATCGCGCCGCCTGGGCCAAGGATAACGGCGCGCCGCGCGTCACGCGCGAGGCCGCGATGGCAAAACTCTACGCCACCGACCGCGCGCAGTCGGTCATCGACAAGGCTGTGCAGCTCCATGGTGGCGATGGCGTGCGCCGCGGCCACATCGTCGAACAGCTCTATCGGGAAATCCGCGCGCTCCGCATCTACGAGGGCGCATCCGAGGTCCAGAAAGTCATCATCGCACGGCAAACTCTCGCGGGAGCAAAACAATGACGCTGCAATCGCTCGGCCGCACGGCCCACACCGATACCTTCACGCGCGACAACCTGCCGCCGTCGCAGCAATGGCCGGAGATTCCGCTCAACGGCTTCAGTTACCCGGAGGGGCTCAATGCCGGCGTCGAACTGACCGACACGATGGTCAAGCGCGGCTTCGGCGATCATGTCGCGCTGATCGGCAACGGTCGCCGCCGAACCTATAAAGAACTCTCCGACTGGACCAACCGCATCGCCCACGCGCTGGTCGAGGATTTCGGCATCAAGCCCGGCAACCGCATCCTCATTCGCTCGGCCAACAATCCCGCCATGGTCGCCTGCTGGCTCGGTGCCACCAAGGCCGGGGCGGTCGTCGTGAACACCATGCCGATGCTGCGCGCAGGCGAGTTGGCCAAAATCGTCGACAAGGCAGAAGTGGGGCTGGCATTGTGCGACACGCGGCTGATGGACGAGCTCGTCACCTGCGCCAAGACCTCGAAACATCTCAAGCAGGTGATTGGCTTCGACGGCACCGCCAATCACGACGCCGAGCTCGACCGCATCGCACTGTCCAAGTCCGTCACCTTCGACGCGGTCAAGACCGGCCGTGACGACGTGGCGCTGTTGGGTTTCACCTCCGGCACCACCGGTGAGCCGAAGGCAACCATGCATTTTCACCGCGATCTCCTCATCATCGCCGACGGCTATGCCAAGGAGATATTGAACGTCACGCCCGACGACATTTTTGTCGGTTCGCCGCCACTCGCCTTTACCTTCGGGCTGGGCGGGCTCGCGGTGTTTCCGCTCCGGTTCGGCGCCACCGCGACGCTTCTGGAAAACGCCTCGCCCGCCAACATGATCGAGATCATCGAGACCTATAAGGCCACGATTTCGTTCACCGCGCCGACCGCCTACCGCGCCATGTTGGCGGCGATGCAACAGGGCGCCAATCTGTCATCGCTGCGCGCCGCGGTATCGGCGGGCGAGACGCTACCGGCGCCGGTATTCAAGGACTGGGTGGAGAAAACCGGCAAGCCCATTCTCGACGGCATCGGCTCGACCGAGATGCTGCACATTTTCATCTCCAATCGTTTCGGCGATGCGGCCCCTGCCTCGACCGGCAAGCCGGTGATCGGCTACGAGGCCAAGGTCGTGGGCGACGACATGAAGGAGAAGCCGCGCGGGGAGATCGGCAAGCTCGCCGTGCGCGGGCCGACAGGCTGCCGCTATCTCGCCGACAAGCGGCAGGAAGCTTATGTGCGGGACGGCTGGAACCTGACCGGCGACTCGTTCATTCAGGACGAGAACGGCTATTTCCATTTTGCCGCACGCAACGACGACATGATCATCTCGGCTGGCTACAACATCGCCGGTCCCGAGGTGGAAGCCGCGCTGCTCGCACATCCGGACGTGAAGGAATGCGCGGTAATCGGCGCGCCGGACGAAGGGCGCGGCCAAATCGTCGAAGCGCACGTCGTGCTGAAAGATGGCGTCATAGCCGGCGTCGACGAGATCAAACTCTTGCAAGATCACGTCAAGGCGACCATAGCGCCGTACAAATACCCGCGCTCGGTAAAATTCGCCGATACGCTGCCTAAGACGGCGACCGGCAAGATCCAGCGTTTCCGGCTCAAGCCCGGGGCGCAGTGAGCCATGGATATTAGTGTCAGGCCGCACATGAGCGAACCACACCAATTTCTTCATCCGCGCGGCTGGAAACAGCCGAAAGGCTTCGCCAACGGCATCGCCGCCGAGGGCCGGCTCGTGTTCCTCGCCGGCCAAGTCGGCTGGAATGCCGAGCAGATTTTCGAGAGCGACGATTTCGTCGCCCAGGTGCGTCAAGCGCTGGCGAATATCGTCGCGCTCGTCGCCGAAGCCGGCGGCAAACCGGAGCACATCACCCGTCTCACCTGGTTCGTACTGAGCAAGCAGGAGTATCTGTCACGGCTGCGCGAATTGGGCGATGCCTACCGCGGGGTGATGGGCCGGCACTTCCCGACGATGACGCTGGTCCAGATCGGCGCACTCGTTGAGGACCGAGCGAAGGTCGAGATCGAAGCGACCGCCGTGGTGCCGCGATAGCCTCACCCATCCCGCCGCGAAGACGCTCCGGGCGACCAATGCATGATTTGACGGGGCGACGAGCCTTGCTAGCATTGATAGCGATGGGAGCACGGCAACAAGCAACGGAAGTAGCGGATGGCTCGCAATCTCCATGTGCGCAATGTCGATGATGACCTCATCGGGAAATTGAAGCGGCGCGCCGCGCGGCACGGGCGATCGGCCGAAGCCGAGCATCGTGAAATCCTGCGTCAAGTCTTGCGTGATGAGATTGAACCCTCGTTCGAAACTTTGGCAGCGGAACTGCGCAAGCTGATAAGAGGCCGAAAGCAGATACCGTCGGAAGCGCTCCTGCGAATTACTTCCGACCAGATCCTTTCTTGAAGCCGCGACACGGATCGCAATCGATTTGGATCATCCAGCTTATGACTGCTTGTATCTTGCCTTAGCGGCTGCGAACAGCTGCCGCCTTGTCACCTTTCCCGCGCCGGGCTCGGCTTTGCACTCGCTACCATCGTCGGCTTGCCGTTCGCAGCCGCCATGGCGCGTTCGACGCTTGTCCGCAATCTGTTCGAGCCGATCTTCTTTTTCGGCTATCCGGTGCCGAAGATCGCGCTGTTTCCGATCTTCACCTACATTTTCGGCATCGGTTCGCCGTCCAAGGTCGCGTTTGCGTTTCTCGAATGTCTCTACCCGATC
>DASZWK010000357.1:0-2255 GCA_035546235.1 Xanthobacteraceae bacterium | reverse complement strand
CCGCAGGGCGAAAAATTCGATCCCAATCTGCATCAGGCGATTTTCGAAGTGCCCGACGCGTCGGTTCCAGCCGGAAGCGTCGTCCAGGTGGTGCAGCCCGGCTACATGATCGGCGACCGCGTGTTGCGCCCGGCCATGGTCGGGGTATCGAAGGGCGGTCCGAAGTCGGCGCCGACGTCCATCAGCAACGATAACGTCAGGCTCTAGCGCGCTTCGTCCGGAAGGGTGACCGCGTTCTTATTTAAACGCGATGCCGTCGCGGATGGTGCGCAGCCGGGGCAATTCCTTGTCCCAAATTTCGGCGCGCGAGACCCCGATCATTTGCAAGAATGCGCCGCCGCCGAAGCGGATCCACTGCACCACCATGAGATTGGCGCCGGTGGAAACATCCTTGGCCGACGCCACTGTTTCAAAGGCCTCCTGGCCGTCGATGCGCACGGGCTCGGCCATGGTGACGTGTCTGTCTTTGATGCCATCGATGCTGTTGAAGGCGTCGCGCGCGAGATTGGCGCGCTGATTCGGATCGCTCGGACCACCCGGCGCCGCCGTCGCGATGAAGCGCGCGTTATACTCGTATTCGGGCAATCCATTGGTTGCGATCATGTGCGGGTAGGTCGGCGCGTCGATCAACAACAACGCCCGTCCCGGAATGACATTGCCGATGCGAAAGCCCGCGGTATCCCCAACCTTGAACGGCAGCAGGCCGAGATAATCGGTATCGGGCACCTTGTCCCGCAGCGTCAGGCTGGCAAGCGATGTGCGCACCGCCGCGTCCGAATAGACGCTGTCATTGGCGGGCGCCTGAACGCTGACCGCTGCGGTCAGATCTTTGGTCGACACCAAAAGCAGCCACTTGCGGAACGGCTTTTTTTCGGGCGAGAGCTCGCTGCCGACGATGAGGTCGGCTTTCCCGATGGCAAGCTCGAGGGTCTCGCGCTTCTCCACCGTGAGGCCCTGCTTCTTTAGCGTGTCGTCCGCGAGCGACGCTTTCATCGGTCCGTAGGCGTCGGGAGGCATCACGCGAATGACGATGCCGGCGTTCTTGTCCGGGTCCATGAAGCCCGGAAATGTTTTGCTCGCTATCATGCCGGGAGGCGGGACGAGACCCACCCGCGACCCACGCGGAAAGAGAACATCAGCGGGTTTGACAGGTTCGGCGCACAGCGCGGGCAGCGTCAGCGTCAAAAACGCCAACGCCGCAGCAAGCGCGCCACGGACGATGCTGGAAGCGATTCTGCCGTTGATCATCCGGACAATCTCCGCTGTCGCCCGCCTAGGATGAAATTTAGGTGCCAGGGCGCGTCACCCGGCGCAATGTCAAATTGAGCCTGCCGCCCTGGGCAAGCAAGGTCGATGTACCCGGATAAATGCGGTCGACACCATGGAACGCAAGCCGGTCGCTGCCGGCCAGCACCAGTGCGTCGCCAGAGCTCAGGCGAAATGAGCGGGTCGCGTCGCTGCGCCTCGTTCCGCCGACCCGGAACAGACAAGAATCGCCAAGCGAGAGCGACACGACCGGAGCATCGAAATCCTCCTCGTCGCGATCCTGGTGCAGTCCCATCTTTGCCGTCGCGCCATAGAAATTGATCAGACACGCCTGCGGCCGGCAGCGGTAACCGCCGAGCTCGTTCCACATCGCAATCAGCACCTCCGGCATCGGCGGCCAAGGCTGTTTGGTGACCGGATGGTTCGGCTCGTACCGATATCCCGCCTCATCGGTGATCCAGCCGAGCGGACCGCAATTGGACATGCGCACTGACATCGGCCGGCCCGATTTCGGCATGCGGGGGGTAAACAGGGGCGCCGCGGCAAAAATTTGCTCAAGTGCGGCGACCAAGGCCATTTGCGAGGCGCGGTCAAGATAGCCCGGAAAGAGCCGCAGACCGGCCGCGCCAGGAATCCCGGCGGGTTGCGTATTCATCGCCGTTTCGCCGGCCGGTTTCATCGTGTTTTTACCACTTTGCGGGCATCGTGCGCCGATGTCTCTGCTCTCCCCGCAGGTCGGTATTGTGGCGCAACCCGGTCTTTCGGACAAAACGCCGACCGAGGGTTTGTAGGCCAAACTGGCAATCGCCTTGGCGCTTTCCTCGCGGTGATCCAGGTCTCCTATTTAGTTTATGCGGCGGTAATGCCAACCCGATCACTGGGTGCTCATCAGGAGTCGCAGCTCGCTTGTACGGCACGCTTTCAGCGCGCGGAATCCAGAGTCCTGTGGATAGCGCGCGAACATGGCTTGTTTGCAGTGCGCGGCTCAT
>DASZWK010000356.1:0-2868 GCA_035546235.1 Xanthobacteraceae bacterium | reverse complement strand
GACCAGCGTGACGATCCGCAACCTGGCGCGCGGCGTGATCGGCGTGTCGCTGTTGCAGGCTTTGTTGATCGGCATCGGGCTGATCGTCGCCGGCATTCCGGGCGCTGGCCTGCTCGCCTTGTGCGCGCTGATCTCCGGCATTCTCCAGATCGGCACGATGATCGTGGTGGTGCCGGTGCTGATCTTTGGGTGGCTGACGATGAGCCATGCGGCGGCGCTGGTGCTCACGCTCTATCTGGTGCCGGTCGGCGTGCTCGACACGTTCCTGCGGCCGATCGTGATGGCGCACGGGCTCAAAACGCCGATGCTGGTGATCCTGATCGGCGTCCTCGGCGGCGTGCTGGTGCACGGCATGATCGGCGTGTTCGTCGGCCCGGTGGTGCTGGCGATCGCCTGGGAATTGCTGGCGGCGTGGACGCGCGACGGGCCGGTGACGGGGGAAGCCGCGCCGCCTGGGGCGGGGAAGATGCGGTGAGCGCTTTGGCAAGTTCTGACTCGTCATGCCCGGGACAAGCCCGGCCATGACGGCCGTAGGAGCGACGTCATTGCGAGGAGCGAAGCGCGAACTTAATCGGTGTCATCATCCGCGAAAGCGGATGATCCAGTAATCGCGGGAGTTTTTGTATTTACTCCGCATCCATGGCGTTTACTGGATGCCCGCCTTCGCGGGCATGACAGGTCAAGGTTTGTTGCGGGTGCCTTACGACGCTCGTCACATGTTCGGATAGTTCGGGCCGCCGCCGCCTTCGGGGGGCACCCAGGTGATGTTCTGGTTGGGATCCTTGATGTCGCAGGTTTTGCAGTGGACGCAGTTCTGCGCGTTGATGACAAAGCGCGGCTTACCCCCCTCCTCGACCCATTCGTAGACGCCGGCCGGGCAATAGCGTGCCGACGGGCCCGCGTAGACATCGTGCTCGGAGGATTTCTGCAACGCGGGATCGCGCACCAACAAGTGTACCGGCTGGTCCTCTTCGTGGTTGGTGTTGGACAGATACACCGACGACAGCCGGTCGAAGGTGAGCTTGCCGTCGGGCTTGGGGTACGCGATCGGCTTGCAGGACGCGGCCGGCTTGAGCGTGGCGAAGTCGGGCTTGCCGTGGCGCAGCGTGCCGAACAGCGACAGGCCGATGGTGTTGGTCCACATGTCGAGGCCGGCGAGCGCGAAGCCCATGAGCGTGCCGAATTTCGACCACAGCGGCTTGACGTTGCGCACCGGCCGCAGATCGCGGCCGATGGCTGAGCTTCGCCACGCCGCTTCGTAGCCCGCAAGTTCGTCGTTGGCGCGGCCTTCGCCGAGCGCTGTGGCGATGTGCTCGGCGGCGAGCATGCCGGACAGCACGGCGTTGTGGCTGCCCTTGATGCGCGGCACGTTGAGGAAGCCCGCGCCGCAGCCGGCGAGTACGCCGCCCGGAAACGCGACGCGCGGCACCGACTGCCAGCCGCCTTCGCCGATGGCGCGCGCGCCGTAGCAGAGCCGCTTGCCGCCCGCGAAGGTGTCGCGCACGAGCGGATGCGTCTTGAAGCGCTGGAATTCCTCGAACGGCGACAGATACGGGTTGGTGTAATTCAGATGCACGACGAAGCCCGCCGCCACCAGATTGTCGCCGTAGTGATAGATGAACGAGCCGCCGCCGGTTGCGTTATCGAGCGGCCAGCCGGCGGTGTGCTGGACGAGGCCGGGCCGGTGTTTGTCGGGGGTGACCTGCCAGAGTTCCTTGAGCCCGAGGCCGAATTTCTGCGGCTCGCTGTGTTGCGCGAGCCCGTAGCGCGCGATCAGCGCCTTGGTGAGGCTGCCGCGCGCGCCTTCGGCGAACACGGTGTATTTGCCGCGCAATTCCATGCCGCGAGCAAAACCCGGCTTGTGGTGGCCGTCCTTGCCGACGCCCATGTCGCCGGTGGCGATGCCGGCGACGGCGTCGTTCTCGTACAGCACCTCGGCGGCGGCAAAGCCCGGATAGATTTCGACGCCGAGCGCTTCGGCCTTCTTCGCCAGATAGCGGCAGACATCGCCGAGCGAGACGATGAAATTGCCGTGGTTGGAAAGAAGCGGCGGCAGCAGCAGGTTGGGCAGCCGCAGCGCGCCGGACGGGCCCAGCACATAGAAGCGGTCGTCGGTGACCGCGGTCTTGACGAAGGTTTCCTCGTTGCGCCAGTCAGGCAGCAGCGCGTCGAGCCCGATCGGATCGATCACCGCGCCCGAGAGGATATGGGCGCCGACCTCGGAGCCCTTTTCCACCACGACGATCGAGATGTCGGGCGCGAGCTGCTTGACGCGGATCGCAGCCGCAAGGCCGGCGGGGCCGGCGCCGACAACGACGACGTCGAACTCCATCGCCTCGCGCGCCGGCAATTCCGCTGTGTTCATGACTTGCTCCAATTCGCCCGGAACTGTTTCACGCTTTGCTCCACTCGCCTAGACTACGGGCCATGAGTTCCGATCCCCGAGAGGCGCGCGACCTGCTCGCCTTTTATATAGACGCGGGCGCCGATGCGCTCATCGGCGAGGCGCCGGTCGATCGCAGGGCCGAGGAGCCGGCTGCCGCGCCCGCTGCGGGCGAGGCCGCCGCGAAGCGGCCGGAGGGCGGCGCCGCCGGTGCGGCGCGTCCCGCTTCGCCGCCAGCGTCGCGCGACCGCGGCGAGAGAGCTTCCTCCCAGGCGCCGCTGCCTGCGCCCGACGTTGCCGCCGTCGAGGCGCGCGAGGCGGCAAAGAGCGCCGAGACGCTCGACGCGCTGCGCGCGCTGCTCGAAGGCTTCACCGGCTGCGCGCTGCACGCCACCGCGACGCGCCTCGTGTTCGCCGACGGCAATCCGGCCGCGCGCGTCATGTTCGTCGGCGAAGCGCCCGGCTACGAGGAGGACCAGAGCGGC
>DASZWK010000355.1:0-2260 GCA_035546235.1 Xanthobacteraceae bacterium | reverse complement strand
GCGTCACGGCGTCCTTTGCCGATGGCACCAGCGAATGCGGCGATCTCCTGGTCGGCGCCGACGGCATCCGCTCGGCGGTACGCGCGCAGTTTCTACCCGACGTCGAGCCGCACTATGCCGGCTATGTGGCGTGGCGCGCTTCGATCGACGAGGCCGACGTGCCGGCCGAGCTGTGGGACGAGATGGTCGGGCTCTACGCGTTCTGTCTGCCCGAGGGCGAGCAGGTCATCAGCTACGCGGTGCCGGGCCGCGACAACGACACCGCAGTCGGGCGGCGCGCCTACAATATCGTCTGGTACCGGCCGGCCAATCGCGCCGCGCTAACCGATATGTGCACCGATGCACAAGGGCGGCATTACGCCGCCGGCATTCCGCCGCCGCTGATCCGGCCCGACGTGATCGCCCGCGTCAAAGCCGACGCGCGGGCGCTTATCGCGCCACAGGTTGCCGAAATCTTTGCGCGCAGCGCGCCGTTCTTCCAGCCGATCTACGATCTTGCGTCGCCGCAGATCGTGTTCGGCCGCGTGGCGCTCGCCGGCGACGCCGCGTTCGTGGCACGCCCGCATGCCGGCGCCGGCACCACCAAGGCGGCGCTCGATGCAGCCTGCCTCGCCGACAGCATCCGCGAGGCGGGCGGCGATCTCGCGCGCGGCCTGCAGCGTTACCAGCGCATGCAGCTGCCGTTCGGCCGCGCGCTGGTCGAGGTCAACAGTACGGAGGGCGCCTATTTGAGCGCGCAGATCAAGCCGGAGGCCGAGCGCACCGCCGATGAGCTGCACCGCGATATCGGCGAGGTGGTGGACGCCCATATCGGCCGCAGCGAGCAGGTCGGCGCCATGGTGGCCGCCTACGGCCTTGACGTTCACGTCAACGTCCCGGTTTAAAAGACCTGGACCAGGAGCGGGCGATGCAGTTTGGCGTACAGTTTTTTCCCAATTTCCAGCCGCGCGACAAAAGCCCGGCGGACTATTATGCGGAGAGCCTCGATATCGCCGAGGAGGCCGATGAGCTCGGCTACTCGCACGCGCGATCGGTCGAGCATTATTTCGAGCGCTACGGCGGCTACAGCCCCAATCCGATCCTGTTTCTCGCCGCCGCGGCGGCGCGCACCAGGAAGATGCGGCTCGTCACCGGCGCGGTGGTGCCGGCGTTCAACAATCCGCTCAAGCTTGCCGGCGAGATCGGCATGTTGGACGCCATTTCGGGCGGGCGTTTCGATGTCGGCTTCGCGCGCGCCTTCCTGCCGCACGAATTTCGCCGCTTCCGCATTTCGCCCGACGAGTCGGTGGCACGCTTCCGCGAAGGGCTTGAGCAGATAGAACTGTTGCTGACCAAGGAGAATGTCAGCCACCACGGCCAGTTTCATTCGTTCGACAACGTCACCTCGCTGCCGCGTCCGACGCAGCAGCCGCGGCCGAAATTTTATATCGCCTCGACCCGTACCGAAGACTCGTTCGAGTTCGCCGGCCGCAACGGCCACGCGCTGATGTCGATCCCGATCGGGCCGCTCAAGGACCTGATCCCGATCTACCGCAAGGCCTGGCGCAAGGGCGGCCATCCGGGCGACGGCGAGGTGATGATCGCGTTCCACATGTTCTGCCACGAGGACGCAAAGCTTGCCCGCGAAATTCCGCGCCCGCAGTTCGAGGATTATTTCAAGGCGCTGTTCGAATCTGCCGGCGAGTGGACCCAAGGCACGGCGTCGAAGGACTACAAGGGCTACGGCGATTCGATCGGGCGGATGAAGAATTTCACCCTGGAGAACCAGATCGAGGCGCGCGGCGCGCTGGTCGGCACGCCCGACGAGATCAAGAACATTATCCGTAATCTCGAGGACAAGGTCGGCAGGTTCGAGAGCGCTTCGCTGCAGATCAATTTCGGCACGCTGCCGCTCGCCGAGGCGCAGAAATCAATGCGGCTGTTCGCGCGCGAAGTGATGCCGGCATTCGCTGGGAAGTGATTGCTGCAAAAATGCCGTGGTGCCCCGGGCGTAGTGCAGCACGTAGCGTAGCGGAGTGATGTTACGAACTCGGAGTCTGTTACGATCCCGGATCAGCGGGCACCGTTTCACGCTACGCCGCATCCGGGAAACGGCGTATAAATTGGGTGGAAACGCTTTATGCCTGGGCCATTGTCTGGCGTCCGCATTCTCGACCTGACCTCGGTGGTGGCCGGGCCGCTGGCGACGCAGAGCCTCGCCGACATGGGCGCCGATATCATCAAGATCGAGGCGCCGGAGGGCGATGCGCCGCGTCACACG
>DASZWK010000354.1:0-1557 GCA_035546235.1 Xanthobacteraceae bacterium | reverse complement strand
GCCAGCGCCGATTCGTAACCCTGGTCCACGCTGATCGAATCGATTACCGGCGTGCGGCCGTCGTGGTCGGCAGCGAGCACAGCGCGCAGCGTCAGTGCCTCCGTCTCCATGCGCTCAAGCGCGCGCTGGGCGTCGTTCTTCAGCGTGCCCGCGCGGCCGGCATCTTCACGCGCCGCCATCAACCGCCGGTCGGCGAGCGCGGTCTCGGCGTCGTGTCGCTCGTGCCCGGCACTGGCGCTATGCATCGTGGCGCGCGCGGCCTCGGTCGTCGCCGCGATGTCGGCGGCGGCGGCGAGTGTCGCAAGCTCTGCGCGGACGGCGTCCAGCTCGACCGTCAGGCGCTTGCCGCGCGCTTCCGCTTCGGCCGCGGCACGTTCGTTCTGCTGGCGGTGGGCGGCAAGGGTCGCATGCTCGCGCGTGAGCTCCGCCAGCGCCGCCTCGCTGGCGGCGAGAGCAGCCTCGGCCTCCTGCCGCCGCATGGCGGCCTCCGCGGTCTGTGATTCCGCACCCGCCGCCGCCTCCGACAGGCCGCGCGACTCGTCTTCAAGGCGCGCGACGATCGCGGCGTTGTCGGCGATCATCTTCTCTTCACGCGCGATGTCGTCGGCGAGTTGCACGAGGCGTCGGTCGAGCTCGGCGATGCGCGCCTGTACGCGTTTTTCTTCCGCATCGAGGCTTTCGCCGGCAAGCTTCAGGCGCTGCAGCACCGCGCCGGCGCGCGCCGCCGCCTCACGCAGCGCCGGCAGGACGGCGCCGGCCTCTGCCTGCACCCGTGCGGCATGCGCCTGCTCTTCGCCACGCGCGGTCGCGGCGGCGATGGCCTCGGCGAGATGCCTCTCGGCTTCGGCGAACGCCGCCGTTGCCATGCGCCAGCGCAAGTGAAGCACGGTGGCTTCGCCCTTGCGGATTTCGGCGGAGAGGTTGCGGTAGCGCGTCGCCTGGCGCGCCTGGCGCTTCAGCGCGTCGACCTGCTGGTCGATCTCCGCGATGACATCGTTGACGCGGCCGAGGTTCTGCTCGGCGGCGCGCAGGCGCAGCTCGGCCTCATGGCGGCGGCCGTGCAGGCCGGAGATGCCGGCGGCCTCCTCGAGCAGCGCGCGCCGATCGACCGGCTTGGCCGCGATAAGCTCGCCGATCTTGCCCTGGCCGACGATGGCGGGGGAATGGGCGCCGGTCGAGGCGTCGGCGAACAGAAGCTGCACGTCGCGGGCACGCACGTCGCGGCCGTTGATGCGGTAGGCGGAGCCCGCCTCGCGCTCGATGCGCCGCGTAATCTCGATCTCGTCGTCGCCATTGAAGGCCACCGGCGCGCTGCGGTCGCGGTTGTCCACCGCAAGCGACACCTCGGCCATGTTGCGGGCCGGGCGGTTTCCGCTGCCCTGGAAGATGACGTCGTCCATGCCGGACGCGCGCATTGCCTTGTACGAGCTTTCGCCCATCACCCAGCGCAGCGCCTCGACCAGATTGGACTTGCCGCAGCCGTTCGGGCCGACGACGCCGGTCAGGCCGGGCTCGATGAGAAGCTCCGTCGGCTCGACGAACGACTTGAAGCCGAGG
>DASZWK010000353.1:0-3932 GCA_035546235.1 Xanthobacteraceae bacterium | reverse complement strand
AAGCTGGAGAAATTCGGCGAAATCCACGGCGGCTTGCGCCGCCGAAAGATTGCCGAGGCCCTGCGGCAGGCCGATGACCACGCGCTTATACCGCCAGCTGCTCATGTCCGGCTCTCGACCGATGCATGGTCGTCACGGCCGGCTGCGACCGCAGCGCCGAACTCGTCGATGGCCTGCAAGGCGAACAGGCGCAAGGGCTGGGGGGCCATGTGTCATTTCCGTTGCGCGACGGCGGGCGCTGCAGGCGGCGTCACCTTGTCGTCCACAAACGCATCAATGAACGCGCTGAGGCGAGGTTCTCCGGTCTCGGCGAATTCGTAGCTCGCTCGCACGATCGGCTTGTTGATCTGCAGCAGATGGGCGAGATCGATGGGCGTTGCGGAAACCACGATATCAGCCCTGGCGGCATTGATCGTCTGCGCCAGCGCCTGCAACTGCGCAGCGCCGTAGCCAAGCGCCGGCAATACCTTGCCAATATGCGGGAATTTTTCGTAGGTCCTTACGAAATCGGCCGCAGCGGATGCTCGCGGGTCGACGATGTCCGCCGCTCCGGCCGCAATCGAAGCGGCGTAGCCTGCCCCATACGGCATTCCCCCGTGAGTGACGGTGGGACCGTCTTCTATCACAAGGACACGGCGGCCTTTCACTACGGCCGCATCGTCGAGCCGGACGGGCGAAGCTGCACATACAATCGGCGCTCGCGCATTGACCGCCCGCAATTCAGAGACGGCGATTTCCACGTCGGCTGCGGGTGCCGCGTCCACTTTATTCACCACCAGTATGTCGGCCATGCGCGCTACGGTCTCGCCCGGATGATGGGTCGCGATCTGTCGCGGCCGCAGCGCATCGGCAACGGTAATGAGCAAATCGGGTTGGACAAAAGGAAAATCGTTGTTGCCGCCGTCCCAAACGATGACGTCTGCCTCGCGCTCGGCGGCGCGCAGTATTTCCCGATAGTCGACGCCGGCCAGCACGACGTCTCCCGCGGCTATGTGCGGCTCGTATTCTTCGCGCTCCTCCGCCGTGCACTGCGCTGCATCGAGATCTGCCAATGACGCAAAGCGTTGGACGCGTTCCCTGATCAGATTTCCATAGGGCATCGGATGGCGCATCACGATTGTCCGGCTGCCGCGATCACGCAGCCGCCGCGCGAGCCAACGGGAAACGGAGGATTTCCCGCATCCGGTGCGCGTCGCGCAGACGGCAATCACCGGCACGCAAGAATGCAAATAAGTCCGCTCCGGGCCGAGCAAAATAAAGTCGGCGCCGACCGCAAGCGCGCGCGACGCGACATGCATCACGTATGTGTGCGGCACGTCGCTATACGCAAAGACCACCTCATCCACGGCCTGAGCGCGGCACAGAGTTTCCAGTTTTTCCTCTTCCAAAATCGGAATGCCGTGCGGATAGAGCGGGCCGGCCAGCGCAGGCGGATAGAGGCGGCCGCCGATGCCAGGGATCTGTGCTGCGGTGAATGCCACAACCTCACTTGCAGGATCGTCGCGATAGACTACGTTGAAATTATGAAAATCGCGGCCGGCCGCGCCCATGATGACGACGCGGCGCAGCGGTGGCGCCGACTCGTCCCGCGTTCGCCGCGTCCTGTTAGATGCAGTAGGTTCGGATCGGAGCAAAGCCATTGAACTCCACCGAGGCGTAGCTTGCCGTATAAGCGCCGGCCGAAAGAAAATCGATCGGATCACCGATGTCGAGATCGATCGGCAGCTCGTAACCGGCATGTTCGTAGATGATGTCGGTGCTGTCGCAGGTCGGCCCTGCCAGCACGACCGGGCCTGCCGGCCGGCCTTGGTGCGGCGCGCGCAGCCGATAATGGATGCGCTCCCCTTGGGTTTCGGGCAGGCCGTTGTAGCGCCCGGCATCGAGGTAGACCCAGCGCCTAGCGGCTCTCCGCGATTTTTTCGCAATCAGCAGCACCGCGGAGCGGAGCACACCGGCGTCGCCGACGAGATAACGGCCGGGCTCGATGATGATTTCAGGACGCGAAACGCCGAACTGGTCGCGCAGTGCATCGTCGATTGTTTCGTCGTAATCCGAAAGCCGGGGGATCGGCGTGCGATACTGCGCTGGTAGGCCACCCCCAACATTGAGGAACTCAAGGTCGAGGCCGAAACCGGCGCAGTCGTAAAAGATGGCTGCCGCGGCGGCGATAGGAGCACGCCATTGTGCCGGATCGGTCTGTTGCGAGCCGACGTGAAACGATACGCCGATCGGCCGCAATCCAATGGCTCGCGCATGGTTGAGCAGGTCTGCAGCCATCTGCCGATCGCAGCCGAACTTTCGGGTCAACGGCCAATCGGTACCCTTGGCGTCGACCAACATGCGGCAGAACACGCGTGCGCCTGATGCGGCGCGGGCAATCTTCTCAAGCTCCCCGATACTGTCAAAGGCGAAGCGATCGACACCATTCTTGTAGGCGCGGGCGATTTCGCTCTCCCGCTTGATCGTGTTTCCGAAAGAAAAACGTTCTGCCGCAATACCCAATCCGCGGCACCGGTCAATCTCGCCTTCGCTGGCGAGGTCGAATTTGGCGCCGAGTAAATCCAAAGTGGTCAGCACGCTAGCCGCGGGGTTTGCTTTGACCGCGTAATAGAGCGTCGCGTCGGGAAACAGGGTGCGGAGCGCTGCGTACTTGGCGCGCACGACGTCGAGGTCGACGACCACGCACGGCAAGTCGGGGCGCTCGGTCGCCAAAAAACGATCGATTTTCTCGGTCACGTCCGGCGTCGGTGTTTGCTCCGAAAGGGGCGGCCTGTGCTGAGTCATGGTTCATCCGCCGCTCAACTTGCCGACGGCACAACGGTCAAACGCGGCCCCGTCGGGGGACGCGGAGAGCGGATGGGCGGAAAATCGTCGGCGGTCAGGGTTTCGCGCTTGAGCAACAATTCTGCTCCCGCATCTAGATCGCCTCGCTGCTTCTGTAGAATCTCGCGTGCGCGGTCGAACGCCTTGGCCAACAGGTCGCGTACCGCAACGTCAATCTCGCGGGTGGTAATTTCAGCTGCCTGGACATGACTGGACATCGGCGCAGGCATGAAGGGCTGCGGCTCCGGCGCATAGGTGCGCTGACCTACCTTCTCGTCCATTCCATAACGGGTGACCATTTCAAGAGCTATTTCCGTGGCGCGCTGGAGATCGTCGGCCGCGCCGGTGGATATGTCACCGTCAAACACCAGCTGCTCGGACGCGCGGCCGCCCATGAGCACGGCAATGCGATTCTCCAGATTCGCCTTACCGAGCAGGAAGCGATCCTCGGTCGGACGCTGGATGGTGTAACCGAGCGCACCGACTCCGCGCGGAATAATGGAGACCTTATGCACCGGATCGATGCCGGGCAGCGTCGCCGCCACCAGCGCGTGGCCCATTTCATGATAGGCGACACGGCGCCGCTCATCCTCGTTGAGCACCCGGCTCTTTTTCTCCAAACCGGCAACGATGCGTTCGATCGCTTCGGTGAAGTCGGCGGTGCCGACCGAAGCACCGTTGCGCCTTGTGGCGACGATGGCGGCTTCGTTCACCAGGTTGGCGATATCGGCCCCGGTAAAGCCGGTCGTCATTCCGGCGATCGCGTCAAGATCGAGATTTGGCGCAAGCTGCACCTTGCTGCCATGAACTCTTAGAATCTCAAGCCGGCCCTTGCGGTCGGGGCGATCGACCAGAACCTGGCGGTCGAACCGCCCAGCTCGCAACAACGCCGGGTCGAGAATTTCCGGCCGATTGGTCGCGGCCAAAAGAATGACGCCGCCGCTCGGGTCGAAGCCGTCCAACTCAGCGAGGAGCTGATTGAGCGTCTGCTCCTTCTCGTCCATGCCGCCGCCGAAGGGGCCGGCGACACGGCTTCTGCCCAGCGCGTCGAGCTCGTCGATGAAAATGATGCAGGGCGCGGCCTTGCGCGCCTGCTCGAACAGGTCGCG
>DASZWK010000352.1:0-10296 GCA_035546235.1 Xanthobacteraceae bacterium | reverse complement strand
GTCTTCGCCATGGCGTCATCGAGCCGATAGTGCGCGAAATCGGCGAAGCCGAGCAGGCGCGCGCGCTCGGCGCGCAGCCGCACCGTCTCGGCGATGATTGCGTTGTTGTCGGTTGGACCGCCATTGTCGCCGCGCTTGATGAAGGCGCGAAAGACTTTTTCGCGGAGATCGCGGCGATCGGAGAACTGCAAGAACGGTTCGGCGCTCGAACGCGACAGCGTGACCACATAGCCGTCGAGGCCGCGTTCGGCCGCGTCGGATTTCATCGCCTCGCGCATGAAGCCGGGCAGGCCGGCGAGCTCCGCCTCGTCATGCAGCGCCAGTGCGAATGCCTGCTCGTCGGCCAGCACGTTCTGGCTGAACGAGGTACCGAGCGCGGCGAGCCGCTCGATGATTTCGGCCAGGCGCTTTTTGGCGGTGGCATCGAGGCCGGCTCCGGCGCGGCGAAATGTAATGTGATAGCGCTCGAGCACGCGCTTCTGCTCGGCCGAAAGTCCAAGACTGTCGGCATCCTTGGCGAGCGTGTCGATGCGGTGGAACAGCGCCGCGTTGGTGTGAATCTTGTTCCAGTGGCGGGCGATTTGCGGTGCGATCTCGCGCTCGATCTCAAGCAAGGCGTCGTTGCTGTGAGCGCCGGTCAGCACGTGGAAGACGTTGCCGACGCGCATGAGTGACCGCCCGCTCATTTCCAGCGCCGCAATCGCGTTGTCGAAATTCGGCGGCGCCGGATCGGCCGTAATGGCCGAAATCTCGGTCTCGTGCTCGGCAAGCGCGCGCTCATAGGCCTGCCGGAAATGCTCAGGTTCGATGCGGCTGAACGGTGGCGCCCCGTCAGGGGTATTCCAGGCGGAGAAAAAGGGATTTTCGGGCATTGGGGTCCGGGTCATGTGGGGGTCTTAGCAAACGGCAGGGCAAACGTGATATAGGTCGTGCAGCCGATAGTCCCCACCCCGCGGTGGGAAGGAGAGCCCAAAAATGCCCCGTCATCCCCATTTCGTGCCGCACGGCGTCATTCCAGCCGTGATCCTGCCGTTCGCCGATGATCTCTCGATCGACGAGAAGGGATTTCGCAAGCACCTGCAGGACGTGGCGGCCGTCAAGGGTCTCTCCGCCATCACGATCAATGCCCACTCGACGGAAGTGGCTTCCTGCACGTTCGATGAGCAGCGCCGCGTGCTCGCTATCGCCCAGGACGAAATTGGCGGCAAGTTTCCGATCGTCAACGGCATTTGGGCCGACGGCAGTCTGGAGGCCGCGCGCATCGCCCGTATGGCGGAAGAGGGCGGCGCCTCGGCGCTCCTGGTCTTTCCGCCGGCACCGTTCACGCTCGGGCAATCGCCCGCGATGGCGGTCGAGCATTTCCGGCGTATCGCCGACGCGTCGAGCCTGCCGCTGATCGTGTTCCAGTATCCGCTGGCGACCGGGCAGGGCTATCCGCGCGACACGCTTCTGAAGATGTGCGACGAGATCCCGACCATCCGCGCCATCAAGGACTGGGCCGGCAACGTTGTGCAGCACGAAACGCAGATACGTGAGCTGCAGAGCCGCAAGCACCCGGTCAACGTGCTCACCACACACAGCTCCTGGCTGTTCAGTTCGCTGGTACTCGGCTGCAACGGATTACTGTCGGGTTCCGGCAGCGTCATTGCGGATCTCCAATCGGCGCTGTTCCACGCCGTCAAGGCCAACGATCTCGCCGAGGCGCGGCGCGTCAACGACCGCATCTATCCGCTGGCGCGCGTGTTCTATTCCGACCCGTGGGTCGACATGCATAACCGCATGAAAGAGGCGCTGGTGCTGCTTGGCCGCTTGCCGCGCGCCGTGGTGCGACCGCCGCTGGTCAAGATCTCGCGCGCCGAGATCGATCGCATCCGCGCCGCGCTAGTCGAGTCCGGGCTGTTGACGCAGAAGGCGCGCGACGCGGCGTAACCCCCGGGCGTCTCTAAGGCTGCCGCAGCCGGTCGAGCACCTCGCTCGAGGCGAAGCCGTCGGGAATTTGTCCGATCGACTGCTGAAAGCTGCGGATCGCAAACCGCGTATTCGGCCCGATGAAGCCGTCGGGCGCGCCGATCTTGAAACCGCGCTGCGCCAGAAGCTGCTGCAGTTCGTAACGCTCCTGGGCGCTCAGCATCCGTTCGTCGCGCGGCCAGGGATGCAGCACCGGGCTGCCGCCGCGCATGCGGTCCGCCAGATAGCCGGTGCCGAGCGCGTAAGCCTCGGCGGGATTGTATTTCATGATGACGCGGAAATTCTGCAGAATCAAAAAAGCCGGACCGCGCGATCCGGCCGGCAGGATGACGCTGCCGCGGTCCGCCGGGCGAGCGAATGGTTTGCCGTCGGCGCGTCGGACACCGAGGCGCTCCCACTCGCGTACGCTCATCTCCCGCAGCGATCCGGTCAACAGATAATTGAAATTGGCGGGCAACGTGACTTCGTAGCCCCAGCTCTGGCCTCTGACCCAGCCGTCCAGTTTCAGATTGTTGGCGGTCGAGGCAACCATGTCGGGAATGGAGTCGATGACATCGCGACGGCCGTCGCCGTCGAAGTCGACCGCATAGCGCAGGAACGTGGTCGGCATGAATTGCGTCGGCCCGAAGGCTCCCGCCCACGAACCGATGAAGCGTTCCGGGGGGATGTCGCCGCGCTGCAGGATTTCGAGCGCTGCCAGAAATTCACCGCGAAAGTAGTCGCGCCGGCGGCCGACGCAGGCGAGCGTCGCGGTGGAGCGCAGCACCGGACGATTGCCGCCGCGCGCGCCAAAGTTCGACTCCACGCCCCAGATCGCCGCGATGATCGAGCCGTCGACCCCATAGGCGTGCGCGACGGCCGCAAAGGTCGGTGCATATTGCGTCAGCAATTGCTGGCCATGAGCGACACGTTCGTCGCTCACCAGCAAGTCGAGATAGTCCCAGGTCGCCCGGTTGAATTCCGGCTGCGCATCGAGCTTGTCCATGATGCTCAGATCGGGCGTGAGTCCCGCGGTCAAACGCTCGTAGTTCGCTCGCGTGATGCCGTGCCGTTCGGCCTCCGGCCACAGGCCGGTGAGGCAATTGCCGAAATCGGCGGCGGCGGTGCGGATGGCGTCGGCCGTCATGCGCGGATCGCCGGATGCACCGGACTGGCCGCTCCACTGCTCTGCGTCAGCCGGCGCCGGAACCGGGGCGGTGGCCGGGGGTTGAAGCAGATGAGTGATCCAATTGGCCGGATTATTCTGTGCGCGGGCAACAGGGCCCGTTGCGCCCAAGACCAGGCAGGCCACGGCGAGACCCGGAATCAGACCCAGAATCGGCTTAGAGAAAACCATGGCAAGCGGTCTCGGCTTACACGGTCAGCGCTTAATACACCGTGCGTCATGCTGAAATTGAAAATTTATGCCTCGGCGGCCGAACCTTCATATTGCGGCAAGGCAAGGCGGCTAAGGCTCCATCGCAACGGGTGCCCCTTTCGTATGGCTCCTCCCATACACCGGCATTCAGGCGAGAGTTTGGACAGGCAAACGCCCGAAGATTTGGCCGATATTTTCGTGATATAATTCATTCAAGGCGACGTGAATCGCACAGTTTGTGCCACGCGATCTCAAGGAAGCAATGAACAAACCAGTCCGCAAAGCGGTCTTTCCGGTCGCCGGCCTCGGCACTCGCTTTCTGCCGGCCACCAAGGCGATGCCCAAGGAAATGCTGCCAGTGGTCGACCGGCCGCTGATTCAGCACGTCGTCGACGAGGCCCGCGAAGCCGGCATCGAACATTTCATTTTCGTCACTGGGCGCAACAAGGGCGTCATCGAGGACCATTTCGACCGGCAGTTCGAACTGGAGATGACGTTGCTGGAGCGGCAGAAGCACGCGGCGCTCGAATTCATGAGTCAGGATTTGCCGATCCCCGGCTCGACCAGCTTTACGCGCCAGCAGGAGCCGCTCGGCCTCGGGCACGCGGTGTGGTGCGCGCGCGAGTTGATCGGCCGCGAGCCGTTCGCACTGCTGTTGCCTGACGTGCTTGTGCAGCACCCGCGCGGCTGTCTTGCGCAGATGATCGACGCGGCGCGGGAATTGAACGAGAAGGCCAACGTGGTTGCCGTCGAGGAGGTGCCGCGCGAGCGCGTCGATCAGTACGGCGTAGTCGGCGTCGGCCCGCAGAAGGGCAAGCTGTTCACGATCACCAGCATGGTGGAGAAACCGCGAGTCGAAAAAGCGCCTTCCAACCTCATCCTCACCGGCCGCTACATCCTGCAACCGGAAATTCTGGACGTTTTGCAAACGCAGGAGCGCGGCGCCGGTGGTGAGATTCAGCTCACCGATGCGATGATCCAGCTTTCGCGGACGCAAAGCTTTTATGGCTTAAAATTTGAAGGCCGCAGTTTCGACTGTGGCTCGAAGATCGGCTTCCTGGCCGCCAACGTATCCTATGCGCTGCAGCGCAAGGACATCGCGCCAGGTTTCCGCGCCGAGATCAAGAAGATACTCAGCGAACACGAAGGCAGCGCGTAACGCTCGCCGCGTTGCAAACCGTCAGCGTTGCAGGCGCATGCCGACCAGCGCCGAAGTCGCCGTGAAGCCGAATCCCGGCTGGGTGGCAAACTGCCAGTCCTGTCGCACCTGGGTTCGGAGCTGCACTTCACGGGTCATTTTGTAGGTAAGGCCGGCGGACACGAAATAGCGCGTGTCGCGCAACGGTGAGCCGACATAGTTGTCCGTGCCGTAGCCGGCCTGCAGGATGCCGATGATCCAGGGCACGAACGCGTGGTCGACTTCGAGATTGAGATCGCGGGTGAATTGGCCCGAAGCGCCCACCACCGTCGTCTCGTAGACTTCCGAGGCCGCGCCGAGTTTTGCCGTCGTCAGCGGCGTCGCCTGCCAGATCAATTGGCCGTTGGCGATAAACCCACTGACGTTCGGCAGCGTCGGATCGTCATAGGAGCGGACCAGCCAGCCGCCCGCCATTTCGCCCGTCAGCGTGCCGAACAGGTCGACGTCGCCGCCGACCTGAACGGTGGTGCCCGTTGAATTGCGCTGCGGGTCCAATTGGTGCGTGCGCTGATCGTGCTCGACTTGAATGAACGGCTTGAGACCCGGATCGAGATCATAGGATAGGCGCAGGATGCCTGCGGTCTCATTGAAGTTGCGCGCCGCGTTGCTGACCTGCTGACCGTTGGTCAGGAGCGAATTGTCGTACTGCGCGGTGTCGAAAGTACCCAACAGCGCAAACGACAGGCGATTGAACTCGTGAGCGATGCCGAGCGTGCCGCCGAGATCGGTGTTGATGGGCAGCCGCGCCAACTGGGCCTGCAAGTTGGGGCTGCCCGGATTGTCGGTGTTGAGCAGATAGCGGTTTTCCACGACGATCTGCGTGTCGCGCCTGACGTCGACACGGCCATCGACCGTAGAACTGAAATACGGGACGTTGAGCGACGGCACCTGGTTCTCGCCATACTGGGTCCAGGAACCGATGATGTCAGCCGACAGCGAGTGACGGTCCCAGTCGGAGACCGCCTGCAGCTCCGGCATGACGACGCCCGACATTGCGGCGCTCGGTCCCGTCGAGGCGTGCTGCGGGTTCGTCGTGTAATTGCCGGCGAGATCGAGCGAGGGCAGCAGGATGAATGAACCGGCGCGCATGCCGAGCGGTGCATACGGGTCGCCGCCGGCGAACGGCAATGACCGTTGCGGAATCATGTTGTAGGGCAGCACATTGGGCGGCAGCGCCGTCGGTGGCGCTGGGGCTAGCGCAGGCGCTTTGGGCAGGGCCGGCGCCACGGCGGCATTCAGCTGGGTGATGTCGGTCACCACCGGGACCGGGACGGTAGCGCCCGGGCGGCTCGCCGCCGTTAGCGGGTGAATTTCGGCCGGCGGGTTGCTCACCGGCAATGTCTCGGGGAGAGGCGGCAGCACTGCGCCACGCCGGCTCGCCGCCTTCGCCGGCTGCACGTTTGCCGGCACGGGCGGCGGTGGAGCGCGAGGTTTGGGCGGCGGCGGCGTGAACGTCGGCACCGGCGTGAAGGTCGATTGAGGTTCGCCCTGGCTCGGGAAAGTCGGCTGCGGCGCCTGCGCGCGTTTTTTGCTCCGCCCGGTGTTCGTGGAATCGTAACCCGTTTCGCCGGCGCCGAAGCCTTGCGGCGCGCCGTAGACTGGCGTGGCGCCGATGCGCGAGGGCGTGCTGAAAGTTCCGATGGGCGGTGCCTGATCTTGCGCTACCACCGTGGCGGAGCCTGGGCGGCGAAAGCGTTGTGGCTGGTAGGAGCCGGTGTCAGGCGATGGCGCCAGCAGATCCGGCGTCGTATCGATCGGCGGCGTCTGCGCGAAAGCGACGGCCGAACTGAGCGCAAGCGCCGCAACGGCCTGGACGGCCAAGCCGGTTACGCTGAGCGTTCGGCGACGGCGCGGCACCTGCGACCTCCTCGTCCCGATCGTGCGCTCCCGCCCTTGCCGTCCGCCGGGCCACGCGACGACCAGCACCGGCCGCCAAGCCGCGGTCCGATGGTTAACGGAGTTAAAACCGATATGGTTAACGGGAGGTTGATCCCGGCGGTCGTCACACCGGGGCAGATGGCGTAAAGCCCGAAGCTACAGGCGCTTACGCGCGTCGCTCGGGCCGACGAACTAAACCCAACCCTTCAGCTCGCGCATGGCGAGCTGCCAGATCAGCAGCATGCCGGCTTCGCTGTCGTTGAGGCAGGGGATGAGCGCGAAATTCTGGCCGCCGTTGCGCTTGAACACGCGCGCGTTCTCGACGGCGATTTCCTCCAGCGTCTCCAGGCAGTCGGCGGCAAATCCGGGCGTCAGCACCACCAGATTCTTGACGCCCTTCTTCGCCAGCGCCTTGACGGTTTTGATGGTGAAGGGCTCGAGCCATTTGGCGCGGCCGAAGCGCGACTGAAATGTCATCATCAGCTTCTTGTCGTCGAAGCCGAGATGCGCGCGCAACAGCTCGGTCGTTCTCACGCACTGCGCTTCATAGGGGTCGCCCTTGTCGACGTATTGCTTCGGCATGCCGTGATAGGACGCAAGGATCACGTCAGGTTGGAACGGCAGCGCCTTGAGCTCGGCTTGCAGCGAGGACGCCAGGACCTCGATGTAATAAGGGTCCTCGTAATAGGGCGGCAGGATGCGCAGCGCCGGCTGGTTGCGCAGCTTCATCACATATCGGTAGACCTCGTCGCACACCGTCGCCGTGGTGGCCGCCGAATATTGCGGATAGAGCGGCATGACGAGGATGCGATCGCAGCCGCGTTTGATCAGGGCTTCGAGGCGCGAGGCGATCGATGGACTTGCGTAGCGCATCGCCCAGTCGACAATGACGTGATGGCCGAGCGGCTCCAGCGTGCCGGCGAGTTTTTCGGCTTGCGAGCGCGTGAAGGTCTTGATCGGCGACTCGTTGACCTCACGGTTCCAGATTTTCTGATAGTCGTGGGCTTTACGTCGCGAACGCAATGGCAGGATGATGCCGTTGAGAACGGCCTTCCACAGCAGTGAGTTGTTTTCGATGACCCGCGGATCGCCGAGAAACTCCTTCAGGTAGCGTCGTATCGCCGGCGCATCGGGCGCATCAGGCGTGCCGAGATTGACCAGAAGCACGCCGATGCCGTGTTCGACCGGTTCGGGCTCCGGCATGGCGGCTGGTTCTGCCGACACGGTGGCAGACGCTGCGGGGACAGTGTCTTCGGGCGGGGCGGACGCAGTCTGTGCGGGCGGTTCGCTTGCAGGCGGTAGGCGAATGTCCTCGCTCGCCGGAGCTGACGCCGGGGCGGTCGGCGGTGCTTCAACGATATTTTCGGTTACCGCAGCCGCAGCTTCGGCCTCGGCAACAGCTGTCCGGACCGCGGGATCGTTTGTGGATTCGCCCGCAGCGGGAGGCAAGGTCGGCGATTCACTCATGGCTTCAGCTTACCTCTGTGCGCTGCCGCCGGACCCAATGCTCGGGAAGAACGGCCGGCTATTCCGCGGCTTTCAACAGCGTCGGTGTGCCGGCGCGGAATTGCTCAAGCAAGGCTGTTTCGTCGGCTTTTGCGGCAGCGAGATGACGCTGTTTGACATGACCGAAGCCGCGGATTTTTTCCGGAATGGCGGCAAGGCCGACGGCAAGGTGATGATTGTCCGGCGAAAGCTTTGCCACAATCTCCTCCAGCACCGCCTCGTAGTCGGCGATCAGCCTGCGCTCGGTGCGGCGCTCGAGCGTCCGGCCGAACGGATCGAACGCCGTTCCGCGCAATCCTTTGAGCTTCGCCAGCGCGCGAAACAGCGGCATGATCCAAGCGCCGAAGCTCATTTTGCGCGGCAGGCCGGTCGACTTGTCGATGCGTGCGAATAGCGGCGGCGCCAAGTGGAATTCGAACCGAAGATTGTCGCCGCCAAACTCGGCCGCAACCTGCTTCGCGAACGAGCCGTCGGTATAGAGGCGTGCGACTTCGTATTCGTCCTTGTAAGCCATCAGCTTGAACAGGTAACGGGCCACCGCGTCGGCGAGCCCGCATTTCCCGGGAGCGCGTGCGGTCTCGGCTTGCTTCACGCGCTCGACAGTTCGCCGATACCGCTCGGCATAGGCAGCATTCTGATAGTCCGTAAGGAACTTTACGCGCCGCGAAACGGTCTCATCGAACGATTCCGAGAGAGTGCGCGCGTCGCTCTCGATTGCGGCGGCAGGCTTGATCAGTTTTTCGACGGCGGCGCGGTCGGCCGCCATCTGCCGGCCCCAATGGAACGCGGCCTTGTTCATGGCGATGGCTTCGCCGTTCAGTTCGATCGCTTTCTCGATGGCTGCGGAGGAGAGCGGTATCGCGCCAAGCTGATAAGCGTAGCCGACCAAAAACATGTTGGCGCCGATCGATTGGCCGAACAAAGTGGTCGCGATACTCGAAGCATCGATGAAATGCGTCTTGTCGCGGCCGGCGTCGGCCTGGATCGTGCGTTTGAGGCGCTCGCTGGGCAGCGAGTAATCGGCGTTGCGAGTAAACTCGCCCGGAAGGAACTCAGCCGTGTTGACGACCACTTGGGTCGCGTCTTTTTTGACCGCGGCCAAAACCTTGCGCGTGCCCGCGACCACGATGTCGCCGCCCAACACAAGATCGGCCCGCCCGGCCGCGACGCGGATGGCGTGGATTTTGTCCGGACTTTCGGCGATGCGGATATAGCTGAAGACCGCGCCGCCCTTCTGCGCGAGGCCCGCCATATCGAGGACGCCGATGCCGCGGCCTTCAAGATGCGCCGCCATGCCGAGCACGCCGCCGGTGGTGACAACGCCGGTGCCGCCGACGCCGGTGACGATGATGTTGTAGGTGCCGTCGATCGGCGGCAGCTTCGGTTCCGGCAAGGGCGGCAGATTGTGATCGGCAGCAACGCCGACGCCTTTCTTCAGCGTGGCGCCGTGGACCGTGACGAAGGACGGGCAGAAACCTTTGACGCAGGAAAAGTCCTTATTGCAACTCGATTGGTCGATGGTGCGCTTGCGGCCCCACTCGGTCTCCAGCGGCTGCACCGACACGCAGTTCGATTTGACGCCGCAGTCGCCGCAGCCCTCGCACACCAGTTCGTTGATGATCACGCGCTTGTCGGGATCGGGAAACGTGTGCCGCTTGCGGCGGCGGCGCTTTTCCGCCGCGCAGGTCTGATCGTAGATCAGCACCGTAACGCCGGGGATCTCCGCCAGATCCTTCTGCACCGCGATCAGGTCATCGCGATGGTGAATGGTGAGGCCCGCCGGCCATGCGGTGTCATGTGGATATTTGTCGGGCTCGTCGGTGACCACGACAACGCGCTTGGCGCCCTCGGCAGCGACTTGGCGGGCGACCTGCGGAACGGTGAGGCCGCCGTCGTTGGCCTGGCCGCCGGTCATCGCCACGGCGTCGTTGAACAGGATCTTGTAGGTGATGTTGGTGTTGGACGCGATCGCGGCGCGGATCGCCATGTAGCCGGAGTGGTTATAGGTGCCGTCGCCGATATTCTGAAAGACGTGGGGGCGGTTGGAGAACGGCGCCTCGCCGATCCAGTTGGCGCCTTCGCCGCCCATATGGGTGTAGCCGAGCGTGGAACGGTCCATCCATTGCGCCATGTAATGGCAGCCGATGCCCGCATAGGCGCGCATGCCTTCCGGCACCACGGTCGAGGAATTGTGCGGGCAGCCCGAGCAAAAATACGGAATGCGCTGCGCCACGTCCCTGGTCTCGGCGGCGATGCGCTGGAATTCCTTGACGCGGGCGACGCGAGCGATGATCTCGTCGTTGCGGTGGTATTTAAGGAGCCGGTCGCCGATGCAGATCGCGACCTCGTTGGGATCGAGCGCGCCCTTGACCGGGAACAGCCAGTTGCC
>DASZWK010000351.1:0-8687 GCA_035546235.1 Xanthobacteraceae bacterium | reverse complement strand
TGTTTCTCTTGCTCTACGTTGCATTGATTGTGTTTTTCGCCTTCTTCTACACGGCGATCATCTTCAACCCGACGGAGACCGCCGACAATCTGAAGAAGCATGGCGGGTTCATCCCCGGCATCCGGCCGGGCGAACGTACTGCCGAGTATATCGACTATGTGCTGTCACGGATCACCGTGATCGGCGCCGCCTATCTCGCTATCGTCTGCATGTTCCCCGAAATGCTGATCGCCTATGCGGCGGTGCCGTTCTATTTCGGCGGCACCTCGCTGCTCATCGTAGTGAGTGTGACGATGGATACGGTGGCGCAAGTGCAGGGTTATCTGCTGGCGCATCAATACGAAGGTTTGATCAAACGCTCAAAACTGCGGGGGCGCCGTAGATGAGACTGATCCTGCTGGGCCCGCCGGGGGCTGGCAAAGGAACGCAAGCCCAGCGTCTTGTCGCTAAATACGGGATCGTCCAGCTCTCCACCGGAGACATGCTGCGTGCCGCAGTGAATGCGGGCACGCCGATCGGTCGTGAGGTCGCCGATATCATGGCGCGTGGCGCGCTGTGCCCTGACGAGATCGTCGTCGGCATCGTCGAAGGCCGCATCCAGGAACCGGACGCGCGCAAGGGTTTCATCCTCGACGGTTTTCCGCGTACCGTCCCGCAGGCGGTGGCGCTCGACCGCATGCTGCAGAGACATGGGGTTTCGCTCGATGCCGTGCTCGAATTGCGGGTCGATGAAGCGGCCTTGATGCGCCGGATTGAAACCCGGATTGCCGAAATGAAGGCGCGCGGCGAAGCGGTGCGCGATGACGACAATGCCGAGGCGCTGCGGCGGCGGCTTATCGCGTTTCGTGAGCAGACCGCCCCGCTCATTGCTTATTATCAGCTGCAGGGCGTGCTGCGGACTGTCGACGGTATGGCGCCGATCCCGGACGTGACCGAGGCCATCGACAAAGTGCTCTCCTCCGGGCCTAAGCCGGCCAAAAGTTCCAAGGCATCGACGCCATCCAGGGCGGTTCCGGCACCTTCGGCAAAACCAGCTGCGAAAGGCCGCCGGCCGGCAAACGCCCGCCCGGCCGCCAAGGCTAAGCCGGCTCGGAAGCCTAAATCTAAAATAGGAAAAAAGTCTGCACGTGGGGCGGCAACACGGCGAAAACCCGCGCCTGCGCGTAAAACCGCGGCGGCCAAACGCAAGGTCAGAGCCGGTGGCCGTCGTCGCTAGCCATGTTTATGTACTAATTCGCTAGCCGAGGTTGACGAAAGCAAGAGGAATCCATTAATACCAACAGCGAATACCCAGTTGGAGATTGAGCAACGGTGCCGAGCCGGAAAGGCAGGCAAGCGTTGCCTTTTTACGTTTGTGGCTGTCTCAGGCGACAATGCAATCGACGAACAGCGGCTTACCGCCATGCCGGATAACCGGGCCGGCACGGCGGGCGGCGGCCGCAGGGAGTAACTGAAGTGGCTCGTATCGCGGGCGTCAACATACCGACCAACAAGCGCGTTGTGATCGCGCTCCAGTACATCCATGGCATCGGCAATGCCAAAGCCAAGGAAATCGTGGAAAAGGTTTCGATCCCCGAGTCGCGGCGGGTTTCGCAGCTCACCGATCAAGAAGTACTTCAGCTGCGTGAAGTGATCGACCGCGACTACGTCGTCGAAGGCGACCTGCGGCGCGAAGTGTCCATGAACATCAAGCGTTTGATGGATCTGGGCTGCTACCGGGGATTGCGACACCGCCGCAGCCTGCCGGTTCGCGGACAGCGCACTCACACCAACGCGCGCACCCGCAAGGGTCCGGCCAAGGCGATAGCCGGCAAGAAGAAGTAGTGAAACGACCGGAACGAGTGATGGCGCCGGAGCGAGAGCGGCCGGTCCCCATCCGCGAAAGGGTTCAGAATGGGTAAGGAAGCTACGCGCGTCCGCCGGCGCGAACGCAAGAACATCGCTTCGGGCGTCGCACACGTCAACGCGTCGTTCAACAATACGATGATCACCATCACCGATGTGCAGGGCAACGCTATTGCCTGGTCCTCGGCGGGCACGATGGGGTTCAAGGGCTCGCGCAAGTCGACGCCGTACGCCGCGCAGGTCGCGGCCGAGGACGCCGCTAAGAAGGCGCAGGAACACGGCATGCGCACCCTCGAGGTGGAGGTCGCGGGCCCCGGTTCGGGACGCGAGTCGGCGCTGCGCTCGCTGCAAGCCGCCGGCTTCACCATTACGTCGATCCGCGATGTGACGCCGATCCCGCATAACGGTTGCCGGCCGCGCAAGCGGCGGCGCGTATAAGGACATCCGGTTGATGGACCAAATCCAACATCTGCCGCCGCAAGACCTTGGCCTCACGGAGCGGAGCGAGGCCCGCGACATGGTCGCGCCGCGCAAAGCGATGGGTGATAACGTGACGATCCAGAAGAACTGGCAAGAACTGATCCGACCTAACAAGCTGCAGGTGAGCGCCGGCACCGATTCACGGCGGGTAGCCACCGTTGTGGCCGAGCCGCTCGAACGCGGTTTCGGCGTAACGCTCGGCAACGCGCTGCGGCGTATTCTGTTGTCATCGCTGCAAGGCGCGGCGGTGCAGTCGGTTCACATCGACGGCGTGCTGCACGAGTTTTCCTCGATTGCCGGCGTACGCGAGGATGTGACCGACATCGTGCTCAACATCAAGGACATCGCCATCAAGATGCAGGGCGATGGTCCCAAGCGCATGGTGGTGAAGAAGCAGGGCCCGGGCACGGTGACCGCGGCTGACATTCAGACCGTCGGCGACGTCGTGGTGCTCAATCCGGAGCTGGTGCTGTGCACGCTCGACGAAGGCGCCGAGATCCGCATGGAGTTCACGGTCGCGACCGGCAAGGGCTATGTCCCGGCCGAGCGTAACCGGCCGGAGGATGCGCCGATCGGCCTTATTCCGGTCGACAGTCTGTATTCCCCGGTGCGCAAAGTCTCCTACAAGGTCGAGAACACGCGCGAAGGCCAGATCCTCGATTACGACAAGCTGACGCTGTCGATCGAAACCAACGGCGCCCTCACGCCGGAGGACTCGCTCGCCTACGCAGCACGCATCCTGCAGGATCAGCTCAACGTGTTCGTCAATTTCGAGGAGCCCAAGCGCGAAACCGCGCACGAGGCGATCCCCGATCTTGCGTTCAATCCGGCCTTCCTCAAGAAGGTCGACGAACTCGAACTGTCGGTGCGCTCGGCCAATTGTCTGAAGAACGACAACATCGTCTATATCGGCGATCTGGTGCAGAAGACCGAAGCCGAGATGCTGCGCACGCCGAACTTCGGCCGCAAGTCGCTCAACGAGATCAAGGAAGTGCTGGTGCAGATGGGCCTGCATCTCGGCATGGAAGTGCCCGGCTGGCCGCCGGAGAACATCGACGAACTCGCCAAGCGCTTCGAGGATCATTACTGAGTACCGTCATTCCGGGGCGCGCCGAAGGCGCGGACCCGGAATCCATAACCCCGGTCGGCGAATTACCGCTTGCATCGTGACTATGGATTCCGGCTCTCGCTGCGCTCGGCCGGAGTGACGAAGAGGTGTAGGAGACGGACATGCATCACGCGAAAACGCACCGTAAGTTCAATCGTCACTCCGATCATCGGCGCGCGATGCTGGCCAATCTTGCCGCCTCGCTGATCAAGCACGAGCAAATCACGACCACGCTGCCCAAGGCCAAGGATTTGCGCCCGGTGGTGGAAAAGCTGGTGACGCTGGGCAAACGCGGCGACCTGCACGCGCGCCGCCAGGCGATCTCGCAGATGCGCGACTTGGCCATGGTCAAGAAGCTGTTTGAGGTGATCGGGCCGCGCTACAAGGACCGCCAAGGTGGCTATATCCGGGTGATGAAGGCCGGTTTCCGCTACGGCGATTCCGCCCCGGTCGCGGTGATCGAGTTTGTTGACCGCGACGTCGAGGCCAAGGGCAAGGACTCCGGGCCGGTCCGGGCTCGCGCGGCCGAGCCCGAAACAGCGGCGGCGTAACACAGCACAATTCCCGCCTGCCGGGGACGGCGTATCATCCTCGGCATTGCCGCCCTTTGCCGCAGCAAAACGGTTGTGCGCACCTCCACTTTTTGTTTGGCAGTTCCAGCGTCCTGCAATACCTTCCGGCCGGCACCTGGGCTTGGGGGTAATAATGAAATCACTTGCAACGCTGGTCGCGCTTGCTTCCGTCATCGGCAGCACGGCGTACGCCGAGACGCCACTCGAGCGCGGCTCGTATCTCGTCAACACCATCATGACCTGCGGCAACTGTCATTCGCCCAAGGGGCCGCCGGCGGTCGTGGCCGGCAAGGATTTCTCAGGTGGGCTGCGGTTCAATGTGCCGGGCGCGTTCGACGTGACGGCGCCGAACATCACGCCGGATAAAGAGACGGGCATAGGGACCTGGAGCGCGGCCGATATCAAAAAGCTCTTGCTTACCGGCGTACCGAAGGACGGCAAGCCGATCGCGGTCATGCCGACCGAATTTTACGGAATCCTTCTGCCGGCCGATCTCGATGCGATCGTGGCCTATATCCAAAGCGTCAAGCCGGTGAGCAACAAGGTGCCGGCGCCGATCTATCACGTGCCGATGAAGCAGCAAGTGATCCCGTGGGCCGAGAAGCCGATCGATCCCGCCGATCTGAAAGACAAGGTCAAACGCGGTTTCTATCTCGCTACTATCGGCCACTGCATGGAGTGTCATACCCCGCGCGAAAAGGGCCAGTTGGTGCTGAGCAAGATGGGCGCCGGCGGTCAGCAATTCCCCGGTCCATGGGGTATTTCGGTGTCACGCAATATTACTTCGAGCAAGACCAAAGGGATCGGCGGCTGGACCGACGCCGAGATCAAGCGCGCCATCACCCAGGGCATCGACAAGGACGGCAAGAAGCTCAATGGGCCGATGGGATTTGGGTATTACGCCCATATGACCGATTCCGATCTTGACGACGTCATCGCCTGGGTGCGCACGGTGCCGCCGAAGGAGTAAATCGCTAATCTGGTTCCGACGATATCCGGCAGCGCTTCGCGGGCTTTGCCATGCCAGATAGTTTTGTTGAGACCACTTCGACATCGTGGCTGTCGCGAATTATCGGCTCGATCACCGGCGTGCTGTTCGGCATCGTCTTCGTGATCGGTTCGATCGCTCTCTTGTTCTGGAACGAGGGGCGCGCCGTCCAGACGGCGCGCTCGCTTAGCGAGGGCGGCAAGGTAGTGGTCGACGCCGCACCGGCGCCGGTCGATCCCGGCAACGAAGGCAAGCTCATCCACTTAAGCGGCGACGCCAGGGCGAGCGCGCCGCTCGCGGATCGCACATTTGGCGTCACGGCGGCCGCACTGCGCCTCGTGCGTGTCGCCGAGATGTATCAATGGGAAGAAGACAAGCACCAGGAAACTCATAAATCGATCGGCGGCTCGGAAGAGACCGTCACGACCTACACCTACAAAAAAGTGTGGTCGGACCGTGCGGTCGACTCGCAGAGCTTCCGACATCCCGACGGTCACGGCAATCCACAGAAGCAGTACGGCGGTCTCAACGTGACCGCGGCCGACGCCACGCTTGGCGCATTCAAGCTCGTCGCAGCCATTCTTAATCTCCTGCCGACGAGCGCGGCGTTGCAGCTCGATCCGCAGTCCGCCGGCCCGCTCAAACCGCGAATTCCGAACGCTCAGATCGCCGACGGCAAGATCTACATTGGCGCCAATCCCGACAGCCCGCAGATCGGCGACTACAAGATTTCGTACACCTATGCTCCGGTTGGTCCGGTGAGCGTCATTGGCCGGCAGTCCGGCTCCGGCATCGCTCCATACCAGACTCGGGCCGGAGACCGCCTGTTGCTGGCGGTGCCGGGAGAGCAACCCGCGACCGAGATGTTCAAGCAGGCCGAGCGCGACAATATGATCCTGACCTGGGTTCTTCGGCTGGGCGGCGTGCTGGCGATGTGGCTCGGCGCGTTCCTGGTGATGCGGCCTCTCGTCGTGGTCGCGGACGTAGTGCCGCTGATCGGGAGCGTGATTGGCGCCGGCGCCGGACTGGTCGCACTGGCGTTCACGATGGTCGTCGGCGGGGTCGTGATCGCGATGGCCTGGTTCTGGTACCGGCCCCTGGTCGGGATCGCGGTGCTGGCCGCGGGACTGGTCGCCGGCATCCTCGCACACCGGCTGGCGGCAAGCCGCAGCGCTGCACGGCCCAGTCCCGCCCCGGCCTGAAACGGGCTGCGGCATTGGAGCCAGGGCCGATTGGCCGGCCGGGCGTTCTGGGCCATAGATCGGCCGCAACCGCCATCCAATCGCCTTGGAAAAGGCTGATAGGACCGGCCCGGAACTGTTGCTCTTAAACGCTCCTCGGAGGCTCGATGCCTGGACGATCCATGACCCTGTTTGGCGCCGCGCTGTTGGCGTTCACCGTCATCTCAAACGCCGCGAGCGCGCAGGAGCGCCGGGTGCCCGCCTCGCTCGCCCAGCTGCAGATGTCGTTCGCGCCGATCGTGCAGCGGGTCGCGCCCGCGGTGGTCAACGTCTACGCCACCCACGTCGTCGAGAACCAAAATCCGTTCATGGCCGACCCGTTCTTTCGCCAGTTCTTCGGTGGGGTTCCGCGCCGGCAGGTCGAGCGCTCGCTCGGCTCCGGCGTTATCGTCGATCCGGCGGGGCTGATCGTCACCAATTTCCACGTCATCCGCGGCGCCAGCCAGGTCAAAGTGGCGCTGTCCGACAAGCGCGAATTCGATGCTGACATCGTGCTCCGCGATCAGCGCAGCGATCTTGCCGTACTGCGCATCAAGGGCGCGCACGAGCGCTTTCCCACGCTCGAATTCGGCGACTCCGACAAGCTCCAAGTCGGCGACGTGGTGTTGGCGATCGGCGATCCGTTCGGCGTCGGCCAGACCGTGACCCACGGCATCGTCTCGGCGCTGGCGCGCACCAAGGTCGGCTCGTCCGACTATCAGTTCTTCATCCAGACCGACGCGCCGATCAATCCCGGCAATTCCGGCGGCGCCCTGGTCGATATGAGCGGCCACCTGATCGGCATCAACAGCGCCATCGCATCCTCGTCAGGCGGATCGGAAGGCATCGGGTTTGCCATTCCGGCAAACCTGGTGCGCGTCGTTGTGGCCTCGGCGGAGAGTGGCAGCAATGCCGTCAAGCGGCCGTGGCTCGGCGCCAAACTGCAGGAGGTCACGCCCGACATCGCCGACAGCCTGGGGCTGAAGGTACCGAATGGCGCGCTGGTGGCGAGCGTCGTCCCCGACAGCCCGGCGGCGCGCGCCGGCCTCAAGACCGGCGACCTTCTGGTCAGCGTCGACGGCGTGGCAATCGAGGACCCCAACGCGTTCGATTATCGCTTCGCCACCAAGGCGCTCGGCGGCACGGCGAAGGTCGGTATTCTTCGCCAGGGCCGCCAGATGACGGTATCCGTGGCGCTGCAACCGCTGCCGGAGACGCCGCGCGACGAGGTGGCGATCAGCGCCCGCTCGCCGTTCGCCGGCGCCACAGTGGCCAACCTGTCGCCGGCGCTCGCGGACGAGTTGCGGCTCGATACGCAGGCCCAGGGCGTCGTCATTATCGCGGTGGCTGACGGCTCGACCGCGCAATCGATCGGCTTCCGGCCTGGCGACATCGTGGTGAACGTCAATAACGAGAAGATCGCGCGCTCGGCCGATCTGCAGCGCATCGCCAATTCCGGCGGCCACTCCTGGCGCATCACCATCCAGCGCGGCAATCAGCAGATTTCGGTGATGTTTTCCGGGTGAAACCTCGGGAAAGACCTTTCACCGTCATGGCCGGGCTTGTCCCGGCCATCCACGCCTTTATGTCTTAGGTGCAAGGAAAGACGTGGATGCCCGGCACAAGGCCGGGCGTGACGATGCTTGGGCTTACCTTATGACGACCCGTCAACGGGCCTCCCAGACAAGCCTCTTCGCCGCCGCCGGCCTCGACCGCGATGCACCGCGGCCGCTGGCCGACAAGCTGCGTCCGCAGGCGCTGGCCGACGTGGTCGGACAGGACCATCTCCTCGGACCGGACGGCGCGCTCACCCGGATGCTCGAGACCCGCTCGCTCGGTTCGCTCGTCTTTTGGGGCCCGCCCGGTACCGGCAAGACCACGGTGGCGCGGCTCCTTGCGCACGCTACCGAACTTTATTTCGAGCAGATTTCAGCGATCTTTTCCGGCGTCGCCGATCTCAAAAAGGTGTTCGACGCGGCGCGCGCCCGGCGCGAGATGGGGCAGGGCACGCTTTTATTTGTCGACGAGATTCACCGCTTCAATCGCGCGCAGCAGGACAGCTTTCTGCCGGTGATGGAAGACGGCACCATCGTGCTGGTCGGTGCCACGACGGAGAACCCCTCGTTCGAGCTGATCGCGCCACTGCTGTCGCGGGCGCGCGTGCTGGTGTTCAAATCGCTCGACGAGCCGGCGATCGAAAAGCTCTTGGCCCGCGCCGAAGCAATCGAGAGCAGGAAGCTGCCGCTCGATGACGATGCGCGCGCCTCGCTCATCCGCATGGCCGATGGTGACGGCCGCGCCGCGTTGACGCTCGCCGAAGAAGTGTGGCGTGCCGCGCGTGCCGGCGAGACGTTCGATGCGGCTGCGTTGCAGGAGGTGGTGCAACGGCGTGCGCCGATCTACGACAAGAAGCAGGACGGCCATTACAATCTGATCAGCGCCTTGCATAAATCGGTGCGCGGCTCCGATCCGGA
>DASZWK010000350.1:0-4737 GCA_035546235.1 Xanthobacteraceae bacterium | reverse complement strand
ATTGTTAATTTTGCCGAACCTATTCTTAACGCTTCCTTGCTAAAGCTGGCGCTCATTTCGTGCCGGCATCGGCGCAGAGGTCATTGTGGCATCGATCGGTTCAGAACACGCGTTGCGTTCGCGTCTTTTGCCGTGGTCGGCTCGACTCAGCGTGGCCGGCACCCTTAAGCGGCTGCGCGTCGTGTTGGCGGACGGCAGCGACTTATCGCTAGCGCGGCGGCTTGCCGGAGCCGCGTTCCTCATTCGCGTCGCGGGCGCGGTGCTTGCGTTCGTCTCGCAGATCGTATTAGCGCGCTGGCTCGGCAGCTTCGAGTTCGGCATCTACGTCTACGTCTGGACCTGGGTGCTCTTGATCTGCGGCATGGTCGATCTCGGACTCGGCTCGGCGGCGCAGCGCCTGATCCCCGAATACATCGAGCATCGGCACTTCGCGCTGCTGCGCGGTTTCCTCCGCGGCAGCCTGTGGCTGGCATCGTCGATTGCAACGGCGGTTGGCGTCGTTGCCGCGCTTATTGTTTATGGCCTGTCGCCGCATATCAACCCAAACATCGTGTGGCCACTCTACATCGCTTGCGCCGTGCTGCCGATCTGTGGGATCGGGCAGGTAGAGAGCGGCGTCGCGCGGTCCTATGGCTGGGTCAATCTTGGGCTCAGCCCCACTTACGTCCTGCGGCAAATTCTGCTGTTGGTGCTGCTCGCCGTTGCGTTCGTGGTCGGCCTGCCGATGAACGCGGCAATCGCGACCCTGGCTGCTGCGGCCGCGTGGTGGGCCGTCACTTTCGGCCAATGGGCGGTGCTTGGGCGGCGGCTGACCAAGATGGTCGAGCCCGGACCCAGGGCCTACGCGGTGCGTTCGTGGCTATCCGTGTCGACGCCCATCTTCATCGTCGAAGCGTTTTTTCTCCTGCTCACTTATGCGGACGTGCTGGTGCTGCAGATTTTCCGCTCGCCCAGCGAAGTCGGCATCTATTACGCCGCCTCAAAAACCATGGCGCTGGTCGCCTTCATCTATTTCTCGGTGGCGCAGACGCTGGCGCACAAATTCGCCGAATACCACGTCACAGGCGACCGCAAACGGCTCGCCGATTTTCTCGCCATTGCGGTGCGCATGACGTTCTGGCCGTCACTCGCAGCGATCCTCGTGCTGCTGGCGCTGGGCGAGCCGATGCTGCGGATGTTCGGGCGCGAATTCACGTCAGGCTATTATCTGATGTTCATTCTCGCCATCGGGCTTCTGGCCCGCGCCTCGGTCGGACCGGCGGAACGGCTGCTCAACATGCTCGGTGAAAGGCGCAGCTGCGCCGTTATCTACGGCGGATCGTTCGCGATCAACATCGGTCTGTGTTTTATTCTTATTCCGCATCTCGGTGCTACCGGTGCGGCCATTGCCAATGCGATCACGCTGATCTGCGAATCAGTCTGCCTGTTTCTGGTCGCCAAACAGCAGCTGGCGCTGCACTGCTTTATTTTCGGCGGGCGCAACGGTCGGTGAGGCACGGTCATGACGGTCCATGCGCCGACCGATCTCGCGCCGCACCTGCCGGACACGGCAGCCGCGATCGCCAGCGCCCGCCGCGCCACGGTCGCCGATCGCTACGCCGCCGATTCGCTCATCGTCGAATGGCTCGATATCACGCAGCTTGACGCCATAATCGAGGACTGGCGCGATCTCGTCACGCGTGTCCTGGTCCCGAACGCGTTTTACGAGCCGGCTTTCGCGCTCGCCGCCGCTCCGGCATTTGGGCACGGCGCGGGTGCCCTCCTGGTCTGGTCAGGGTCGCTGCCACGCAAACTGCTTGGCCTGTTTCCTGCCCAGGTCGTGAAGCGCCGTTACGGGCTCAAGCTGCCGCTCTTGCTTGGCTGGACGCACCCATACGCGCCGCTCGGCACGCCGCTCGTCGATCGCGAAGCCGCCGAGCCGGTCATCGCCGCGTGGCTCGCGCATGTTGCCGACAATTCCGCGCTTCCCGGACTCGTTCTGCTGCCATTTGCACCGCAGGACGGTCCGTTCGCCGCTGCGCTGGGCGCCATCCTGCGCCGCGCGCAAATGCCGTCGGCGGAGTTCAACGCCCATACGCGCGCTCTGCTGGCGCCCAATGCCGCGCGCTCCGGCTATCTCGAGCGCGCGCTCGGCGGCCGCAAGTATCGCGAACTGCGCCGCACCGTCCGCCGCTTAGGCGAAGCCGGCACGCTCTCTTACTCGACCGCGACCGAGCCCACCGAGGTCGTTGCTGCAACAGAAGACTTCCTGGCGCTCGAAGTCAGCGGCTGGAAAGGCAATGCCGGAACGGCCGCCGCCTGCGACGAGGCCATCCTCGATTTCGTCAAATCCGCCGTCGCTGCGCTCGCCGGCGAACATAAGATCGCCATCGACCGCCTGGTGCTGGACGGGCAGCCGGCTGCTGTCGGGATCACGCTGCGCAGCGGCGATGCCGCGTGGTTCTGGAAGATCGCCTACGACGAGAGTCTGGCGCGCTATTCGCCCGGCGTCGCACTGATCGCACTCGTGACCGAACGGCTCGCCTCGGACGCAACGATCGTCTGCGCCGACTCGTGCGCGACGGCCGATCATGCGGTGATCAATCGCACCTGGAGCGAACGCCTGGCGCTACACGACCTTTTGATCGCGGTGCGCCCGCACGCGCCTTTCGCCAGAGCCGTGCGGCTTGAGCGATTGCGCGGCAAGGCGATAGCCGCCGCAAAGCTGCTGCGCGGATATTTGCGCCACGCTGCTGCGCGTCGTTGACTTTTCCCATCTTTTGCCGCGAAGGTTCGCCGCCGAGGGGACTGCGATGTCCGATCCGATCACAATCCGCATGGGCGGCTATGGGCCGCCGACGACCTCATTCTCGCGCGCGCTCAAGCTGATAGGCGATACGCTTTCGCAACAATTCCCCGACCGCGTCAGCATAAAATACGTCTGGAACATTATGGATTTCGGCTATCGAGCCGAGGAAATTCTGTGGCTCGTCGAGGATGGCGTGCTCACGCTGGGCTATCAATCGTCGAGCTATCTCACCGACCGCGTGCCCGAACTCGGCTTCGTGGACTTGCCGTTTCTGTTCGACCGCCGCGACGCAGCGCGCGCGGCGATCGACGGCGGGCTTGGCCGCTTCCTCGCCGCCAAGATCGAACAGCGCGCGAACTACCGTATTCTGGGCTGGTTCGAGAACGGCTTCCGCCAAATCTCCAATCGGCTGCGGCCGATTCACGCGCCGCACGATCTAAAAGGCATGCGCATCCGCGTGCTGCCGAGCGAGGTCCAGGCCAGAACGTTCGAATTGCTCGGCGCCGTCCCGGTGCGCTGCGATCTCACCGAAGCCATCGCCGGCATCAAGGCCGGCACGCTCGATGCACAGGAAAATCCGTTCGCCAATACGGTCACTTACGGCGTACACAAGTTTCATCGCTTTCACACCGTAACCAACCATTTCTACATTTCACGACCCATTTTTCTACATCGGCCGAGCTTCGACTCCTGGCCGGCCGACCTGCAAGAGGCTATGCGCAAAGCAATCGGCCGCGCCGTCGCTTTCCAGCGCGAGCTCGCGATCGAGGAGGACGCACAGGCCCGTGCCGCAATTCTCGCGGAGGGTTGCGAAATCACCGAACTGACCGCAGCCCAACATGCCCAGTTCCGCGCCGCCGTGGCGCCGCTGCTGGACGAGGCTCACGGCACCTACGGCAGCAAGATGTTCGGGATGATTTGAGGTTTAGGCCTCAGGCCTCCGGCGAATTCAGCGCTGTGAGGCCGAACGGACTGGTCGCTGCCGATGGAGACGTTATCGGATCGGGCGCCAGAGCAGTCATTGCCGCAGGTCCGGCAGGATCGAACGAGGCCATTGTCTGAACAAGCTGATTGCTCGCCGCAGCTGGTCCGGAGGGCGGGTCGGCCGCAATGCCCGCGACCGACCATTCCATTCCAACCTGCCCCATCGGCGCGGCCGCGGTGATCTGGTTGTTGCTGATGTCGTAGATTTCGAACGCGCCGTTGTTGGTATCGCGCATCAGCATGTCGCTTGCGCCCGCGCCGTTGATCGGACCGAAGCCGACGACCTGCCATTCGAGACCTACCTGTCCCATCGGCCCTGCCGACGTGATGGTGTTGCCGCGGATGTCGTAAATCTCGAACGCGCCGGTGTTGTTGTTACGCATCAGCATGTCGGTCTCATTGGCGTTGCCGGAGAAATCTCCGAATCCTGCCACCGACCATTCCAGACCCACCTGCCCCATCGGCCCCGCCGACGTGATCTGGTTGTTGCTGATATCGTAGACCTCGAATACTCCGGTATTGCTGTTGCGCATTAACATGTCGGATTCGTTGGCGCGCGTCGAGAAATCCCCAAACCCGACTACTGACCACTCCAATCCGACCTGGCCCATGGGCGCCGCTGACGTGATGCCGTTGTTGGCGAGGTCGTAGATCTCGAATTGGCCAGTATTGCCATTGCGCATCAGCATGTCGGTTTCGCCCGAACGTGCGCTGAAATCGCCTAAGCCGGCCACGGACCACTCGAGTCCGACCTGGCCTATGGCTGTGTTGTTGCTGATGTTATTGTTGCTGAGGTCGTAGATTTGGAACTCGCCGGTCACGCTGTTGCGCATAAGCATGTCGGAGGTGTCGGAACCGAAGAATCCGCCGAGTCCCGCGACCTGCCATTGCGGTGCAAGCAGAGCCAACGAAGCGGCCGAGAGGATGGTGTTATGGCCGAGGTCATAGATTTCGTAGAGGCCGTT
>DASZWK010000349.1:0-3073 GCA_035546235.1 Xanthobacteraceae bacterium | reverse complement strand
CTGTAGGAAAAGGCCGCGCGTGCCGGCAATGCAATCAGAGGCTCGGGCAACGCGCCGGCGAGCCGCAGCAGCAGCGGCCGCACCACGCGCACAAAAGTGACGAACACTGCGACCGGATTTCCCGGCAGGCCGACAAAGGCGGTGCCGTCGCCGAAATTGGCGCCGCGAATGACGCCCATTGCCACGGGCCGGCCCGGCTTTATCGCCAGCCGCCAGAACACAAGCCGGCCGACGCTTTCGAGCGCGGCGCGCACATGGTCGGCCTCGCCGGTCGAAACACCGCCCGAAGTCAGCACCAGATCGTGGTCGACGGCGGCCGCGGCGAGGGCGCGCGCCAGTGCCGGCTGGTCGTCCTTGAGAATTCCGAGGTCGGTCACTTCGGCGCCGAGGCGCGCGATCAGCCCGGCCAAGAGATAGCGGTTGGAATCATAGAGCGCGGCGCGCGGCAATTTCGTGCCGGGCTCGACGATCTCGTCGCCGGTCGAGAACACGGCGATGCGCACGCGGCGGCGCACCGCGAGCCCGGTCAAGCCCAGCGCCGCCGCGAGCGCGATATGCTGCACCGCAAGCCGCCGGCCGGCCGGGAGTGCCACGGCGCCGGCGCGAATGTCTTCGCCGGCGAGCCGCGTGTTGGCGCCGCGCTTTAATCCGGGTGGTACGATCACCGCGCCGTCTTCGACGCGGCAATCCTCTTGCATGAAAACCGTATCGGCGCCCGCGGGCATCGGCGCGCCGGTAAAGATACGGATCGCCGCGCCGGCTTTGAGCGCAGTGCTTGCAGTGTGACCGGCGGCGACGCGATCGGCGATCGCCAGCCGGCTGTCGCGCTCGCCGTTAAGATCGGCGGCGCGCACCGCATAGCCATCGACCGCCGAGTTATCGAACGGCGGCAGATCGACAGGAGCGACGACATCGTCCGCCAGCACGCGTCCGGCGGCGTTCGCAAGTTTCACCACTTCGCGTCCGTTCACCGGCGCGATGCGCTCCGCGATCAGCCGCTCGGCGTCTGCGACCGGCATCAGCGGCCCGTTAAAGGCAAAGCAATCGTCGGAGAGCTGCGCCATCACGTCTGCTCCAGCGACGCGATCCGATCGCGCGGCAGTGCTTCGGCTTGCAGCACGTTGGCGATGCCGCCGATGTCGTCCAGCATCAGAACCGGCACGCTTGCCTGCGGCAACGCCGCATCGGTGGCGACGGCGACGATGCAATCGTCATCGGGATGAAGGAGCGGCTTGCCGACCGCGGCGCGATAGACTTCAAGCTTGGGATGCGCGTGGCGCTTGAACCCTTCGACGATCACCAGATCGACCGGACTGAGTTTCTCCAGAACATCGCCGAGCGCCGGCTCGGGTTCGTCGCCCAATTCGTGGACCATGGCCCAGCGCCGGCTCGATACGATCGCGACCTCGCTGGCGCCGGCCTGCCGATGCAGCCAGGAATCCTTGCCCGGCTGGTCGATGTCGAACTCGTGGTGCGCGTGCTTGACGGTCGCAACCTTGAGCCCGCGCCGCACCAGCACCGGGATCACAGCCGTGACCAGCGTCGTCTTGCCGGAACCGCTCCAGCCCGCAAGGCCGATGATGCGCATACCGACATTATATGGATCATTCGCCCGCCGGTTCCATGCCCAACGCCCGGATACGGTCGCGGGTCGGCTGATCGTGGAGCGATTCCAGGAACGCCCGCACGGCGGCCCGGTCGCGGCGGTCTTCGCGCAGCAGGAAATCATATTCCTCGGGCGCGATCGGCAGAAACGACAGGCCGTACATGCGCGCCACCGGCTCGATGGCGACACCCCAGTCGGCGCGGTTCTGGGCGACGGCGGCGGCGACGGCGTTGTGCGAGCGCGGCTGATTTGCATAACCCGGAGGCCGCGCACCGACGAGCAGGCTGTCGGTCAGCACGCGGGTGCCGGACCCGGCATTGCGGTTGACCATCAGCACGGCCGGGTCGGCGAGCGCCGCTTTCAACGCCTGTGCGGCGCTCAATCCATCGAAGCGCGCGTCGCCCGGGCGGAAAACGAAGCCCTGCATGCGCCGCCAACCCGGCACCAGCGCCATGCCGGGGCCGAGCAAATGCTTGTTGTAGATCCCGGTCGCCGGATCGACGAGGTGAACGGGCGCCAAGTCGCACTCGCCGCGGCTGAGCGCGGCAACGCCCCCGAGACTGCCGACCGCAATCGTGCGCGCCACAAAATTGCGCGCGGCCAGAGCGCCGACCACAACATCAAGCGCGACGTCGTGACTTCCCATGATGACGAGATCGGGCGCGCGCGCCGCTTCGCCGATCAGCGTCACATCAACACTGCTGTCGGCATCGAGCGCCGCGGCGAGCGCATCGATCGACAGAAATCCGTCGGCCTGGGAAAAAGCCGTGACCGCGCCCGACCCCTTGCCGGTCGGAAACGCGATCGGACCGTCGCCGCCGTCGACCAGAGAGACCAGCACGAATTCTTCGCGGCCGAGTTCCGAGGCGATACGTATCGGCACGCGCGCCTTGATGGTCTGCGCGGCCTCGGGCGGCAGTCCGGCGCGTGCGCGGATGATCGGTGCGACGAAGGCATGGAAGGTGAAGATCGCCGAGGTCGGAAATCCCGGCAGCACCACCAGCGGCTTGTCGCCGATGACCGCGAGGCAGAGCGGCTTGCCGGGTTTTAGCGCCACGCCGTGCACCAGGATGCCGGGCGAGCCGAGCCGCGACACGATGCGATGCGACAGGTCGCCCGCGCCTTTCGACGTGCCGCCCGACAGCACCACCATGTCGCAGGCCTCGAGCGCCGTGCGCATGGCGAGTTCGAGCGCCACCTCCTCGTCGGGAAACGCGCCGAACGGCACCGGATCGCCGCCGGCTTCGAGGATCGCGGCGGCGAGGATCGCGCCGTTGCTGTCGTAGACGCCGGCCGGCTTCAACGGCTCACCCAGCGGCACGAGTTCGTCGCCGGTCGAGAGCACCGCGACCCGCGGGCGCTTCATCACTTCCACTTCCGCGATGCCGCAGGCGGCGAGCATGCCGATCTCGCGCGAGCCGACCGGCGTCTTCTTCCGCAGCACCGTTTCGCCGCGCGCGATGTCGG
>DASZWK010000348.1:0-2860 GCA_035546235.1 Xanthobacteraceae bacterium | reverse complement strand
AACGCGCCCGAGGCGTAGCCGTCCGGCGTCTTGGCCGGGCCGGCGTAGTAGACCGGATGGTTCTTGAAATAATCCGGCAGGCCCTCGCCGCGCTCCAACCGTTCGCGCAGCTTGGCGTGCGCCAGATCGCGCGCTACGATCATCGGGCCGGAGAGCGACAGCCGCGTCTTGATCGGATACTTGGAAAGCTGCGCCAGGATTTCCTTCATCGGCTTGTTGAGGTCGATCTTCACCACCTCGCCGCCGAGCTTTGCGGCGTCGACTTCCGGCAGATATTTCGCCGGATTGTGCTCAAGCTCCTCGAGAAACACCCCGTCGCGCGTGATCTTGCCGAGCGCCTGGCGGTCGGCCGAGCATGACACGCCGAGCCCGATCGGCAGCGAGGCGCCGTGGCGCGGCAGCCGGATCACGCGCACGTCGTGGCAGAAATACTTGCCGCCGAACTGCGCGCCGACGCCGAGCGACTGCGTCATCTTCAGAATTTCCTGCTCCATCTCCTTGTCGCGGAAGGCGTGGCCGTCCTCGGAGCCGTGGTCTGGCAGCGTGTCGTAATACTTGGTCGAGGCAAGCTTGACGGTCTTCATCGTCAGCTCAGCCGAGGTGCCGCCGATGACGATAGCGAGGTGGTACGGCGGACACGCCGCGGTGCCGAGCGTCAGCACCTTCTCTTTCAGGAACGCCAGCAGGCGGTCGCGCGTGAGGATCGACGGCGTTGCCTGGAACAGGAACGATTTGTTGGCCGAACCGCCGCCCTTGGCGATGAACAGAAACTTGTAGGTGCCGTCCGCATCGGCATGTTCGGGATCGTGGCCTTCGGCGTAAATCTCGACCTGCGCCGGCATGTTCGAGCGGGTATTCTTCTCCTCGAACATCGAGATCGGCGCGAGCTGCGAATAGCGCAGATTGCGCTTGAGGTAGGCGTCGCGCGCGCCCTCGGCGAGCGCGCCCTCGTCGCTGCCGTCGGTCCAGATGAGCCGCCCCTTCTTGCCCATGATGATCGCGGTGCCGGTGTCCTGGCACATCGGCAGCACGCCGCCCGCCGCGATATTGGCGTTCTTCAAGAAATCGTAGGCGACGAACTTGTCGTTATCCGACGCCTCCGGGTCCTCAACGATGTGTTTCAGGCTAGCGAGGTGCGCGGGACGCAACAGATGATTGATATCGGTGAACGCCGCTTCCGCCAGCGCGCGCAGCGCCTCGCGCGGCACCACCAGCACATCCTCGCCCAAAACGCGCTCGATCCGCACGCCATCGGCGATCTTGCGATACGGCGTCGCATCCTTGCCAAGCGGGAACAGCGGGGTGTGCTTGTAGGGGGGCGTCGGGTGGGTGGAGAGGGGGGCGTTCATCTCATTGCTTCTCTGGATTGCATTGCGTTTTCGACGACTCCGGCCGGGCGACTACCGCTTTCCGCCTGCCTGACGCTCCGCATAGGTATCCACCAATACGCGGATCATGCGCTGATACGGTACGCGGCGTTTTCGCGCCTCCCGCTTGAAAAAATCAAGACTGCGGCGCGAAAGCGACAGTGTCACTTTCACATTATCCTCGCGTAGGACGAGATCGTCGGGCGGGGGCAGGAAATCTTCGATGACGCGAAAGCGCCCTATTTCGCCTGCCGTATATCTAACGATTCTGTTGCTCATAAATTCTCTTTCCTCTCCGCCAATAACCGGCACCAAAGATGCGGATGCGACCTGAGCGATAGGTAAAGCGCACGGTCATAATGCCATCCTCAACCTTGCCGAAACAGAAATAGCGGGGTTCGGTACCTCCGTGCGCCAAGTCTTCGGCAATGACACGGCGCGGGTCGAAAAAGGCCAATTGCGCCAATGCAAATGGGACGCCGTGCTTGACGCGATTTGTCCGATCTTTTGCGTCGTCCCATTCGAACATCGGCTCTGACGGCATATGGCAGATATGCCATATTGCAGTATGGCGCAATAGGCCTACTAGCCCGGCAAATTCCGCACTCCTCGATTTCTCCGCTTCGCGGGAAGAAACCAAGGGCCCCGGTGTTAGCCCGACAGGGACCAAAGAGAGGACTGCCTGATGAAGACTATCGGCCTTACATCGCTGCTTTGCGTCCTATCGATCGCCGCATTCACCGCCCCCGCGCAGGCGCAAAATGTGCTCACCATCCACCGGCTGCCAGCGCCTTTGGCGCCCGAGGCGGCGGCCGCCGCGGTCACGAGCTGCGCCAAGCAGGGCTACAAGGTCACGGCCTCGATCATCGACACCGATGGTGTGGTTCAGGCGATGCTGCGTGGCGACGGCGCGTCGATGACGACGCCCGGCGCTACCCGCGACAAGGCCTATACGGCGATCATGCTCGGCGCGCCGCGCAACGAGGATTCAAGCGCCGCAGTCGCCAAGCGCATGGGAGGGAATGCCTCTCCCGGCGGCCTCGCCAAGCTGCCGCACGTTCTGCTGTTGCCGGGCGCGCTGGTGATCCGCGCCGGTGGCGAAGCGATCGCCGCGATTGGTGTCGGCGGCGCACCGGGTGGCAATCTCGACGAGGCGTGCGCCAAGGCCGGCCTCGACAAGATCGCGGATCGGCTGAAGTAGCCGGCGCAGGGGCAATCAGCGGCTGGTTCGTTGTTAAAGCGCCTTGCAGTCGCGCGAGACCTGGGCGATGCCGCCGTTTGCTTTCACCCGCATGGTGTAGGTCTGCTGCGCCGCGGCGCCGCTGCCGGCCGGGCCGAGCGTCATGATGGCATGGCCGAGCGATGAGCCGCGCGAACCGGAAATGTTGGCGTAGATTTCGCAGCGCAGCCGCTTGGCGCAGGTGTTGGTGATGCCGATCACGTAGGTGACGGTCTTGCCGCGGGTGACGTAGTCGCCGGTCTGCTGCAGACAG
>DASZWK010000347.1:0-10528 GCA_035546235.1 Xanthobacteraceae bacterium | reverse complement strand
CCAACAGCGAAAGCGTTCCAATTGTCGTGCTGTCGAGTCGCGGCGACGAGGCCGGCAAGGTTCAGGCGTTGGATTTCGGCGCCGACGACTACGTGACCAAGCCTTTCGGTATGGACGAACTGCTGGCGCGCATGCGCGCCGCGCTGCGCCATCAGCTGCAGACGCATGGCGAGCGACCGATCTTCCGGGTCGGTGAGCTTTCTGTCGATCTCGTCCGCCGCATCGTCAAGGTCGGCGACAAGGAGATCAAGCTGTCACCTAAGGAATACGACCTGCTGCGCGTTCTGGTGCAGCACGCCGGCAAGGTGCTGACCCACAGATACCTGCTGAGCGAGCTGTGGGACGATTTGACCGATGCTCAATATCTCCGCGTTTATGTGCGGCAGCTGCGACAAAAAATCGAAGCCGACCCCGAGCGGCCGCAATACGTGCTGACTGAAACCGGTATAGGCTACCGGTTGCGCGCTCCCGATTGAGCGTTTGTGACCACATCGTTTGAAGTTCCAATTCGTTACAGGCCGTTGGGCCCGGAATGGTCATGAATATTTCCGTTTTTCTTGCTCCAAGCGATGTGATGATCGATCGACGTCGCTGCTGCTCTAAGCGAAAGGTGCTACGGACGATCGAGCGCAGGCGCGCGGCGGTTGAGTAATTTACGGGAAGGCGCCCCAGTGTATTTGATGCAATAAAGGAGCGAAAATGGCGGACGATCTTATTCTCTACACCAATCCGCAGTCACGCGGCCGCATCGCGCGCTGGATGCTTGAGGAAATCGGCCAGCCTTACCGGGTCGAGGTACTCGACTATGCCACAACCATGAAAGCGCCCGCCTATCTGGCCATTAACCCGATGGGCAAAGTTCCGGCGCTACGCCACGGCGCCGCCGTGGTCACGGAAACGCCCGCGATCTGTGCTTACTTGGCGGATGCCTTTCCGCAAGCCGGGCTCGCGCCGCCTCCGGGCGATCGGTTGCGCGCACCGTATTACCGCTGGCTGTTTTTTGCCGCAGGCCCCGCGGAGGCGGCCGTCAGCAATAAGGCCATGGGCTTTGTGGTGTCGCCTGAGCGCGAGCGGATGATGGGCTATGGGCGCATCGAGCTCGTACTGGATACGCTCGAGTCGGCCGTGCGACAGTCTGACTATCTTGCCGGCAGCACCTTCACCGCGGCCGATCTCTACGTCGGCTCCCACTTGGGTTTTGGCATGATGTTTGGGATGATCGAGAAACGCCCGGCGTTCGAACGCTATTGGCAAAAACTCAGCGCCCGCCCTGCTTGCTTGCGCGCCAAGGAACTCGATGATTCGCTGGCGGCAAGTCAGCCATCGGCGCGTCAGTAATCCACGGCAAAATCAGTGCGTTCCTTGTAAGCCGAGGCCGCTGTCGCTAAGCTTCGAGCCGGTGGATTGGGGCTTGCGGCGTGGTGAGTAGAGTTGCTCCAAAGTTGCGGAAAGCGTTGCTGGGAGCGTGGAGTCTAGGCACGATCGCGGCAGGAGCCGGATTGTGCCTCGCGCTGGGGATTGCCGCGCCGGGGATGGCCGCCGCGGAGACGATGGAAACAGCGCTCGCCAAAGCCTACCAGAACAATCCGCAACTCAACGCGCAGCGCGCCATTGTGCGGCAGGCCGACGAAGGCGTGCCGCAGGCGCTGTCCGGCTATCGTCCGACGATTTCCGCCAACGTCTCGATCGGGCGAGAGTATACCGATACCAAGCAACAGATACCGCCGTTGCCGCCTAATCTGCCGAATGGCGTATCATTCGAGGCTAAAGGCTTGTCGACACCTCGCTCGGTTGGATTGAGCGGCACGCAGACGCTGTTCAACGGCGAGCGCACCGCCAACAGCGTCCGGAAGGCTGAAAGTCAGGTTTCGGCTTCGCGCGAGACTTTGCGCATGATGGAGCAATCCGTGCTGCTGGCGGCGGCGACCGTCTACATGGATATGTCGCGCGACACCGCCAATCTGCAAGTGCAGCAGAACAACGTACGCGTTCTCGATCGGACGCTGCAGGACACGCGCAATCGTTTCAATGCCGGCCAAGTAACTGCGACCGACGTCGCTCAGGCGGAAGCGCAACTTGCCGCCGGACAGGCGACCTTGCATGCCGCGGAATCGACGCTGATGACGACACGGGCCAATTATCGTCGCATCATTGGCGTAGAGCCGGCGGGCCTGAGCCCAGCCAGCCCCGTTGATCGACTCGCGCCCTCGACCTTGAACGCGGCGGTGGCGCTGGGGATCGAGGAGAATCCATTGGTGACAGCGGCGCTGTATGGCGTCGACGTGGCCCAGCTTCAAGTGAAAATCGCCGAAGGCGCGCTGTGGCCGACGCTGACTGGACAATACAGCATCCAAAATCAGTACGAGCCGCAATTGCTGACCCCGCACCTGTTCACCAACACGGTCGCGCTGAACCTTTCCATCCCGATCTATCAAGGCGGAGCGGAATACTCCGCGATCCGCCTCGACAAGGAGGCGCTCGATCAGCAGAGAATAACTGTCGATCAGGTCCGCGACCAAGCGCGCGCCGACGTCGTACAGGCTTGGGGGCAGTTACAAGCCGCCAAGGCGCAGGTCGAGGCCGCAACGCGCGAAAACGAGGCGGCGGCGCGCGCACTGACCGGCGTGCGAAACGAAGCCATGGCTGGACAGCGCACGACACAAGATGTGCTCAATGCCGAGCAGGTTCTGGTCAACGCCCGGCAGAGCCTGATTGTGGCGCAGCACGACCGCGTCGTCGCTTCGTATAGTCTACTATCAGCTGTCGGCCGGCTGTCGGTGAGTGAACTCCACCTGCCGGTTTCGATTTACGATCCGCAAGTCCATTATCACCAGGTACGCGACAGCTGGTTCGGCCTGCGCACGCCGAGCGGCAGATAGGTCACGGGCGATCTTGTCCGACCCCAAGCACGAGAGATCACCCTCGGTCGGATATTCTTCTATGAGCTGGTTGCGATACATTTCGCCAAGACGGGATAGCCGACCACTGTGACCTCCACCATCTACCCAATTCCTCCGCGCGTCCGGCTTCGCATTGGCATCACCGGCCATCGCGAGGCGCCTAAATTGCCCGACGAATCGGTGGCATCGATACGCGCGGCGATCGATCATGTGCTGGCCGTAACCGTCGAGGAGGGGCGCAAGGCTCAGATCGCCTATGACGCCGCCACCCCGGTGCAGCATGGAGCCACCGCCGAGTTCGTCGTTATTTCCTCCCTCGCGGAAGGGGCTGACCGGCTTGTCGCAGAGGCAGGCCTTGCGGCGGGATTCACACTCGAAGCCGTACTACCTTTCCACCGCGACGAGTATGCCCGCGATTTCAAGACCGAGGACTCCCAAACGGCCTACGGGAGCCTGATGCAACGCGCCGCGTCCGTCTTCGAATTGGACGGCAATCCAACCGACCGCCCCCGGGCCTACGAGACCGCAGGCCTCATCATGCTGGCCAACATCGATCTTCTCATTACGATTTGGGACGGCAACGCCGCCGCGGGCGTCGGCGGCACGGCACAGATTATCAGCCGTGCCGTGTCTAACGGCATCCCTATTATCTGGATCGAGCCCGCCAATCCCGCTGCCATTCGCTTGTCGTGGTCGCCCACCGGCGACGTCCCGTCTGCGGACGTCTATGCGCGGCCTCAAGAGACGTTCAGTCCGGTCGACAACGCCGAGGTGGCGCTCGCCGTTGGCGAATTACTCGCTCTGCCGACGCGGCCCGAAGCGCGGGAGTCCTTGATCCAGTACCTGCACACCAAAGAGCGGCGCTGGAATTTCTGTCCTTGGTTCTCTCTGCTGGCGTGGCTGTTCGCCGGCCGCCGCTTGTCGCGCGGCGACTTTTATCTGCCGCCGGTCGTTGCAGACACCCGGCGGGCGTGGCGCACATATCTCGACACCGTGCCCGAGGACCGGTCGCTGCGTCCTGTGATCGAAAACACCTTGCTTCCAGCCTGCGGCGTCGCTGACCATCTCGCCAACTATTATTCATTGGTTTATCGCAGCACTTATGTCTTCAATTTCTTTTTCGCCGCGTTGGCCGTTGCAACGGCACTGAATGGAGTTTTCATTCATGAGCCGAAAGTAAAAAGCTACTGTGTCACCATAGAACTCGCATTCATCCTCGTCATTTTGTTCACTTGGCTATACGGTCATCGACACCAATGGCACCGGCGCTGGCTTGAATGCCGGCACCTTGCCGAAGGCATTCGGCAGTTGCGGCTCTTCGCTCCTCTCGGCAGCACCGGCGCGGTGGAACGCCCGCGACGCGGGGCCGGCATCGAAGAGGATTGGATCAACTGGTATGCCTGGACCCTGCGGCGCCGGCTGCCGCTGCCCGACTGTGCGGTCGACCCGCACTATCTGGAAAAGATACGCGACGCGGTCTTGCACGCCGAAATCGAGGATCAAATCGGGTACCATCAGCGCAACGCCGCGCGCATGCACAAACTCGACCATCGCCTTCATCTCAGCGGACTATTGCTGTTTGGCGCAACGGCCGGTCTGTGCGTGGTTTTTGTCGTTCTGGTCTGGCTCGGCACCGTGGATCGGATCGAGGCTCCGCATCGGATATTGATACTCAACGCATTGACGTTTCTCACTGCGCTCCTGCCGACCCTCGGCGCCGCACTCGCCGCCATCCACGCTCAAGGCGAATTCAGGACCCTCGCCGAGCAATCGGCTCGGACTGCCAAGCGACTCACGGCCATCGGCACAACCTTCGCTGCGGAAGAGCCAAACTTTGCCCGAATGGTGGATCGTATCGAAAAAACGTCGAATATACTGATGGCAGAGCTGCGCGAGTGGCACACTATATTTCGAACACGGCCGCTCGCCCTTCCGGCGTAACCAAGCCGGACTGAAGGCCTCCGTCACTCTATCTCGGTCGCTGTGGCAATATCGCCACGGTGCAGCGGAGGATAGGTCCGGGCCCAATCGAATAGTCATATACGTGTTGACGCTCAAATTCTGCCGTGCAGAATTGCAAAAGGGATTGCCTGTAGGTGGCGTTGGGGGTTGCCCCTGTGGGTCGGCGTCGGGGGGTTTTATGTGGTGGCGTGCGTTGCTCGTCGGCGGGCTTTTCGCCGGCCTGCTCGGTGCGTGCGCGGTCGTCGATCCTGTCGATTCGCGCTTCGACACGGTAACGCGGAGCCTGGCGCGGGCGCGCGACGAGGCGATTTTTCTCAATCTGATCCGCGCCAGCCAAAATTATCCACTCCAGTTTGCGACGATCGCCAACGTGACGCCGACGATGACGAATACGACATCGTTGGGTCTGCCATCTTTCCTTGAAGGCCCCGGCTTTGCGGGTGTTCTCAAAGGCGCGACGGCGAGCACGACGACCTTTCCGAGTTCGTCGCCATTCCGCGACGTGCTCTTTGGCAATACGACCGCCTCGAACGCAACCGCCATCGGCACAAACTTCAACGTGTCGTCGCAGGAAACCGGAAGTTTCTACACGGGCTTCCTCAAGCCGATCGATTTGACGATTTTGGATTACTTCATCCGTCAGGGCTACCCACGCGAGCTGTTGTTCTGGCTCTTTACGGAGTCATTTGAATACAAGCTGCCCGGCCAAAGGCCGCTGGGCTACCACTACACTCCCCCGAACGATCTCGGCTGCGATCCGGCCGACAAAAAGCGTCGGTGTTTCGTCGATTGGGTCCACAATGCCACTTTCAGCGGACTCACGGTTGAGGAGAAAACCCAGGAGCGAGCAGGCTCCTCCGGCGGAGGTGGCGGCAACTTCAAACCTACGACCTACACCTATGCGCGCTTTTGCTTTAACTACGTGCTGGCAAAGGAAGCGTTGGCGCTCGCGCCCCAACTCGCGCGGCAATTCAAAAACGACGTCGACGTCACGAATGAAGAGGTTTTTGGCGGACCGCTCGCGTGCGGCTCCCCGACCTGGCACCCGGAGACAACCGCAACAGATCCTCAACAGGACATTCTGCCTCTCACGTTTAGGAATAACACGATCCAGTTCAGGATCATTCCGCGCTCGGCCTACGGCGTGTTCAGCTTCCTGGGCAGGCTGATGAAACTGCAGCGGGAGGGTTACGAACCAGCTCCGTACCCCCCAGTTGATCCACGTCACTATCCCGCAACACGCAAAGACGCAGGAAATATACCGCCGCTTCTTGCAACTCTTGACAATCATAGGCTCATCGACGTTGTCCAAGATTATGACGGTAAGTGTTTCGTCCACACATGGTTCGAGGACGGGCAGTATTGCGTGCCCAACAACGCCAACACCACGAAGCAAATCTTCGGGCTGCTCTCGCAACTGATCGCAATTCAGACCGCGGCCGCCGATCTTTCCATCACGCCAATCGTCCGAGTCATCCAGTAGTCAAATCCGTGGAACGACGACGGACGCACGTCGGCACCTCACCCTGGGATGATGGGCAGCAGAAGGTGCGAGGGCCGGCTGCGGTCGTGATAGATTTTGTGCACCACCGTCTTGCTCGAACAGATGTGGTACGGCACATATTCGGCGTTGGTGGCGCCGGCGACACCCGTGGGCAGATCGAGGCTGGTGATTTCCAGACTGATTCGGTGTCCTGCGCGGAATAGGTTGGCGGTCGCCATGATCTCGATCTGATATTGCTCGACTGCGCCCGGTGTGACCGGCTTTTGCGCCTCGCGCGTCAGCGGATGCCAGGGCCAGTATGGCTTTGACCGCGCCGGATCGATTGCCCGGTGCGAGGCTTTGAGCCAACCGCGTGTGACTTCCCGTTCCGGCAGATTTTTTGGCACCTCACGCTCACCCTCGCGCACGCTCTGAACCGAGACGTCAGGCCCGACGTCCTTGAGGATCACGATCCAGTTGGTGTCATCCTGGTCTATTGACGCGTAAAGCGTCAGCGCGATAGGCCCGGCCACCAGAACATCGTGCGGCAGCGGGTCGGTCAGGTACCGCAGACGCTGGACAACGTTCGTCTGTGACGGCGGCATCTGCACGAAAGCGTCCGGCGGCTGGGTTTCAGTCACGCTCGACTGTGCCGCGCCCTCGGAGCTGAGCCGTTCCCAGCTTTTCAGATAGAGCTTGGTCCACTGCGTTTGCGGCAACGGCCAGTCGCTCGCCGTGCGCCATTCATTGGCGCCCATCACCCAGAAGCGGACCGGCGGCTCGTCCATGATGCCGGTCTCGATACCCTTCAACCATTGGTCGTTCCAGCGCAGCACTTCGCCATGAAACGTATGATACGGCCGCTCCAAGTGCGCAGGGCCGGCCAGCAGCAGCTTCTTGGGTGAAGTAATATTGCGGTACCAATGCTGGCAACCGTTCAGGTGGGTCTTGTAGCTATAGCCGTACCAGCCCGAGCCCGTATAGGTCGGCACCTTGACGGCGGCGAACTCCGCTTCGCTCTTTTTTACCGCCGCTTCGCTGTCGTAGGGATCCACCAGCACGTTGAAATAGGGCGGCATGTGCTGGCCCTTTTGCGCAATGACATTGTAGACGTGCGGGTACATCTTGTAGTCGGCATTGTTCATCGCCTCCTGCCAGAATTTCTCGCGCTCCGGCGGCAATGACGCCGGGGCGCCCTTGTGCTGATGAATGGCAGAGAAATGTCCGACCAGATAACGGAACAAATGAATGACACCGCCGGGATACTCATCGCGAAAGCCGCCCAACTCGCCATAGGCGCCGCGGGAATCGAACGGGAAGATCGCCCGCAGGTGCGGCGGCTGCTTTTTCGCCGCCGCGAGTTGCTCGGCGCCGAAGCCGGAAATTCCGACCATGCCGACATTACCGTCGCACCACGGCTGCGCCGCGATCCACTCGATCAGATCGTAGCAATCCCATTCGCGCGATCCGCCGCCTTCGGATTTGCCGACGCCACGCGGCGAACCGATCACATGCACGTACCCGCGCGAGACGAAGAACTTCGTATCGCCGGCCTCCATCGGACCGGTCCACAGCGTCGACCAGGCCGGCTGCGGCGGCAGTGCCTCCGCCATGTCCGGCCCCTGGATATCCTTGTTGTAAATGGCGAACGCCAAGAGTGCCGGAAACTTGCCGGGTGCATCGGGCCGATAGACGTCCGCGCAAATCTTCACGCCATCGCGCATCGGCACCATGACGTCGAGGTCGCGCACCATCGTCGTGAACGTTGGCTCGCGGTCGTATCCAGATCCAGGATCATCGGCCGACTGCAGTGATAGTGTCGAACGCTCGACGCTCACGACGTTGCTCCCCTACCCGCGCAGGCGCATGCCTCGCAATCTTTGCTCTTGGCAAGCGCGCAGCATATCGTCTAGTGCGGTAAAGTCGCGCGATCAAGCCGCACGGGAGATAGTAAAATGGAGCTCAAGTCCACACGCCGGGTCGTCACCGGCCACGACGCACAAGGCAAGGCAATCGTTCTATTTGACAGCGCTGTCCCAGCGAAGGCACGCCCGGGGGGTGGCGGTTCGACGAATTTGTGGGTGACGACGGAGTTTCCGGTCGACGTATCGGTTACGACAGACCGCGCACAGACGCCGGTTGCGGTGCCTCCCCCCGCCAACGGCGCAATCTTCCGCATCGTCGAGTTCGCGCCCACAACGGCGCACGCCGGACCTGTCGACCACAACAAGATACTACAGGGCATGGGGATCGATCCGGCCACGCAAGGCTATCAGCGTCACGCCAATACCCACAGAACGCGCAGTATCGACTACGCGCTGGTACTGGAGGGTGAAATCGACATGCTGCTCGACGACAGTGAAATCCGCGTCAAAGCCGGCGAGGTCGTGGTGCAGCAAGGCACCAACCACGCCTGGGTCAACAACAGCGGCAAACCCTGCCGTATCGCCTTCATTCTGATCGATAGCCAAACACCGCCAGCGTGGAAACAGGGCTGGAAACCGTAGGACCGGCGGCCGTCAAATCACGTTAGATGCGGCGCCGGAATTCCGCTAAGATGACGATTGCAGGTTCCCCTTCCACGCTTTCGTCATCGGAGCCAACATGAGCGCGCTCACCCTCGATCTCGGCCGTTTCGTCGCCGGCTTGGAATTGCGCCAAATTCCCGCCGAAGGCGTTGCCACCGCACGCACCGGCATCGCCGACTGCTTCGGCGTGCTGATCGCCGGCGCGCGCGATCCGGAGGTAGCGCTCATTGATCGCGAGCTGGGTGTCGTCAGCAGCACGAATGGGGCAGCCGCCTCGCTCATTCCGTCGGGCGAGCGGCGCAGCCTCGATAGCGCTGCCTTGATCAATGGCATCGCCGCGCACGTGCTCGACTACGACGACGTCTCGCTCGACGGTCATCCGAGCGCGGTACTCGTGCCGGCGATCCTCGCCCAGGGTGAGGCGAGTGGATCGAGCGGCGCCGAGATGCTGACCGCCTATGTGGCGGGCTTCGAAGTGTGGGCGGAAATTCTCGCGCGCGAGCCGACCCCGCTGCATCGTAAGGGTTGGCACCCGAGTGCCGTGCTTGGCGCTGTCGCGGCCGCTGCGGCGTGCGCCAAATTGCGCCGCCTCGATCCCGATCATGCCGCTACCGCTATGGCGATAGCCGCCTCGATGTCATGCGGCCTCGTCGCCAATTTCGGCACCATGACCAAGTCGTTCCAGGTCGCGCGCGCGGCGCAATCCGGCGTTATCGCGGCACGGCTGGCGCAGGCGGGTCTGACCGCCTCCCTCGATGCACTCGAACACCCGTCCGGCCTGCTGGCGGCGCTGTCGCCCGAGGGCAAGGCGGAGCGTGGTCGAGCCTTCGATGTCGCGCGCAAGGAATGGCATATCGCCGCCGAGGGGCTCAACATCAAGCGTTACCCAATCTGCTACGCCACCCATCGCTCGATCGACGCCGCGCTTGGGCTGGTCGAGCGCCACGATCTCAAACCCGATGCGGTCGAACGCATCCATGTCTCGACCGGGGCGACGCAACTGCGTATGCTACGCAATAGCCGGCCGCAAACTGGGCTCGAGGCGAAATTCTCCATGCAATTTGCCATGGCTTCGGCGCTGGTCGCGCGCAAAGTCGGGCTTGCCCAATTGACCGATAGTTTCGTGCTGCGACCCGAAGTTCAGGCGATCTTTGATCGCGTGTCGCTGAACGGCACCGATGCGTTGATGGCAGGCACCGCGTTTGCGCCTGCAGACTCAGTCGAGATTGTCACCAAAAGCGGCGAGACATTCAGCAGCGGTCCAGTCGAGTACGCCAAGGGCAGTCACCAGTTGCCGTTGTCGCGCGACGAGCTGTTCGACAAATTCGCCGACTGTCTCGGCACAGCGTTCCCCGAGGCTAGAAAATCCCGTGCCTTCGAAACCCTGATGATGTTTGACCGCCTCAATGGCGCAAACGACTTGGCGTTACAGAATTAGAACATAAAGCCGCACGGCGCATTGACGCCGATCTCGGATTGATGCCCGCACAACGGCGTCCTAGCCTTCAAAGGTGGCCGCGCCCGCTTTGGCGACGTTCTCGTCGTCGTGATCGATTCCCGAGACGCCGACACCGCCCAGGCATTCATCTTCAAACAAGATCGGAATGCCGCCTTCGACGCCGAGGCAGTTCGGCGTCATCATAAAACCTGGCCGC
>DASZWK010000346.1:0-4597 GCA_035546235.1 Xanthobacteraceae bacterium | reverse complement strand
ACGCAGGCCGTGACGCGCGTCTTGATCGAGAGCGCCGACGAGACCGGCGAGCACTGGACCACGATCGGCGTGTCCTCCAACATCATCGATGCGTCGTTCCAGGCACTGATGGATTCAATTGTCTACAAACTGGTGAAGTCTGGTGCACCGGCGTGAATTAGACACGGCCTCGTGATTCCGGGTTCGCGCCGTCGGGGCGCTCCGAGGAATGACGTGTTGGATAATTTGCGGGGGCTTTCATGATCGACCACATCTCAATTGCCGTGCGTGAACTCAAAACATCGGCGCGGTTCTACGATGCGCTGTTCAAGCCGCTCGGCATCATGCGGCTGAGCGAAGCGCCGAAGACCATCGGCTACGGCAAGAGCTATCCGGAGTTCTGGCTCAACGAACGCCCGCAGCTCACGCCACAGCCCGAGGACAGTGGACTGCACATCTGCCTGCGCGCGCCGGATGCGGCGGCGGTCGACGCGTTTCATGCCGCAGCGGTATCAGCGGGCGCCAAGTCCGACGGGCCTCCCGGCAAGCGTCCGCAATATTCGCAGACCTATTACGCCGCCTTCGTGCGCGACTGGGACGGCAACCGCATTGAGGCCGTGACGTTTTTGAGGGACACTTAGCGCGTCATCCTGAGGTGGCCGCGCGTGGCGCGGCCCTCGAAGGATGCTGCTCAGGCGCCGGGGTCATCGCCTTTCGAGGCTCGGCGCTGCGCGCCGAGCACCTCAGGGTGACGGGCTCACAGCCGCTCCGCCGGCACCGCCATTGTCTGCTCGGCGTCGGCAATCGCGTGCGCGGCCTTGCGCATCGCCGGCAAAATATCTTCGACGCGCGCCGTCACCAGAAAATCGACGTTGAACGCCGACGGCACGAATTTCACTTTGCGCATATGCTCGATCAGCGTCAGCAACGGGTCCCAGTAGCCCGAGATATTAGCGATCATGATCGGCTTCTTGTGGCGGCCGAGCTGTGCCCAAGTGAGCTGCTCGACCATTTCTTCGAGCGTGCCGATGCCGCCCGGCAGCGCGACGAAGCCGTCGGCATGCTCGAACATGGCGCGCTTGCGCGTGTGCATGTCTGGCACGACGATCAATTCCTGCGCGACGCGTCGTGGCCGCTCGCGCTTGGTCAGAAACTCGGGAATGATGCCGGTCACGTGGCCGCCATGATCGAGCACGGCATTTGCCACCGCGCCCATCAGGCCAACCGAGCCGCCGCCGTAGATCAGACGGATATGGTTTTCGGCGAGGATTTTGCCGAAGCTTTGCGCCGCGGCCACGAAGGCCGGATCGGTGCCCGGGCTCGACCCACAATAGACGCATAATGCATTGATTTTGGCCATGGAATGATACTCAGCGAAGGGTAGATGTGGCGTTGATTCGCGGCCGTCGCAAGTTTTTTGCGCCGTATGCTGCATCTGCGTGCAGGACACCGCAAAACGCACTATATGACCATATTCCATCTGACGGGGGTTTGCGGCCGCGTGCGGCCGTCCGGCTCACAAACGACGCCACACCAATAATGCCACACGGATAATGAGCGACTTCCAGCGGCCTGCCCACAGTATGAAGCGCGAAGTCGGCGTCGCCGGCGGCGACGCGCTGCTGTCGACGCTCGTGCATCTGTGGCCTTACATCTGGCCGGCCGACCGGCGCGACTTGAAGATACGCGTCGGGATCGCGACGCTCCTGATCTTCGCCGCCAAGCTCGCCACCGTCGCGGTGCCGTTCACCTTCAAATGGGCCACCGACGCGCTCGCCGGCCACGGCACAGCGCCGCTCGGGCCCGACGACATCTTCGTCTGGGCCCTGGCGACGCCGGTGATGATGACCGTCGCCTATGGCGGCATGCGCGTCGTGATGGCGCTGCTCACCCAGTCGCGCGATGCGATTTTCGCCAAGGTGGCGATGAACGCGGTGCGGCGGCTTGCCTTTCGTACGTTCGAACACATGCACCTGCTCTCGCTGCGCTTTCATCTGGAGCGCCGGACCGGTGGGCTGACGCGCGTCCTGCAGCGCGGCCGCGATGCCATCGAAACCATCGTGCGCATGGTGCTGTTGCAGCTCGCCCCGACGGTGGTCGAGGTGGTGCTGGTCGCCTGGGTGCTGCTCGTCCATTTCGACTGGCGCTATCTCGTCATCATCGTGGTGACGGTCACGCTCTATGTTGCGTTCACCTTCTGGGCGACCGAGTGGCGCATCGGTATCCGCCGCGACATGAATTCGAGCGACAACGACGCCAACGCCAAGGCGATCGATTCCCTGCTCAACTACGAGACTGTCAAATATTTCTCGGCCGAGACGCGCGAAGCGGCTCGCTACGACCGTTCGATGGCGCGTTACGAAGAAGCGAGCGTGCGCGCCTACGTGTCGCTCACCGTGCTCAACGCCGGTCAAGCGATCGTGTTCACGATCGGACTTTGCGCCGCCATGGTGCTGTGCGTCTACGGCATCGAGCGCGGCACCAATACGGTCGGCGATTTCGTCATGATCAACGCCATCATGATCCAGCTCTACCAGCCGCTCAATTTCATGGGCATGGTGTATCGCGAGATCAAGCAGGCGGTGATCGACATCGAGAACATGTTCGCGCTGTTGTCGCGCAAGCCGGAAATTGTCGATCGCCCCGGCGCCTCCCCGCTGCAGGTGGGCGCCGGCGCGATCCGGTTCGACAACGTGTCGTTCGCCTACGAGCCGGCGCGGCCGATCCTCAAGGGCTTGAGCTTCGAGGTCGCGGCCGGGCACACCGTCGCCATCGTCGGTCCGTCGGGCGCCGGCAAATCGACGATCTCGCGGCTCTTGTTCCGCTTCTATGACCTCACCGGCGGCCGCATCCTCATCGATGGCGTGGATATCCGCGACGTGACGCAGACTTCGCTGCGCGCCGCGATCGGCATGGTGCCGCAGGATACCGTTCTGTTCAACGACACCATCCGCTACAACATCCGTTACGGGCGTTGGGAGGCGAGCGATGCCGAGGTGGAGGAGGCGGCGCGGCTGGCGCAGATCGACACTCTTATTCGCCTCGCGCCCAAGGGCTACGAGACCGAGGTCGGCGAGCGCGGCCTGAAACTTTCCGGCGGGGAGAAGCAGCGTGTCGCCATCGCCCGCACCATCCTCAAAGGCCCGCCGATCCTGGTGCTCGACGAGGCCACCTCCGCGCTCGACAGCCACACCGAGCGCGACATTCAGGACGCGCTCGATCGCGTGGCCAAGAATCGGACCACGCTCGTCATTGCGCATCGGCTGTCGACCATCGTCGGCGCCGACGAGATTCTGGTGCTCGACAAGGGCGTGATCGTCGAACGCGGACGCCACGATCAATTGCTCGCGCGCAACGGCCTCTATGCCAGCATGTGGAACCGGCAGCGCGAAGCCGAGATGGCGCGCGAGATCCTGCAAGAGGCCGGCGATGTCGAACCGATCGCACCCAACCGCAATCCGCCGGCGGCGGAAAGCGACGACCTCATTCCTGCGGCTGATGCTGCGGAGTAGATTGGAATGTCGTCGAACAATCGGGTCCCCTCATGTTGTCATGCCCCGCGGAGGCGGGGCATCCAGTATCCACCGCCGCTGAGACCTGTCGCGTGGAATAGTGAATACTGGATCATCCGCATTCGCGGATGATGACATGGAGGAATGCAGAACTCGATGTCCATCATCCACTCCATCCGCTCGCAGCTGTCGCCGATCCATCCGGAGGGCTATCCGTTTGTCGGCGGCTTCGCATTGGTGAGTCTCGTCCTGTTCTGGCTGTGGTCGCCGCTTGGCTGGCTCGGCACCGTCGCCACGCTGTGGTGCGCGTATTTCTTCCGCGATCCGGCCCGGGTCACTCCGGTGCGCGACGGCATCGTGGTGGCGCCCGCCGATGGCCTCGTCAGCCAGGTGGCGAACGCCGTGCCCCCGCAGGAGCTCGGCCTTGGCGCGCGGCCCTTGCTGCGCATTTCCATTTTCATGAGTGTGTTCAACTGTCATGTGAACCGCAGCCCGGTCGCAGGGCGCATCGAGCGCGTCGTCTATCGCCGCGGCAAATTCTTGAGCGCAGATCTCGACAAGGCGAGCGAAGACAACGAGCGCAACGCGTTCCTGATCGCAACGGCCGGCGGTGCGCGGCTTGCCGTCATCCAGATCGCGGGACTTGTGGCGCGGCGCATCGTGCCGTTTTCGCGCGAAGGCGAGATCGTCGCCGCCGGCCAGCGTATCGGCATGATCCGGTTCGGCTCCCGGGTCGACGTTTATCTGCCGGACGGCGCGCGGTCGCTGGTCGGCGAGGGGCAGACCGCGATTGCCGGCGAGACGGTGATTGGCGATCTGCGTGGCCTTGAGGCTGGCCGCACCTTTCGAGTCGGCTGAACGCCGTTAACTTTTCGGTTTCGCCTGTCGCGCGGGAACTTTCCGTTTCGTGGCGGGACGATCGTAGACAGGCTATATTGGCGCCATGGCCATGAACCGCTCAGGCATCGATCGACCGCGTATGCCGCGGCTGCGCCGCCGCCGCCGCTTCCGCCGCATCCCGGTTCGCATCCTGGTGCCGAACGTGGTGACACTTTTGGCGCTTTGCGCCGGGCTGACCGCGATCCGGCTGGCATTCGAGGACCGCT
>DASZWK010000345.1:0-6432 GCA_035546235.1 Xanthobacteraceae bacterium | reverse complement strand
GCAGCCGAACGTGCTGGTTGCCTCGAAGCAGAGCGGCTTCAAGACGGTCGGCGATCTGATCGCGGCCGCCAAGGCGAAGCCCGGCACTTTGACGTTCGCCTCGGCCGGTGTCGGCTCGACGTCGCACATGGCCGGCGAGCGTTTTCGTCTCGCCGCCAAGATCGACGTCCGCCATATCCCGTTCCGCGAAAATGGGCTGACCGAAGTCATGGCCGGTCGCATCGATTATTATTTCATTCCACTCGCGGCGGCCGCTTCGGTGCTGCACAGTGGCAAGCTCACCGCGCTCGCGGTGAGCACGCCGAAACGCTCAGCGCTGTTGCCGGACGTGCCGACGGTGGCGGAGGCCGGCTATCCGGCCGCCGAGTCAACCTTCTGGGTCGGCCTTTCGGCGCCGGCCAAAACGCCGGCGAGCGTCGTCGATAAGATTCATGACGCGACCGAGAAGGCGCTGCAGGTGGCCTCGGTGAAGGAGCACTTGGCGAAGCTCGGCGTCGAACCGGTGCTGATGAGCGTCGCGCAGTTCACCAAGTTCTTCAACGACGACTACGCCGCGACCATGCAGCTCGCCAAGGACGCCCACGTCCAGCCGGCCGATTGATCCGATCACTTGCCTTTCGCGAGCGGTTTGGTCAATTCGCGCACGCGTTTGATGAACACCTGCGCGGCAGGACTGAGCGAGCCGTTCTTGAGCGTGACGATGCCGACCGGCTCGCGAGCAACATTCGGCTTCACCGGTAACGCGACCAATTCCCGGTGTGGGCGTGGGAGCACAATCGAAAAGCCGACGGCGTCAGCCGTGGGCTCGACATCGGGCTGGCTGCGATCGAGGCGGCGCACGCCTACCGCCTGCTCCAGGCGGCGGCCGATCTGCCGCAGATCGCGCTTGGTGGATGGCATAGACGTAGGGCTACTACGCTATCGCAAAATAGAGCTGTTCAACTATTCTGCCGCGGTGCACTTTGGCAATCGGTGAACGATGAGCCCGAATGAATGGCCCGCACGAACACACCGAAAAGGAAGCAGCCCATGCTCACGAAACGTGCATTCCTCTCCACGGTGGCAACAGCCGGCGCCGCAACGGGCTTCGCCCTATCAGTTGGCTCGCGGGCGCTTGCGGACGAGTATCCCTCGCGCGCGATTCATTTCATCCTGCCGTTCCCTGCGGGGCCGACGGATCTGGTGACCCGGCTCTATGCGCAACGCATATCGCAGGATTGGCATGAGCCTGCGGTCGTTGACGCGCGCCCGGGCGCAACTGGATCGATCGGCGCTCAAGCTGTGGCTCAGGCGAAACCGGACGGCTACACGCTGCTGTTCACCGTCGATCTGCCGATCACCATGGCTCCCAACCTGCTCAAGCTGCCTTACGATCCGCAGCGCGATCTGATTCCGATCGCTGCGGTTATGGAAGCCAACAATGTGCTGGTGACCAACGCCGCGACCGGCATCAAGACTTTGGCTGAATTGATCGCGGCCGCCAAAGCCAAGCCGGGAGCGTTGACCTTCGCTTCGGCGGGGATCGGATCACCGGCCCACTTCTGCAGCGAGATGATCAATCACCAAGCCGGCATTACGATGACGCATGTGCCTTACAAGGCAGCCGCCGCGGCCATGAATGCCGTTTTGGCCGGGACCGTGACCGCGTTCTGCGGTCCGATCGCGCAGGCGCTGCCGTTCCTCAAGTCCGGCCAAGTGTACGCCCTCGGGGTCTCCGGTTCGAAGCCGTCGCCGCAATTGCCGGGAGTGCCGCCGCTCTCGGCGGCTTATCCCGGCCTCGTCATAACCAACTGGTTCGGCGTTTTGGCGCCAGCCCATACGCCTGACGCCATCCGCGACAAGCTCGCGATCGAGCTGAAGAAGATTTATGACGACCCCGAAGTGAAGCAAAAACTGCTGTCGGTCGGGCTCGAGCCGAACTGGATTCCCGGTTCCGAGCTGTCGCAAAAGATCGCAGCCGATCTCAAAAAATGGCACGACCTCATGGCATTGGCCGGCATCCATGCGGGCTGAGCCGATTTCCGGATAAAAAATGTCCCAGCCCAATTTCCTGCTCTTCATCACCGACCAGCACCGGGTGGACTATCTGTCCTGCTATGGCCATCAGCTGCTGAAAACGCCGCACATCGATTCGATCGCGGCGCGCGGCACGCGGTTCGATAATTTCTACGTCGCGACGCCGGTGTGCATGCCGAACCGCGCGACCTTAATGACCGGGCGGATGCCGTCGGTCCATGGCGGGCGTGGCAACGGCCTGCCGCTGCCGCTTTCCTCCAACACCTTCGTCGACACGCTGCGTGCCGGCGGCTATGCGACCGCGCTGGTCGGCAAGAGTCATTTGCAGAATTTCACCGGCTTTCCGCCAATTCAGAAGCGTGCGCCGGCGCGTGACGGCGACCGCGTGCTCGACGTCGAATTTGCCGAAGCCAAAAAGCCGAATGCCGGTGACGGACCTTACGATCAGGAATTCCCCGCGCGCTGGTCGTCAGGCCGCGACTTCGCGATGCGGCTGCCATTCTACGGCTTCGACCATGTCGATCTGTGCACCGGTCACGGCGATCAGGTCGGCGGCCATTATTACGTCTGGCTGAAATCGCGGCGGCCCGATGCCGACGCACTGCGCGACGCAAAGAACCAACTCGCGCACGACTACGTCTGCCCGCAAGCGATCCGCACGCCGATTCCGGAAGAGCTTTATCCGACGAGCTATATCGCCGACAAAGCCTGCGAGTGGCTTGACGGCTACACGCAGGGCAAACGCAACGATCCATTCTTTCTGATGGTGTCGTTTCCCGATCCGCACCATCCGTTCACGCCGCCCGGTCGCTACTGGTCGATGTACCGGCCAGGCGACATGGCGCTGCCGAAGAGCTTCGAGCACGGCAATCGGCCGCTGGCGCGCTCGGTCGCCTGGGCGCTGGCGCAGCGCGAGGCAGGCAAGGCCGATACGGCAGGGCAGGCGCCGTTCGCGGTCAACGAACGCGAGTCGCGCGAGGCCATGGCGCTGTCCTGCGGCATGATCGCCATGATCGACGACGCCATCGGCCGCGTGCTGGCTGCGCTTGCCGCATCGGGCGCGGCGGACGATACGGTCGTGATCTTCACCACCGATCACGGCGACTACCTGGGCGATCACAGGCTGCTGTTGAAAGGCCCGGCCCACTACGAAGGCATCACCCACGTGCCGTTCATCTGGGCCGAGCCCGGCGCGCGGCCGGCGCGGCGCAGCGCCGTCATGGGCGGCACGCTCGACATCGCGCCAACCATTCTCGATCGCGCCCGCATCCAGCCCTACAACGGCATTCAGGGCCTGAGCCTGCTGCCGGCGATCGGCGGCGAAACCCTCGCGCGTGACTCCATGGTGATCGAAGACGACCAGCAGCGCGCCATCATGGGCTTTACCGCGCCGCCGCGGCTGCGCTCGCTGATCACACAGCGCTATCGCCTGACCATTGCGGCGGGTGATGCTTATGGCGAGCTTTACGACCGGCAAAACGATCCGGACGAAATGGACAACCTGTTTGACGATCCGGCGCACCGGTCGCTGCGCGGCGAACTGTTCGAGCGGCTCGCCTATCGCGAGATGGAGCTTGCGGACCGCTCGCCGCTGCCGAGCGGAAGGGCGTGAGGAGCGTCATTCGGGGCGGAGTACCGTTGTGACTGTCATCATCCGCGTAAGCCGATGATCCAGTAATCACTGGGTCCAAGGCGATTACACCGCCTTGAAGTTCTCCTTTACTGGATGCTCCGCCTTCGCGGAGCATGACACGCCGAAGGCGTTGCTGAAGAGCCTACCGCTGCAACAGCGCGATCAGGCTTGATGTGTCCCAACGCTTGCCGCCCATCTTCCGCACTTCCGAATAGAACTGATCGACCAGCGCCGATACCGGCAGATGCGCGCCGTTCCTTCGCGCCTCATCAAGGCAGATGCTCAGATCCTTGCGCATCCAGTCGACCGCAAAGCCGAAATCGAATTTTCCCGCCGCCATGGTCTTGTAGCGGTTCTCCATCTGCCAGGACTGCGCCGCGCCCTTGGAAATGGTCGCGATCAGCTTCTCGATGTCGAGGTTGGCCTTTTGCGCGAAATGCAATCCTTCGGCGAGACCCTGCACGATGCCGGCGATACAAATCTGATTGACCATCTTGGCGAGCTGGCCGGAGCCCGGGCTGCCGAGGAGATTGCAGGCGCGCGCGTAGGCCGCGATCACCTTTTCGGCCTTGGCGAACGGCGCCTCGTCGCCGCCGCACATCACGGTGAGCACGCCGTTCTCGGCGCCGGCCTGGCCGCCCGACACCGGCGCGTCGACAAAATCGAAGCCGCGCTTTTTGGCTTCGGCGTGCAGCTCGCGCGCGATTGCGGCCGAGGCGGTGGTGTGATCGACGACGATCGAGCCCTTGCCGGCGCCGGCATAAATGCCGTTCTCGCCGAGCATGACTTCGCGCAGGTCATTGTCATTGCCGACGCAGGCCATGACGAAGTCCTGGCCGGTCGCGGCGGCCTTCGGCGTCGGCGCGCTCTTGCCGCCATATTGGGCGACCCATTTGTCGGCCTTGGCGCCGGTGCGGTTGTAGACCGTGACGTCGTGGCCGCCCTTGTTTTTCAGATGTCCGGCCATCGGGTAACCCATCACGCCCAAGCCGACAAACGCCACCTTCGCCATGGTTTCCTCCCAAATTCGATTGCTGCTTCTGATCCGTCACCCTGAGGTGCGAGCGCAGCGAGCCTCGAAGGGCGACGGCCTCAGCGTCGTAGCCGGGCATCCTTCGAGGCGCGCCTTTGGCGCGCACCTCAGGATGACGGAGTGAGTGGTCATGGCCCGGGCAGCGCCAGCGCGTCAACTGCGGCTATTGCGACAGACGCACGCGCCGTATCCGGCGCACCTGCCAGCCTGACGGGACCACGATTTCGGTGTCGTCCGGGACCGAAATGCCAAACTCGGCGGCGGGCCCCAAGACCATCTGCCGGCGCCAGATATTGGCTGTCGGACACTGCGCGCGAACCGGTTCGAGCGCGGCTTTCCAGTCGATGCCGCGCGGGCGCGTCAGCCAATAAACGCTGGACTGCGCCGGTGGCCGGGTTTCGCCGCCGGCATGGGCATAAATGCCACCGTGGCCTTGCTCCATCTGTGCGGCAACGGTGTCGTGCGGCGCCTGCACCGCGCCCGCCACCGCGAACGCGTTGAGCGGATCCATGGCCCAGGAACCTTCCAGCACGCACCAGTCTTCGTAGCCTTCGTGATCGCCGAGCCACGGCACCGCTTCGATCCGGAACGACACGGCGGCGATGAAGCCTGGCGGCTTCGCAGCCGCGAGCGCGGCCTGGAAGCGCAGCATCGCCGCCTCGTAGCGTGCGCGGTCGACGTGGGAGAACGGCCGGTGCCAGAATATGTAAGCCAGCATTGTTGCAATCCCGGTTGAATGGCCGACTATAGGTCAAATCCGGTCCCCATAGTTCGATCTCGGCCGAACCGCGCGGCGCGATCACGTTGACCGTCACGGCAGCAGGCTTATGTAGGTCGTCATGGCAGTCTCTCAGGACGATGTCCGCTCGGCGCTTAGCAAGGTTTCGGGTCCCGACGGCAAGCCGCTTCCGGAAAGCGGCACGCTGTCCGACATCGTCGTCACCGACGGCAAGGTGTTTTTCTCCATCACCGTCGACGCGGCCGCGGTGCCGCAATGGGAGCCGATACGCGGGCGCGCCGAGCAGACCGTACGGGCGATCCCCGGCGTCACCTCCGCGCTCGTCGCATTGACCGGCGAACGCGCACCGGGAGCAGGGAGCGCCACCGCGCCACGCCGTCCGCAAGCCCAAACCCAAGGGCAAGCCGCGCCAGCGCGCCCGCGGCCCGGCGGCCGCGCCCCGCAGGCGCCGGCCGGCATTCCCGGCGTCGGCGCCATCATTGCGGTCGCCTCCGGCAAGGGCGGCGTCGGCAAATCGACCACTGCGGTCAATCTCGCGCTCGGCCTGCGCGATCTGGGACTCAAAGTCGGCATTCTCGATGCCGATATTTACGGTCCGTCGCTGCCCAAGCTGCTCGCCATTCGCGAGCGTCCGCAGACCATCGGCGGCACCCGGCTCAAACCGATCGAGCGCCACGGCATGCCGGTGATGTCGATCGGCTTCCTCATCGAGGAAGAGACGCCGATGATCTGGCGCGGCCCGATGGTGATGTCGGCGCTCACCCAGATGCTGCGCGAAGTGGAGTGGGGCAGCCTCGACGTGATGGTGGTGGACATGCCGCCGGGCACCGGCGATGCGCAGCTCACCATGGCGCAGCAGGTGCCATTGAAGGGCGCGGTCATCGTCTCGACGCCGCAGGATCTCGCTTTGATCGACGCGCGGCGCGGCATCGCCATGTTCCGCCGGGTCAACGTGCCGGTGCTCGGCATCGTCGAGAACATGAGCTATTTCCTCTGCCCGCATTGCGGCGG
>DASZWK010000344.1:0-7671 GCA_035546235.1 Xanthobacteraceae bacterium | reverse complement strand
CATGCGCAGGAACACGGCGAATTCTTCCGGCGTGTCGCCGAGCGGGTCGATGCCGATCGCTGAAATCTTCGCCGCGAATTCCCGGTCTTTGAGCGTGCGCTCGATTTCCGCGTTCAGCTTTTGCACGACGGCCTTGGGCGTGCCCTTGGGCGCGACGGCGCCGATCCAGGCCGTGATGTTGAAGCCCGGCAATCCCGCCTCGTTCAGCGTCGGAATATTCGGCGCGATATGGGCGCGATGCAGGCCGGTCTGGCCGAGCGCGTTCAAACGGTGATCGGCGACCTGCGGCATGGCCGGCACGATGTCGCTGAAGACGAGTTGCACCTCGCCTGAGATCGCCGCCATCAGGCTCGGCACGCCGCCGCGGTACGGGACGTGCGTGATCGAGACGCCGGCGAGCTTATTGAAGGTGGCAAGCGACAAATGCCCGGTCGAGCCGTTTCCGGATGTGCCCGCATTGAGCTTGCCCGGCTCGCTTTTGGCGAGCGCGATCAAGTCCTCGACATTCTTGACCGGCAGCTTCGGGTTTGCCGCCAGAATCAGCGAATTCTCGCCGGCCAGAATGACCGGATCGAAATCCCGCAGCGGGTCGTAGCTGAGGTTTGGATAGAGCGCGAGATTGGTCGTCAACGGCGAATTCGTCGACAGCAACAGCGTATAGCCATCGGCCGGCGCCTTGGCGACGACGTCGGCGCCAACGCTGCCGCCGGCGCCGGGACGGTTGAGGACCACCACCGGCTGCCCCCACGCCGCGGTGAGCTTCTGGCCGAGCGCGCGCGCGAGCAGATCGACCGTTCCACCGGGCGTGTAGGGCACGACGATCTGAATCGGATGATCGGGATATTCGGCAAGCGCCGGACTGGCGACAGCGAGCAAAATCACAGCAGCGACGATTCTGAAATAGCGCATGGTCCTGTCTCGTTATCACGATACCTGCCGCACCATTACGACCACGCCGCTGCACTAAATTCAATGGCGCCGGGCGAAACGGTCGCGATCGTGCGGCCGTGAATAGTCGACACTCGGGCCGGCCGGGATGATGCCGTTGGCGCCCAACGGGCCGGCCTTGCTGTAAACGCCGCGCTTCATGCCGGCGATGTCGCAGACGGCGGCGATGCCGGGCGTCTGGTACAGATCGCGCAGATAGTTTGACAGGTTCGGATACTCGGTGAGCCGGCGCAGGTTGCACTTGTAGCCGACGTAATAACAGGGATCGAAGCGAACGAGGCTCGGGAACAGCCGCCAGTCCGCCTCGGTCTCGGTGTCGCCGCACAGGTAGCGCTGCTGCGACAGCTTCGCTTCCAAGCCATCCAGCGTCTCGAACAACAGCTTGACCGAGCCGTCATAGGCTTCCTGCGAGATCGAGTAGCCGCAGCCGTTGACGGCATTGTTGACGCCCTTGAGCACTAGCGCGTTGCTGGCGTCGATCTGCGGCCGCAGCGGTTCGGGATAATAGTCGGGCGTCGGCTCGGCGATGCCGGCAAAGCCGCTGTTGAACATGCGGATGATTTCGGACGACTCGTTGTTGACGACCCGGCAGGTCTTGGCATCCCACAAGGTTGGAACGGTCACCCGCGTCGTGCAGGCCGGATCGGCGATCGTATAAAGCTCATGCAGGAAGCGCACCCGCCGGTCGGTGCCCGGCACGATGTGGCCGGCTTCGCCGAACGACCAGCCCTGGCCGCCCATCTCCTGGAACGTGTTCGTCAGGGTCACGAACGGCTCAAGTTTCTTCAGCGTGCGCATCAGCGTCGTGCGATGCGCCCACGGGCAGGCGACCGAACAATACAGGTGATAGCGGCCGGGTTCGGCCGGAAACGCGGCGCCGGCGTCACTGCTGACACGGTCGCGGAAAACCGAGTCGCGCTTGAAATACAGTCCCTTGTCGTCGTGATTGAACAGGATGTTCTCGGTCCGCCATTGTCCGTCGACAAGCTGTCCCATTCACTCTCTCCCGCTGCCGCCGCGTTATCGTATATGCTCTCACACATGAAACACGAGCGGCAACACACTTTGCGCACAGTGCTTTGGCTGACGCCATGCCTGGGCGTCGTTATGACGTTTGCGGCCGCGCAATCGCCGGCGAAGGCCCAGGACGTTCGCGGCATGCAAATCTGCACGGTTGAAAAGCAGATGGAGCGCCGGACCTCCTGCCTGCAGGCGAACGTGGAGTTTCTGCAGCAGGCGATGCTCAAGCTGAGCCGCGAAACGCAGGCCAAGATCGACAGTGAGGGGCGGGCGCTTGCCGCCGCCCGCGCCGAGATCGAGACGCTGCAATCGACCGTGAAAAAGCTGCAAGGCGAACTGGCGAAGCTCCAGGTCAAGGTCGCTCCGCCGGGCAAGAAATAGGGCGCTGAATCCGACATTTTGTGACGGCGATCACATCGCCCCGCGCGGCTCCACAGCATGCTCCTCACCACGAACAGAGCGCATCGGGCGCTTGTTTCGACCGAAACAGGAGCACATCATGAAATCGTCAATCGCAATCGCCGCGCTGGTTCTGGCCTCGCTTGCATTCACCCCCGGCATCGCTTCGGCGCGCGGCGGCGGACATGGGTCGATCGGCACAGGCCAGATCGGTCACGGCGGAAATCAGGCCCACCCGGCCTTTTGGGGGACCTTCAGGTACGGTCGCGGTTGGTGCTACTGGCACCCTTATTCCTGCTCCCGCTTCCCCAGATTCTGATCGGCGGGCGACCAAAAAGCACCGCGCCGATTTTCGTATGATGGCTGGATTAGCCGGCTGCGCGATAGCGGAGCCGGCTCATTCCATCATCCGTCATTTCTGATGAACCTCGGCAGCCAAAACCTTCGTCCACTTGGCAATGTCTGCCGTGATGTAATCGGAAAATTCCTTCGGCGTGCCGCCAATCGGGTCAGTGCCCTGCTTCTTCAGCGTCATCTCGACTTGCGCGACCTTCAGCGCATCGTCGGCCGCGCCCGAGAGCTTGTCGACGATGGCAGCCGGCGTGCCCTTTGGCGCCAAGAGGCCGATCCAGATGCCGGCATCGTAGCCGGGCATGCCCGCCTGCGCGAGTGTTGGCACGTCCGGCATGATGGCGGCGCGCTTTTGCTGCGCTACGGCGAGGGCTTTCAACCGCCCTGTCGCGACATATGGCGCCATCGTCACGGCGACGCCGAACATCAGCTTGATCCGTCCGGCGAGCAGATCGACAACGGACTGGTTGCTGCCGCCCTGGTAGGGAACAATGACGATGTTGGTGCCGATGGTCTGATTGAACAGTTCGGCCGCCATGTGACCGGCGGTGCCCACGCCGGACGATCCGAACGTCAGGCTGTCCGGCTTGCTCTTGGCTAACGCGATCAGCTCTTTCAGATTATTGGCGGGTACCGAGGGATTCGCCACCAGCACGTTGGGGACCATGCCGAGGAGCGCGACCGGTGCGAGATCGCTGCCGAGATTGAACGACGTATGCATCTGCACGGGGTTGAGCACATTGGCGACGGTCGCCATGAACAGCGTATAGCCGTCGGCCGGCGCGCGGGCGACGGACTCCGCCGCCGTCATGCTGCTGTTGCCGGGCCGATTTTCAACGACGATGGCTTGGCCGAGCTTGGCCTCCATTTGCTTGCCGACAAGTCGCGCCAGCACATCCGCCGCCGAACCCGGACCGAATCCGACGATGATCCTGATCGGCTGCGTCGGATAGCTTTGTGCGATGGCGCGAGCGCTGTATCCGGTAAGAGCCGATGCAAGGCCCGCACCAAGCGCTGCGAGTTTCAGATAACGGCTGAGCATGACAAATTTCCGTGGCTGGATTGGCGGAGTGAAGATTGTCGAAGCCTAGCGTTTCTTCGGCGACCACCGATAGGCTTTGGCTGTCGCGCCGCCCATCAGCATCGCGCGTTCGGCCTCGCTCAACCGATCGGTCGTGCGGAACGGTTCAACACCCTGTTCGTAATTGACGACCGCGAAGGCGCGGGTCCAGTCGGTGCCCCACAGGCAGCGGTCGAAACCCCACGCGTCGAAAATGCGGGCGAGCGGATCCCAGATGTCAGGGTAGGGATACGGTTTCTGCGACAGCGTGCAGGCGCCGCTCACCTTGATCACCGCATTGTTGCGTTTGGCAAGTTCCAGAACCTTCGGCAGATCGGCCCACGGCTCCTTCGGCGCCGGCGGCGTGCGCGGCTGCAGGATGCCGAGATGGTCGATGATGAAACGCGTGTTGGGATGACGGTCGACCAGCGTCGTGCCAGCGTCGAGGTTGCCCCAGAACAGCACGTTGACCGGAAGGTCGTGCTGCGCGGCCGCCCGCGCGATGCGATCAAGGCCGGGATCGGTCGGTGAGCGGTCGCGGCCCGGCTCCTTGGTCAGCATGATGCGAACGCCGACCGCGCCCGGCGTCTTTTTCCAATCTGCGACGACATCGGCCACCGCTGGATCATCCGGGTCGACCGGCTTGACGATGGCGAACCGGTCCGGATGGGCACGCTGCACTTCCACCGCGTAGCTCGCGTCATAACGGTACATGGAGAAAGCGGAGATGAAGATCGCGCCGTCAACGCCGACCTTGTCCATCGCCGCGCACATCTCGTCGCCGGTGACGTGAGGCGGCCAGTTCGGCACGTTGTGCCAGGGCCGCTTCGGCGTGTTCGCCTCATAAGCGTGAACCTGGGAATCGATGATTGTCATCGGGCAAGCTCCTTGATTTTCGCGCACGATCCGGAAAAAGCCCGTGCCCGACCCGATCGGATGGATGCCGGTCTTCCGAAAAGATGCTTAAGACAGTTCGCTATCGCAACAGATCGCGAAAGCCCTGTCCAGGACCTGTGACGGCCGCTACGGTTGCCTGCCGTTTCCGGCAGGCGGCTTCGATTGCGCCGCAGGCTTCATCGCTGCGACAGGTCTGGCCCGCTGAGGAGCCGATCCCAACTTTGTGAAAGAATCCCCGAGACACCGTGAATCCGGCTGCCCGGGCGTCTTTTCCCATTTCATCGTTTGGGCGGCGGGCACGGTGACGCTGTAGGTGCAGGTGAGATTGCGGCTCTGGATTTTGATGATCTTGGGGTCGGCCTCCGGCTGGGTAATCCGCGCCTGGCCGTCGGTGGAAAGCCAAACCTCCCACCCAATCGAGCCCTGTTCGATTTGGACTTCCATCCCTGACTTGTCGCCTTTCCATCTGCCGGCGAGCCGCGGGAGACTGATTGCCAAAGGAGCGGGCCGAGCGGCGGGTTTCTTGACGCCCGCGTTTTTGACGACCGCGTTTTTGGCGCCCGCCTTTTTGGCGGCGGCGGTCTTAGTCGCGGCATTCTTGGTCGCGGCATCTTTGATCACAACATTCTTGGCGGCGGGGATTTTGGTCGCGGCGTTTTTGCTCGCGGTCATCCTGGTGGCGGCGTGCTTTGTCGCGGCATCCTTCGTCGCGGCATGGACGGCGGTCGCCGCGAAGAGGGCCATGACAAGCAAAAGGATGCGGCGATCGGCGTGTTTTTGCTCAGACATGGTCGCGCTCCTCCGCTTGTTCACTGGAAAACGCCGGCGTTGCTTGGCGGCGAGCGCCCAGCCACCGGAGCCGAGCGGCCGAGGCGACCGGCTTCGCCCGCGCGCTTGTTTGCGCGCTGGACGGCAGGCCTGGCCGATTTCGCTGCGATGCAGCAATCGGTGCCGGCATTTCTGGTGTCACGCGCGCCAGCGCCAAGGCGGCCATCGACGCGCTCCCCCGAGCTGCGCCCTGCATCATTCTACTAACGCATATTATATGTACTTTACAAGTAACATGGTTAATGCATATGATGCTGACGACCCTTGGAGAGGAAACTGGGGCAACAGTGGAGTGGAGGGCTCAATGACTGGTACCAAGCGTCTCTTTGGATGGCTTATTGCGTGTGCCTTTGTCGTGGCGGGGGCCGGTGTGGCTCAGGCCGACGGCGGGCACTGGAAGCACAAGCTCGCCGGCGAATGGAATAACGCATCGACCGGCGAGAACATGAAGATCGTCCGTGGCTCGATCGGCTGGGAAGTCTGGTTGTCGAACAGCGGCGAGGCGAGACTGACCGCGAACTCGGATGACGGGAGCAATGTGCAGATCAGCGGCAAGGGTCTGTCCTGCTCGTACTACCTGACGATGGTCAACCATAACGTCCTCAATATGCAGCTCAGGGACGGCGATCCGGCAGAGTCGTGCCTGAAGGGCACGTTCCTGCGCGTCACCGGCATCGCGGAGCCGGTCCATCATCACTACGTCCATGTCGTCGTGCGCCGCGTCTACGTGCGTCACCATCACTGCTGGTGCCGCTGGTAACCGCTCTCCACGCACCACCATGACGGCGAAGCGCCGAGCGCTTCGCCGTCAACTTAGGCTTCGCTGCCGAGGGGTCTCGGCGGGCGGTCGGCGGGTGCTATCCGCAATGCCGTCCCGACTGCAGCGCTGATCGCAAGTATCGTCATCGCTGCACCCGGACCGCCCGCAGTTCTTGGCTCGCCAGGCGTTTACGCAATCGGCTCGCGTCATTGGTGAGGAAGCGGTCGGCGTCATAATCCGCGATTCTGCGCTGGCAGTGGTTTGGCTCGATTGTCAGTCCATGTCGGGCGGCCGGCGATCGAGATCGCGGGTGTGTCCCAGATCCCGGTGTGGAGTTAGCCTGATTGGAACGTGCGTCCGAGCGAAATAAGAAACTGGACAAGCGATTTGCAATTGCAGTGGCGGCGCCAGAGGCGGCTTCGAGATGAAACGGGTCTCAACCGTCGAGCTCATTCGCAATTTCGGTGTTTTCAGCGACGATGCGTTGTCGACCCCCATCATCGTGACCAAGAATGGTCGTGATCGTCTCGTGATCATCAGCATCGAGCAGTATGACGTACTCAGGCACGCTTCCGACGCCCTTGAAGACATTCGCGCCAAGGCGCCGCGCGAGCGCGCGAAGGCTGAGCGCACAAGCGGGGTGAAGCGGCGCAAAGGCTGACGGCCTCTCGCGAAGCGGCCGTTCGGCTCATCACCAAGTGTTCCTTAATGTGGAAGGTATTTATGTCGCCCCAACGTGCCGTCCAGCGCGCTGCGGAATGATCAATATCGAAACGACGATCAAGACGGCGAGAACCGCCGAGGCCTTCAGATCGCCGACCGCCAGCCCGCCATGAGAAACCGGCTTGTCAAAGGAATTGGCAATCGTCGCTCCCAATGGTCGCGTCAGGATGAATGCCGCCCAGAACAACAGGGTTCGGGAAACCCTGGTGAAAAAGTATACGGCGGCAATGACCGCGAGCACGACTGCGATCAGTAGCGCGCTGCCGTTGTAGCCTAGACCAGTATCATCGGCCATCCAGTCACCAAGCGCGGTGCCGAGCGTTTGCGAGAACATTATCGTTGCCCAGTAGAAGGCCTCTACTTTGGGTGAGACGACAGTCTGTACAGATACAGAACCCAGCCTCCAATACCAAACGCCGATAGTCGCAATGACCAACGAAAACAACGAAAGCGATCCGCCCAGATAGCCTATGCCGAGTGATCGATCAAAGAAATCAGCCAGAGTCGTTCCGGTGAGCGTCGTAGCGACAATCACCGCCCAGTATAAAAAAGGCCGAAATCGATTCGCCGCAATTTGTACTCCCACCAAAATAATCAACACTGCCGCAAATATAATCGAGCCGATCAGATAGCCAAATCCTAGTTGCATTGTCATTGCATTGCCGCCGACCTCGCCAAGGGTCGT
>DASZWK010000343.1:0-2427 GCA_035546235.1 Xanthobacteraceae bacterium | reverse complement strand
AGATCGAGCGTGATCTGACCGCGCGGCCGCGACGACAAGGCGTCGATCTGTCCGCTCAGCGCCAGCTTGGCGCCGGCCAGATCTCCGATCGCGAGGCGGTCGATCTGAAGTTTTCCGGCGTCGAGCTTGACTGCGGCATTGACCGCTTGCGCGCGGACACCGCCGAACGTCGCGGTACCGATATCGAGCGCCAGCGTCGCCTCTTGCGGCAGCCCGAACCCGCCGCCCAGCGCCGATTTGGCGAAACCCGACAGCGCGTCGAGATCGAGCGCGCCGGCGCGCAGTTCGGCATCGACCCGCGCCGGGCGATCGCTGCGCGACCACGCATAGGCGAGCCGTCCCGCGACGGTCTCCTCGCCGAGCGCCGCCGTCAGCCGCTCGACCGCGATGCGATCGCTGGCGAGCGTCACATCGCCCTGGGCGGTGAAGGTCCGCACTTCCTTTGAGGCGCGCGCGCCATTGCGGCCGTCGAGCCAGGCGAGCAGCGTCTCGAAATCGGCGGACGCAAGCTTCGCCGGGCCGCTGAATGCGAAGCCCTCCCCCGCTCCCAATCCTTGGCCCGCTCCCGATCCTTGCTTTGCGCCGATGAGGCGGCCGCTCAGATTCACCTGGGTCAGGCCCGGCGCATGGAACTGAAAGTTGTCGAGCGTCCAGCCGCGCTGATCGAAATCGAGATCGCCCGACAGCGCCTCGAGCGTGGTGCCGCCGAGCGTCAGCGAATCCACGCGGAGCGCGATCTTCGCCGGCATCGGCAATTTCGCACCGGCGAGAAAAGCCGGCAGGAAACTTCGCATCATGACGAGCGGCGGCCGATCCGTGACGTCGGGCGCGGCCAGCGCGCGATCGACATCGAGCCCCATGGCGGAGAGCTTGCCGCTGAGTTGCGGCGTGTCGCCGAGCGTCACATCGGCGCTGGCGGTGAAATTCAGCGCACGCTCTTCCGGACCGTAGCGGAACGTCAGGTTCGTCACCTTGGCGGCCGACGGCGTGATCTTGATGGCGCCGGCCGCGCGCCACGGCACGCTGACGATGCGCTTGCCGTTGGCGAGCGTCGCCCCGACCGGCCGGGCCGCGGCGAGCGCGCCGTCGAAACTCGGCACGCCTTGCGCAAACTTGAGCGTGCCGTCGAACTGCGCCGTCAGCGGCACGTCGGACGGATCGATGCCGAGCCTGATTTGCGTGCCGCCGCGCGTCGGGCTGCCGGAGATGCGATAGCCATAGAGCTGATCGCCGACGACGGTCGCGCCGCGGCCGCTGAACGGCCCGGCGAACGACGCCATCTCGCCGTCGAACCAGAGTTTTTGCAGCACCAGGCGCGCCCGCGACACGGCGTCGGTCAGGACGACGCGGCCGTTCTCGACACTGAAACGCGCGATCGACAGCGCCGGCGGCCGGAACGACGGCGCCAGCCCCGGCACGGTCAGCGCGCCGGACCGATCCAGCCCGACGTGCATCTCCGGCTCGATCAGGTGCGCATCGGTGGCCTCGATCTTGCCGCGCAACAGCGCGCCGAGCGCAAGTTCGAGCTTGATCTCCCTGGCGCGCAGCAGCGGCTGCGCACCCGCCGCGTCGGCGCCGGCCGGAGCGCCGGTGACGACATCGCGGAGCGTGATGACCGGCGTCGGCACAAGCCGCGCGTCGATCGAACCGTTGATGCGCACCGTCATGCCGGTGAGGCGGCTCGCTTCGGCCTCGATCGGATCGCGATAATGATTCCAGTCGATCACCAGCGGCGCCACGATCGCCGAGACGAGCGCCAGGATGATCGCGATTGCCAATCCGAGCAGCGTCGTCTGCACGGCATCTCCAAGCGTGCTGTGACTAGAACGGGACGAGGTTAGGTCGATACGCTGCAATCGCCGTCATTGCGAGGAGCGACAGCGACGAAGCAATCCAGACCGGCCTCACGGGCATCGCAAGCCACCCTGGATTGCTTCGCTCCGCTCGCAATGACGAACGACCTGAAATCATCGCGCTCGAGCCTCCATGACCTCCCGCGCGTTTCGCCACAAGCCTAAAGCAGCCTGCCGCGGTTTGCACGCCAATCGCAGCAGCATTTCGGCCGCTTTCGCGGCCATTCTGTGTTCCTCATCTCCCTCTCCCCGCGTGCGCCAAATTCCTCATCCTGAGGTAGCCGCGAAGCGGCCCTCGAAGGATGAGGCCGAGGCGCATCCGAAATCGGATGTGTCCGATTCGGCATTCAAAATGCCCAGATTGGCTAAGCCGATCTGGGGGCCTGCATCCTTCGAGGCTCGCTGCGCTCGCACCTCAGGATGAGGATTACGGGCAAGCGCTCCCGGTCTCACGGCGCGATTTTTGTTCGCGCGCGAGTTTTTCATCCCACCATTTTTTCTAACGCCTTCCCCTTGCGCCATTCCTGGGTTTTTCCCTGTGCCCACCCAGGCCGCAAACAAAAGGGGAAGCGGA
>DASZWK010000342.1:0-9162 GCA_035546235.1 Xanthobacteraceae bacterium | reverse complement strand
GTCGTTTATCAGCTCCTGAAATCCATCGGCCACAGCACAATGGCGCTGGCCGAAGTGGTGGGGCCGTATCTGAATAGTCCCGACGGCCAGGCCTGGCGCGGCTCGATGCTCGCCTATCGCAGCCGGATGAAGTCGGCGCTCGACGGCCTCGACGCGACGCCGATGCCCGCGGAGTGGCGGGACAATAACCGGACCATCCTGCAGAACAACATCGCATTCATGGACGATTGCGTGACCAAAGGCGCGGTCACCTTTGCCGCACTGAAGACCTTTTCCGACGAGCAGGCTCCGTTCTTGAAGCTCGACATCACCTGGGCGGCGCAGACCCAGGTCGCGCACTGGATGACCGTGATCTCGGACTGGAAGAGCATGCTCGGCGCCGATTGGGACAGGACCTACGCCGTCAGCAACACCATCTATGTCGCGCGACAGAATAACGTGCTGTTCAGCGATTTCCTGCGAGAATATCTGGGAATGACCGGTACCAAATTCGGTTGCGGGCTGGCGCAGTGCTTGAGCTGCGCGGTGATCGTCGACAATCCCGACGGCACCAGCCACACCAGCCCGACTTGCGTCGTGCCGGCGGCAAGCTTTTCCGGCAAGTCGATCCGCACGGTGGAGGGCCATGCTCAGAACGGGCAACTCTCGGTGCAGCAAAAGGCTTTTGTGGAACACTTCTCGTTTCAGTGCGGCTACTGCACGCCGGGTTTCTTGAACGAAGGCCAAGTGCTGCTCGAGCGGTTGGCGAAAACGCCGGCCCCGCGCGCCGACCTCGATACCACCATCCGCGATGCTCTCAATGGCCACCTTTGCCGCTGCACCGGCTACGTGAAATATCACGAGGCCGTGCGTGCAGTGATCCTTGCCGATCCGAATCGTTACCTGAGCTAGCAGGACCGCGCGGCTGCTGCCGCGTCGCAGGAGAGACCGATCATGACTCCAGCCAAGCGCATCGCGTTGCTCGTTGCGCTGATGATAGCGCTCGGCCTGCCGTTTCTGACGGACGTTTATTCCGCGGAGCCGTCGGCCGTACTGGCGACGCCGCAGAGCTTTAGCGGGATCGGCGACACGGCGGCGCGATCCGCCGCTTTGTTCACGGAAGCCGGAAAGGTGCTGACTTCGCCGCGCTGCGTGAATTGCCACCCGGCCGGCGATCGGCCGCTCCAGGGTGAAACACAAAGGCTGCATCAGCCCCCGGTCGCGCGCCGCCCCGACGGTTTCGGCACAGCGTCGATGCGTCGCGCCAGCTGCCACCAGAGCGCCAATTTCGATGCCGCCGGCATGCCCGGAAACCCGCACTGGCACCTGGCGCCCCGAGAGATGGCCTGGCAGGGCAAGACGCCCGGCGAGATCTCTGCGTGCAGATCAAATATCCGGCGCGCGACGGCGGCCGTTCGCTCCAGGAGATTTTGACGCATATGGCGACCGACACGCTGGTCGGCTGGGCTGGGCGCCCGGCTTCGGCCGTAAACCAGCGCCTGGCACGCAACAGGAGCTTGGCGCGCTCATCGAGGCATGGATTAAAACCGGAGCCGTGTGCCCGACGTAAAGAGTCGTCGGCGCGCAGCTAACGGCGGCGCTAAGCCTTTGAATGCGCACGCCTCTTCTGTGGAACCCGGTTGGAACTTTCCTGCCGGGTCGGCGTTTTTTCCGCTGACGTGACGCACGGACCCAATCGCCGGCCCAATCGGGGAGACCAGACCATGGCCAGCCCGCCATAGACGAATCCACGACGCGCTGCGTCGCCCGTTGGCGCGTCCCCAACCAGTATTCAAGCACACCCTGATCGAATGGCATTTGCGCATGGATGCGATGGCGACATTTTTGCCCCGCGCCTCCACCGGAGTTGCGGGACTCGACGACGTGCTGGGCGGCGGCCTCGCGCGCAATCGACTGCATTTGCTTGAAGGCAGTCCGGGCGCCGGCAAGACCACGATTGCACTTCAGTTTCTGCTCGCCGGCGCAGCGGCAAACGAGCCGGGAATTTACGTCAGCCTGGCCGAGACCGAACATGAGCTGCGAGACGGCGCACGCTCGCATGGCTGGACCATCGGGCCACAGATCGAGATTTTCGAGCTGGTGCCGCCGGAAAGCGTGCTCGACCCGGACCAGCATCAGAGCCTGCTGTATTCGTCCGACCTCGAGCTCGGCGAGACCGTCAAGCGCATCTTCGATTCGATCGATCGCCTCAAACCCAAGCGCGTCGTGATCGACAGCCTGTCCGAGATCCGGCTGCTGGCGCAAAGCTCGCTGCGCTATCGCCGCCAGATCCTGGCGCTCAAGCATTATTTCGCCCAGCACAACTCGACCGTCATCATGCTCGACGATCTCACGACCGAGAGCACCGACCGCGCCGTCCACAGCATCGCCCACAGCGTCATCCATCTCGATCAGCTGGCGCCGATCTATGGCGGCGAACGCCGACGGCTGCGGGTCGTCAAGTGTCGCGGCCAGAGCTTCATCAACGGCTATCACGATTTCACAATTCAACCGGGCGGCGTCGTCGCCTTCCCGAGACTGGTCGCCGCCGAATACCGCAAGGGATTTGCGGGCGAACTCGTGAAAAGCGGCGTGGCCGCCATCGACCAGCTGCTCGGCGGCGGCATCGCCGCGGGTTCGAGCACGCTGGTTATCGGCCCGGCCGGGACCGGCAAATCGCTGCTGACCCTCAACTACGTCAACGCCGCAATCGCGCGCGGCGAACGCGCCGCGATGTTCGTGTTCGACGAAGAGCTCGGACTGCTGCTGGCGCGTGCCAAGGACCTCGGCATCGACCTTGCCGCCATGCGCGACGCCCATTTGCTCTTCATCGAGCAGATGGACGCGGCCGAGCTGACGCCGGGCGAATTCTCGCACCGGGTCCGCCAATGCGTCGATCGTGAGCGGATCCGCACGGTGGTGATCGACAGCCTCAATGGCTACCAGGCGGCGATGCCGGAGGAGCAGTTTCTGATCCTCCACCTGCACGAACTGCTGCAATATCTCAACCGGCAGGGCGCGGCGACATTTCTGACCTTAGCGCAGCACGGCATGATGGGAGACATGAGACAGCCCGTCGATGTCACATACCTCGCCGATACGGTCATCATGTTGCGCTATTTCGAGGCGCTCGGCCACGTGCGGCGCGCCATCTCGGTGATCAAAAAACGAACCGGCTCGCACGAAGACACGATCCGCGAGTTCCGTATCAGCAATCGCGGGCTCGATGTCGGCCCGGCGCTGGAGCAATTCCAGGGCGTGTTGCGCGGTGTACCGACTTATCTCGGCGGCAGCGAACCCTTGATAGCGGAGCATGCGTGACGCAGAACCCGGAGCCGCGCGAAAATATATTGCTGCTGGCGCCGCGCGGCCGCGACGCGCTGGTGGCCAAGGAAATATTGCGCGATGCCGGCCTGCACGCCACCGTTTGCGTCGATCTTGACGAACTGCTTCAGGAAATTCATCGCAATGCGGATGTCGCGGTCGTCACCGAGGAGGCGATACGCGGCGGCGACACCCGCGAGCTGATCGGATGGATATCCTCACAACCCCCATGGTCCGACCTGCCGTTCATTCTGCTCACGCAGCACGGCGGTGGGTTGGAGCGCAATCCAGCCGCCGCCGAGCTTACAGCCGTGATGGGCAACGTGACGTTCCTCGAACGGCCGTTTCATCCGACAACCCTGGTCAGCGTGGTACGGACCGCGATTCGCGGCCGGCAACGCCAATATGAGTGTCGCAGGCTCAACGACGAGCAGGAATCGCGCGTCGCGGAGCGGACGGCCGAACTCGCCGCGGCGAATCGGGAGTTGGTCACCCAGATCAAGGAGCGGGAAAACGTCGAATCAACGCTGCTGCAGATGCAGCGGCTGGAAGCCGTCGGCCAGCTGACCTCGGGCGTGGCGCATGATTTCAACAATCTTCTGACCGTCGTGCTCGGCAATCTTACATTCCTGGAAAGAGGCCTCACCGCCGCGGGCATCGACGGCAAGTTGTTCGACCACCTGGGTTACATTCGCGCCGCGGCCGAGCGCGGCGCGAAGCTGACCGACCAGATGCTGACGTTCTCGCGCCGCCGCCGGCTGGAGCCGCATCCGGTCGATCTCAACGAAACGGTCGTCAGCATGCGCGATCTGCTGCAAAGCACGATGGGCGGCACCACCAGCATCAAGACGCGCCTCAAGCGCGGCCTGTGGTCGGCAATGGTCGATCCGGTGCAGCTCGAACTCGCCGTGCTCAATCTCGCGATCAACGCGCGCGACGCGATGGAAGTCGGTGGGTCGCTGACCGTCAAAACCGAAAATCTGCTTCTTGGACCGCCCCATTTTCCCGAAGAACCACCGGCCGGCGAGTATGTGGCCGTCACCGTGTCCGATACCGGTACGGGCATGACCGACGATGTGCGGGCGAAGGTTTTTGAACCGTTTTTCACCACCAAGGATGTCGGCAAAGGCTCAGGACTGGGCCTGAGCCAGGTGCTCGGCTTCGCCAAACAGTCGGGCGGTGGCGTGCGCATCGAGTCCTGGCTCGGCGCCGGCACATCGGTGCACCTGTTCCTGCCGCGCGCCAAGGGCGATATCGCCAAACCGGAGCCTCCGAGTTCGCGCGCGCGCGCCGACCGGCACCCCAAAGGCGCGACCATTCTCTTGGTTGACGATGACAATCAGGTCCGCGAGGTGACGCGCGCGATGCTGCATGAGCTTGGCCACCAAGTGCTGGAGGCGGCCAGCGGCGGCGCTGCGCTCGACATTCTGCACCGTGAGTCCGGCGTCGAGCTGTTGATCATCGACTTCGCGATGCCGGGAATGAACGGCGCCGATCTGGCGCGGCGGGTTCGCCTCGCGCAACCGACGCTGCCGATCCTGTTTGCTACCGGCTTCGCCGATCGCGCAGCCTTGGCCGGCGTCGATGAAACCCGCATCATCGGCAAACCGTTCGGCGACGACGAACTCGCCGAAAAGATCGCGCTGGCGCTGACCGGCCATCTCGGTTCGAACGTGGTACGATTGCACAGGTGACCCGCGCGGTGGCTGCCGCTAACGCCAGTCCTTGTCGTCAATCCAAATCCGCAATCTCGGCATGCAGGCGCAGCAGCGCCGGAATCGTTGCCGGATCGCGGCGGCCGAAGCCGCATTCGGTGGCAATGGAAAAATCGCGAACGTACTTTTGAGCTGCGCCAAGCCGCGCCCGCGCACCATCGACGCCGTCCGTGTAGTGGACGAGACCGAGACAGAGCTCGGTCTCTGCACGCAACTCGAGCCGCCGCAGCGGCGCGAAATAGGCGTCGTCGGCACGATTGCGCGGCACCGGCATATGAATGAGCTCTATTGGCCGCGCGATCTGCCGCGATACGCGGTTGGCAAACTCGACCATGTCGCCCATATCGGTCGGCTCGACGACGTGACGGTGGCCGGAGTCGCCGTAGCACAAGTGATAAAGCAGATCGACGCCAGCCGGCACGCGGTCACCGAGATCGGTCACAATCCCGGCAAAGGCGTCCTGCATTTCGGCCTTGGTGCGGCCGTAGCGGCCCGCCTCGTTGCGTTCGAGACGGGCGAATACCGCGGACGCGATGTCGAACTGAATGGCGAGTTCGCCGTGCGGCACAATCGCAGCGATCTTGTCGATCTCGCGCTTGACCGCGTCGTTGTAGATCGGATCGATCGAAGCGTGCAGATTCTCAACCAGGAACAGCCACACGACCGAGTGCGCCGGCACGAGATCGACCTGGAATTTTGTTGCGGGCGGAATCTTGCCGGCGTCCTTCAGCCGCTTGAAGACCGCATAGGACTGGGCGGCGACGTCGGCGTAGAACAGATTCGGGAACTGCACGGCCTCGACGGCAACGCCCGGCTTGAGGGTGTAGCGCTCGCGGCCGGTGCCGCTCGAGTGGACGCGAAAAAACTCGCCGGATTTCACGAATGCCGGATTACCGGCAAACACCGGCTCAAGCCACGTGATCCAGTCACCGCGTTCGCCGGTCTCGCCATCGGGAAGGCGCTTGATCCGCGAGCCAAGCGCGGCGCTCACGGACGAAAAAACTTCCTCGGTATTCGCCATCGGCACGCTGCCGACGAGATAAACATTGCGGGACATGAGTTTCAGCCGCCCGCGCACACGTCGGCGTGAATTTGCAGAAGCGCCCGCACCGTGTCTTCCGAACGGGCGCGCGCCATGCCGCACTCGGTGGCGATGCCGAATTTCGGCGCGTAGGGCCGCGCTGCGGCGATCCGCGCCTTGGCGCCTTCGACGCCGTCCTTGGCATGAACGACGCCGAGGAACAGCTCGGTGCCGTCGGCGAGTTTGAGATCGCGCAGCGGCCGGTGGAACGCGTCATCGCTGCGCCCGATCGGGACCGGCATGTGGATATAGGCGAGCCTTCGTCCGGCCGATTGCGACAGCACGTTGGCGAATTCAACCATCCGGGCGGCGTCCTTGGGTTCGACGAAGTGCCGCGCGCCAAAATCGCCGTAGCAAAGGTGCAGGCCGAGTTCGACATCGTCGGGCACCGCGGCACACAGCCGGCGCATGCGTTCGATGATCGCCTCGCGGGAAACGTTCGACGGCACCGCGTCGCTCGGCTGCCCGTCCCAGATCACCATTTCGTTGCACACGTCCCACTGGATGCACAGATCGCCGTGCGGAATATGCCGGCACAAAGCCGCCACCTCGGCGATCATGGCACGCTCGTACGCGGCCTCGACCGCAGGCAACACCGCCGGCACGACGACAGAGCTCACGACCGCAAAGGGCGTCGGCAGGCAGACCTGAAAGCGGATGTTTTTCGGCAGAGTTCCGCTGTCGCGCGCCGCGACAAAATCGAGATAGGAGGCGCGGGCCTCGCGGGCGTAGCCGAGTTCACCGAACCGGACGTCACCGGGCGCGACGCCTTCCGCCAGGGTCAGCAGCGGAAAACGATTGGTCGGGCGAATGGCGCCCGAAGGATCGGGCCGCAGATACGCGCTGGCGCGCAGCAGCGGATATTGCCAGCTGATCCAGAGCTTTCGGCCGCCGACTTCGCCGTCGGGCACGCGGCGCAAATACGGGCCCAACAGCCCGCCGACGGTTCGAAACACGTCGTCCACGGTGTCGAGACCGATGCTGCCGACAAGATGGACAGAATCCGGCGGCGCGATGTCACTCATAACTCCTCCACAATCGAAACCAGGGAATCGACTCGCAAGCAGTGTCGCTCAAATCCCGAGATAACGCGACTTGATCTCGTCGTTCGCCCACAAGTCGCCGGGCGGCGCCGAATAGACCACGCGGCCCTTGCTGATGACATGGACGAAGTCGACGAGCTTGAGCGCCAGCGCGGCATTCTGTTCGACCAGCAGAATGGAAAGCCCCTCCCGCTTGAGAGTAGCGATCGCCTCCCACAGGCCCTGGATGATGATCGGCGCCAGCCCCTCCGACGGCTCGTCCATGATCAGGCAATCGGGATTCGTCATCAGCCCGCGGCCGATCGCAAGCATCTGCTGCTCGCCGCCGGACAACGTTTTGGCGCGCTGGTGCTTGCGCTCGCGCAGCCGCGGAAACAGCGCATAAACCCGCTCCATGCTCCAGGCGTGGCGTTCCGGGCTGCGCTCGGCGACAAGGAGATTGTCTTCGACGCTGAGTGTCGGAAACACGCGGCGGCCCTGCGGCACCAGCCCCACGCCGCTGCGCACGATGGCGAACGACGAGTTGCCGGTGATGTCGGCGCCCTTGAAAAAGACTTTGCCGCGACGCGGCGGCACAAAGCCGACAATGGTGTTGACCAGCGTGGTCTTGCCGACACCATTGCGGCCAAGCAGGCCGAGAATCTGGCCCTGTTCGAGCTGCAACGACAGCCCCTGCAGCACATAGGCTTCGCCGTAATAAGTGTGAACGTCCTGAACGTCGAGTATCGCCATGAGACTTTGCCGCGTTCAGCCGGTCCCCAGATAGATTTCCTGCACCTTGGTGCTGGAGCGGATGCGCTCGGCTGGACCGCTCTCGACCACTTCGCCGAAATGCAGTACCGCGATGTCGCTTGCCACGTCGAACACGATATCCATATCGTGCTCGATCAGAAGGAGTGCGGTGCGCCGGTCGAGCTTTTGCAGGAAGCGCGCCATTTCGGCGGACTCGCCCGATGACAGGCCGGCAGCCGGCTCGTCGAGCAGAAGAATATCCGGATCGCTGGCGAGCCCGACCACGATCTCGAGTTGGCGCTGTTCGCCGTGCGACAAATAACGCACCTCGGTATTGGCGCGATCAAGAAACGCCGCCCCGTGCAGCAGATGGCGCGCCTTGTCATAGACGTCGCGATAGGTCGACAGCGGCCGCCACATGACGAATTTGGACGCGCGGCGGCCCTTGATCGCGAGCAGCACATTGTCGAGCACCGTCAGCTTTGGAAAAAGGCTCGTGACCTGAAACGTGCGCGCCATGCCGAACGCGGTGCGCCGGTGGCTCGGCCACGAGGTGACGTCGCGACCATACATCAGCACTTGTCCCGAACTCGCGGGAAAGATGCCGCTGATCAGATTGAACAGCGTCGTCTTGCCGGCGCCGTTCGGTCCGATGATGGCCTTGCGATCGCCCGGCATGATGGCGAGCGAAACGCCGCGCACCGCCCGCAGCCCGCCGAACGTCTTCGACAGGCCGCGTAATTCCAGCACCGGCTGGCCGCCGCCGGTTCGCGGCTGTTCACTCACGCGTCAACCCATCCGCCCGCTCTGCTATTCGCAGAACTTGCACGGCGGAAAGTCGCGGCTATAGACCGGCTGTTTGAGGAACGCGTCCTTGCCGTAAGTCCAGAACTGACTCACGTTGGGATAGGTCTTGATGACTACGTCCCACAGCTCCGGCTTGTCGTAGCCGAACAGCTTCGTCTTCTCGACCTTCTTGATATAGACGTTCTGCACCACATTGCGCATGTCGTCGAAACTGAGCGGGCCGCGCGGAGCATCGACGTGGAGCGCCGCCATCTTGGCGATGAATGCCTCGGCGCCGGGCCACTTGCCGCCGGTTTGTTTCATCACGTCATCGATCATCATTGCTGTCGTGTAGTTGCTCTCCGAAAAATATGACGGAACCTTGCCATATTTGGAGCGGTAGCTCTTGACGACGGCCTCATTGGCCGGGGCCCACAGCACGCCAGACAGGCCGCCGAATGCGCCGGCAATGATGAAGGCGATGTATTTGTGCAGCCAGGTA
>DASZWK010000341.1:0-22382 GCA_035546235.1 Xanthobacteraceae bacterium | reverse complement strand
AGACGATCATCTTCGGGCTTGCGGTCGTCGCCGCTCGCGCCGGTTTGTGGCCGACATATTTTGCCGAGGAACTGCCGCCGGAGTCGCTGTCGCTCACGGTCGCGATCTTTTCCATCCTGGTCTATGTGGTTTCGCGGCTGCATACCGTCGAGCAGATCATGCGCATCGCCGATCGCTATTTCGACGCCGGTGATGTGGCGCGCGCCCGGATCTGGCCGTTTGCCGCCTACCAATCGCTGGAGCGGCGCATCGCCGCGGCGATGATCGTGTTCCTCGTCGTCATCAATCAGGCCGAGGTTGCCATCACGGTCCGGCTGAATTTCTTCAACCGCGCCTGGTTTGACGCCATTCAACAGCGCAATGAGACCGTTTTCTGGGAACAGCTTCTATTTGTATTCACGCCTTACGCTTTTCTCTACGTCGGCATGACGGTGGTTGAACTGTTCGTGCAGCAGATGCTGGTGCTGCGGTGGCGCACATGGCTGACCGATAATTTCGTGACGCGCTGGCTCAACAATCACAATCACTACCGGATCAGCCTGGTGTCGGGCCAGACCGACAACCCCGACCAGCGCATTTCCGAAGATATTTTCCGCTTCATCAACGGCGGCAATGACGGTTCCAACCAGACGTTCGGCCTTTACGATTTCTCCATCCTGTTGATCTCGACCGTCACGACCCTGGTGTCGTTTTCCATCGTGCTGTGGACGCTGTCGGCGTCGTTCACCTTTCCCGGCACCAGCGTCGCGCTTCCAGGCTTTTTGTTCTGGGTTGCTCTGATTTACGCAGCCGCGGGCACGCTGATTACGCATCTGATCGGGCGGCCGCTGATCAAACTCTATTTTCAGCGCCAGCACATGGAAGCCGACTACCGCTTCTCGCTCGCTCGGCTGCGCGAATACTCCGAGCAGGTCGCGCTGTTGGACGGCGAGGCCGCGGAGAAAAATCTGCTCGGCGGACGCTTCGCGGCGCTGATCGCCAATTATCTCGACGTGATCTACCGGCGCATGCGGGTGTGGGCATTTACCCAGTTCTTCGGTCAGGTTTCGCCCATCATCCCTTTCATCTTCACTGCGCCGTTCTATTTCGCCCGCAAGATTGAGCTCGGAACGATGACGCAGACCGCGGGCGCGTTCGGGCAGGTCGCCAACGCGTTGACCTTCTTCGTCAACTATTACATGTACCTTGCCGGCTTTAAATCGGTGGTCGATCGGTTGAACTCGTTCGACGTGGCGATCGACGAAGCGCAGGCGCTCGCCGGCGCAGGGCCGGCGCGCATCGCGGCCGCCAGTGGCAATGCGATCGGGCTCGACAACGTCGATCTCGCGCTGCCGGACGGCCGGCACGTCGTGAGCGCCCGACACGTCGAGCTAAGGGGCGGCGAGAGCGTTGCACTGACCGGCGCCTCCGGGTCCGGTAAATCGACACTGTTCCGCGCCATTGCCGGCATCTGGCCGTACGGAACGGGTCGCGTGAGCGAGCCCGCCGACCGCAAGATCATGGTACTGCCGCCAAAGCCTTACATTCCGATCGGCACGTTGCGCTCCGCGGTGACCTATCCGGCAGTCGCCGGCACCTATCGCGACGAGGACATCCGCGCTGCGCTCGCCGAGGCGCACCTGGGCGGACTCGTCGGTGAGCTCGATCGCGAGGAGGTGTGGTCCCAGCGGCTGTCGAGCGGCGAGCAGCAGCGGCTGTCGATCGCTCGAGCCTTGCTGCTGCGGCCCGATTGGCTGTTGCTTGACGAGTCCACCTCAGCGGTCGAGGAGAAACTCGAAGCCGAGCTTTACGCCGTGGTAGCGCAACGCCTGCCGGGCACGACAATCATCTCCATCGGGCATCGTTCGACCCTTGCCGGGCTGCACCGCCGCCATCTCGAACTGACCCCGGACGGCGATCGTTTCACGTTGCGCGAGGCAACGCCGGCCGAAGCCGCGGAGTAACGCATCAGTGTGATCCGACAGATTTAGAGACGGATGGTGCCTTCCACGAGGCGCGCATGCAGGGCGACATCGAGTGGCACAAAGGCCCGTCGCGCCGGATCGTCGAAATAGACCGCGTCCTGCGTTGCCGCAGGGTCGTAACCCTCGCGCACCAGTTCGTTCTTCTTGTGCTTGAAGGTCGCGGTGATTTCTATGCGATCCCTGATGCGCAGGAACAGCGGCCGCGCGTAAGCCGGCAGGCGGCTCGCCAGATGCTGACGCAACGCGGCAAGATCGAACGCACCATCGGCGACGATTGACGCCATGCCTGCGGCGCCCTCTGCGCCGGGCACGGAGACGCCATACACCGTCGCCTCGATCACGCCCGGAAATTCCGCGATCGCTTCCGCGACCTCGGCGGTCGCGACGTTCTCGCCCTTCCAGCGGAACGTGTCGCCGATGCGGTCGACAAAATAAAAGAAACCGCCGGCGTCCTTTCGCATCAGATCGCCGGTACGGTACCAGGCATCGCCGCGCGCAAATACGTCGCGCAGGATTTTGCGCTCCGACTCCGCCCTGTTGGTATAGCCCTCGAACGCGGCGCCGTCGCCGATACGGCCGATGGCCTCGCCCGGCTCGTCGGTGGCGCAGCGCACACAGAAGCCGTCGGCGCCGCGCATCGGCCGGCCGGTGTCATGATCGAAGCGCACCAGCGCCAGCGGAAAGCGGTGACCGAGGAACGACGGCACACGGCCGATGGCGCCGACCTTGCCTTCAACGTTATAGAGCGAAAAATTTCCTTCGGTCGCAGCGTAAAATTCCAGTACGCGCGCAATGCCGAAACGTTCCTGGAATTGCCGCCACACGTCGGCGCGCAGCCCGTTGCCGCAGGCGAGGCGAAGCCGGTGGGCGCGCTCGCGCGGATGATTCGGGGCGCGGACGAGATAGCGGCACAGCTCGCCGATATACTGAAACAGCGTGCAATCGAAATCGCAGATGTCGTCCCAGAATTTCTGCGCGGAGAATTTTTCGCGCAGCACGACGGAGCCGCCGTTCACCAGCACGGCCCCGGTCGCGACGACGCCGCCGATCGAATGATACATCGGCAGGCAATTGTACATGCGGTCGTCCGGGCCGCTGTTCATCAGGCCGGCGAACCAGAGGCTCCATTGCAGCAGCCGGTGATGACTGACATTGGCGGCCTTCGGCAGTCCGGTCGTACCCGAGGTGTAGATCAGGAGCGCGCGATCGCCGATCTGGGTGCCGCGGCGTTCGGCGGCGGACAACGCGCCGGCCGGGTAGCGTGCGATGGCTTGTTCGATCTGCAAAGCTTCTGCGCCGGAGGCGCCGTGCGGCCACAGTGCCGGTTGGCTCGCAAGGCGCGCGCGCGCAGTCTCGAACGCCTCGCTCAATTGCGCGGCGACGATGATATGTCTAGGCGCGGCCAAGTCGATGCAATGCGCAAGCGAGGGGCCGCGAAGCTGCGTGTTGAGGAGCGCCACGGCGCCACCCACCGCGGTGATGCCGAGCCAGATCGCCAGGTAATCGGGGCAGTTCGGCATCAAGAGCGCGATGGCGTCGCCCTTTGCGATGCCTTGGTCGAGCGCCCAGCGCGCATAGCGATTGGCGCGGGCGGCGAGGTCCGCAAAGCTCACGGTCTCGTGTGCGGAGATGAGGGCGGAGGCGGCGCCGCGCACCGACGCCCGGTCGGCGATGACGTCAAGCAAAAGCCGGTGTGGGTTACGGGCAATTGGCGCGGTCGCTTCCAGGGCGCGCACCCAGTCGCCGATGACGCTCTTAACGGGGCTTTCCTTGCCGCCGGTCTGCCGCAGCGTGCGATCTGCCTCAATCAAAGCCATGCGCGATGATCGCCCAATAAGATGAAGGTTCCGCTTCAAGATCAATAAGATTTAAATCGTTCTTTCGGTGATATCCGCCGCATTCTCGCAAAAGCAGCGGCGTTTGGCGCGATGGAAAACAATTAAGGTTATTTCTCTGGAACCGTGGCGGTCTCTTTGTTCGTATGCGACGCCACGGATAAGAAACCGAAACTCCTTACAATTGCGCCCATTGCCAATACATGGCGGGGAAGCATGAGACGCGAGACAATCGCTATCCACGGCGGCTATGAGACCGATCCGACCACAAAGGCCGTAGCCGTCCCGATCTATCAGACCGTCGCTTACGAATTTGACAGCGCCGATCACGGCGCCGCCTTGTTCAATCTCGAAGCGCCGGGCTATCGCTATAGCCGCATCAGCAATCCGACCACGCAGGTGCTCGAACGCCGCGTCGCCGCGCTTGAAGGTGGGCTCGACGCGCTGTGCGTCGCCACCGGTCAGGCGGCGATGAATTATGCGGTGCTCAATCTCGCCGAGATGGGCAGCAACGTCGTGTCGGTGCCGCAGCTTTACGGCACCACCTACACGCTGTTCGCCCATGTGCTGCCGAGCCAGGGCATCACGGTGCGGTTTGCCGAATCCGACCAGGCCGATGCGATCGAAAGGCTGATCGACGGCAAGACGCGCGCGATCTATTGCGAGAGCGTCGGCAACCCAGCCGGCAACATCTGCGACATCGAGGCGCTCGCCGCCGTCGGTCAGCGCCACGGCGTTCCGCTGGTCGTCGACAACACCGTGGCAACGCCGGTGCTGCTGCGCCCGATCGAGTACGGCGCCGATATCGTCATTCACTCGCTCACAAAATTCATGGGCGGGCACGGCACCACGCTCGGCGGCGCCATCGTCGACAGCGGCCGCTTCCCGTGGAAGGCGCATGCCGACCGTTTCCCGATGTTCTCGACGCCGGACGCCTCGTATCACGGCATGGTCTATACCGATCATTTCGGCGACGGCGCCTATATCGCGCGCTGCCGCAGTTTCTATCAGCGCACCACCGGCGCGGTGATCTCGCCGCTGTCGTCGTTTCTCCTGCTGCAGGGCATCGAGTCGGTCGCGCTGCGCGTCGAGCGCCACGTCGAGAATGCACGCCGTGTCGCCGAGTTTCTGCGCGCCGATCCCCGTGTTGCCTGGGTCAATTACGCGGGCTTCGCCGACAATCCCTATAACGCACTGGCGCAGAAATATTTCGGCGGCCGCGCCTGCTCGCTGATGACGTTCGGCATCGCCGGCGGCCTCGAAGGCGGCAAGAAGTTCTACGACGCGCTCAAGCTGTTCAAGCGGCTGGTCAACCTCGGCGACTCGAAATCGCTCGCCTGCCATCCGGCTTCGACCACGCATCGGCAGATGTCGGCGGAGGAGCAGGCTAAGGCCGGTGTGCTGCCGGAAACGATCCGGCTGTCGATTGGCGTCGAGCACATCGACGACATCATCGCCGATCTCGACCAGGCGCTGGCGGTGGCGCATGCGCAGCGCTCGCCGCTGCTCGCTGCCGAGTAGGCGGTTCGAGGTACACGGGAAATAGGGCCGATGCCGCTCCTGCTCGATACCGCACAGTCTGCTTCCGTCCACGCGGTTCGTGGGGCGAGTTGCGTCAATATCGGTCTGGTCAACAACATGCCGGACTCGGCGCTTGAAGCGACCGAACGGCAGTTCTCCGATCTCATCCGTGCCGGCAGTCCCGACACCGTCGTGCGTCTGCTGCTGTTCGCTATCCCCGAAGTGCCGCGCGGCGATGCGGCCCGCCGCGACATGGCGGGCCGCTATCGCGATATCGCCGAATTGTGGGACACGCAGCTTGACGGCCTGATCGTCACCGGCAACGAGCCGAAATCGAAAAGCCTGAAGGACGAGCCGTATTGGCCGGCGCTGTCGCAGGTCATCAATTGGGCGCGCGTCAACACCTATTCGACGATCTGGTCGTGTCTCGCCGCGCATGCGGCGGTGTTTGCATCGGATGGCATCGAGCGCCGGCCGTTCGACGAAAAGCTGTCTGGATTGTTCACATGCGCGGCTGGGGAAACGCACCCGATGATGCGCGGCGTCAAGCTGCCGATGCAGATCCCGCACTCGCGCAACAACGATCTGCGCGAGCAGGACCTCAAGGCCGCGGGTTACCGCATCCTGACCCGCGCGCCGACCGCCGGCGTCGATACCTTCGCGCGCCAGGAAGGCAGCTTCCATTTGTTCTTCCAGGGGCATCCGGAATATGAGGCAACGTCGCTGCTGCGCGAGTACCGCCGCGATATCGGCCGCTTTCTGCGTGGCGAGCGCGACGATTATCCGGCTGCGCCGCAAAACTATTTCGATACCGAAGCAATGGCGTGGGCCGAGGCGTTCCGCGAACGCGCGCTTGCCGAGCGGCACGGCGACCTGCTCAAGAGCTTCCCGATGGGTGCGCTCGGGGTCGGCCTTGAAGCTGATCCGACCGGCGGCTGGCGCTCGGCGGCGGTTGCGATCTACGAGAATTGGTTCAAGTATCTGAAGGGCCGCAGGGCCGAGCAGCGCTCGCCGCTGTCGCTGATGCGGCGCGCCTGGCGCGACTGGCCGCAGACTGCCGCCCGGCTTGCCGGCGATCCGGCGGCGACAGCGCGCTGACGAATTTTTAGCCTCACTGATACGGATGCGCGGCGCCGTTGCGCGGATGTCCAGAGCGCGCGGGCGCCATTTACGTTTTGTTTGCGACTGCGACGGCTAAATGACCCCGTAACACAGGGGGCATACCGTGTCACAGATCACCTTTGCTTCTCCCGCCGACGTCGACTTGTTGGACGATCCGATCCCACCCCACTGGGTCATCGCCGGAACGCCGCAGGCGCGCTCGCGCCGGCTCGCGGCGAGCGCGGACGGTACGTCTTCGACTATGGCGTGGTCGTGTACGGCCGGCCGGTTCAACTGGCACTACTCGGTCGATGAAACCCTCCACATCATTTCCGGCGAAGTGTTTGTCACCGACGAAAAGGGGCAGACCCACCGGCTCGCAGCGGGCGACATGGTGTTCTTTCCGGCCGGCACCAGCAGCGTCTGGAACGTGCCGAACTTCGTTCGCAAGATCGCGTTCTGCCGGCACAGCATGCCGCGTCCCGCCGGCCGGGCATTGCGAGTCTGGAATAAGATCGCACGCCGCCTGGGCGGCTTTCCGTCGGGTGCCGCGACCGGCGCCGCGCCGCGTCCGGTGAGCAGCGCCGATGCCGGCATCAGGGCAGGTGGTATCGCGGCCCCATAGCGGGCGCACCGCCGTTCCGTTATCGTCGTCCCGCAGCGCGCCCTACGGCGTGCGCTGTCGTGGCACGAAGGAACGGCCCATGCCCAAGACCGAAGGCGTTCTGCATTTCACCATTCCGGTGAAGAACCTTGACCGTGCGGAAAGCTTCTACACCGACCTGCTCGGCTTCGAGAAAGTCGGTCGCACCGACCGCATCGTTTTCCTGCGCGCGGGCGGCGACTTTTTCAATCTGACCTATTCGGCGAACCCGATCACGCTCAATGCCGAAGGCGAGCATCAGATTCATTCGGCGTTCCGCGTCACGCCTGAAATCTACGAACAGACGATCAAGACGCTGCCGCAGAAGGGCGTCGAGATTTTTAAGGAGGAAAACCGCGAGTCGGGCGTGTTCGTCGGACGCAGCGCCTATGTCCGCGACCCCGACGGTAACGTCATCGAGTTCATCGATCTCAAACGCGCACCTGCAAGGACGTAAAGAAAATGCCTCACAAACCGATCCGCCGCGTCGTCACCGGACACGACGGCAAGAATGTCGCCAAGGTCATCCGCGAAGGCACAGCCGCCAACACCAAGCTGCCGCGAGACGGCGTCGCCTCGACGCTGATGTGGTGTACCGACTCGACGCCGGCCGACATCGGCATCGGTGAGAACGCGGAGGACATGGGCGCGCGCGTTCTCGGCACCGCGCCGCCGGAAAACGGCACGCGCTTCATCGTCATGGAATTCGGTCCCGGCATCGCCTCAGAAATGCATCGCACCGAAACCATTGACTACATTGCGGTGCTCGACGGTGAGATCGACATGGACATGGACGACTCCACCGTAAAGCTGCGCGCCGGTGACGTGATGGTGCAGCGCGGCACCAATCACGCCTGGATCAATCGCAGCAGCGCGCCGGCCCGGCTTGCCATCGTGCTGCTCGACGCCAAGCCGCTCGGCATCGGTCATCCCCGCGTCCGCGGCCAGCAGGCGAGGTAGTCGCATTATTCCCGGTCCAGAGGCCGCCCGCGGCTGCTAAGGCTTCGCCGCACCGGCTGACGCGGCAACGAGATCGCGCCACTTGCTCATGTCGGCGCCAATGCGCTGGGCAAGTCCTTCGGGCGACGACGACTCCGCGACAAAACTTTGCCGCAGCATCGCTTGGCGCATGTCGGCGGTGGCCAGGATTGAGACGAGCGCGCCGTTGAGCTTGCTGACGATCGCCGGTGGCGTGCCAAGCGGTGCCGCTATGGCGAGCCATAGCGCGACATCGAAGCCCGGAAAGCCCGACTCCGCCAGCGTCGGCACATCGGCGAGCGTGGCAAAGCGCTGCGCGCCGGTGGTTGCGAGCGCGCGCAGTTTGCCGGTGCGAATGAGCGGCACCGCGGGCGGCAGTGTCGAGACCTGCATGTCGACGCGGCCGGCGACCACGTCGAGTACCGCCTGCGCCGATGAGCGGTATGGAATCTGGTTGAGCCGGATGTTGGCTTGTTGCTCGAACAATTTCGCGGCCAAAAAGCCGAGGCTCATGGTGCCGAACACGGCGTTGCTCAGCGGCTGACGCTTTGCCTTGGCGAGCGCGACGAGTTCGGCGACGGTCTTCGCCGGCAAGCCGGGGAAAACCGCGAGCACGTAGGGCGAGCTGCCGAGGAGGGAGATCGGCGCGAAATTCTTCACCGGGTCGTACGACAGCTCCGGCGTGTACAGCTTGGCAATGACGTTGGTGGTGGTCGATATCTGGCCGATCGTGTAGCCGTCGGGCGCGGCGCGGGCGAGATCGGCGATCGCGAGCGTGCCGACCGCGGCCGGCTGATTGACGATGACGAACTGCTGGCCGAATTTTTCGCCGAGCTTCTGTGCAACCAGCCGGCAGACATCGTCGCCGGCGCTACCGGCGGCTGCGGGAACGATGAAGCGCACCGGCCGCACCGGCCAGTTTTTGTCCGCGGCGCTTGCGGTCTGCGCACGGGCATTGGCGCTGGCGAGCAGGAGAGGGATCGAGCGGACAACGCTCCGGCGGCTGAAAGTCATGGTCAGATGCGTCCCCCTGCATAGCTCGCACACAGTTCATGCGCATCGGCGGTCTAAAGCAAGGGCGCAACGGTGTATGCTGCTGTGCTTAAGCGCCGCGTCTGTCTGCGGTGAAAGCGGGGAGGGATCGCGCCGATGATTATTGATTTTCACACGCACGTTTTTCCGCCGGAGGATTTCGAGACGTTCACCGGCACCGGCTTTCACAAGAATGTCGGCGCCAAGAAAGGCCGGCCGCCGGCCACCATCGAGAACGTGCTGGAGGCCGCCAAGATCGGGGGCGTCGATATTTCGGTCATTTCCAATCCGATCCACAATCTCCGCGACATGGACCGGGCGCAGCAGCTCGAACGCTGCCAGCGGCAGAACCGCTATAACGCGCAACAGCAGAACAAGTACCTGGGACAAATCTACGGCATGGCCTCGATCGTGCCGTATGGCGGCGATCCGTTCCTGCGCGAGTTCGAACGCGCGGTGAAACAGGACGGGCTCAAGGGAGCCTGGATTCTTTCCAGCCTGCAGGGCAGTTACCCGGACGACGACGACGCGTTTCCGTTCTTTCAGCTGGCGTGCGAACTCGATGTGCCGGTCGTGATCCACCCGCCGTCGGTCGGCTTCGGCGAGGAGCGCATGCGCGATTATCGGCTGGCGTCGTCGGTCGGCCGGCCGATGGACGGTGCGCTCGCGGTGGCACGCATGATCGTGCGCGGCGTGTTCGAGAAGCTGCCGAAGCTCAAGGTAATGGCGACTCATCTCGGCGGCGGCATCTGCGAGATGATTGGCCGCATGGACTACGCTTACCGGCTGCAGGACGAGTGCTTCTTTCTCGGTACCTATGAGCCGATGCTGATCAAGCACCAGCCGAGCCACTATCTCAAAATGCTTTATCTGGAATCCACGTCTTACTGGGTGCCGGGCGCACGCTGCGCGTTCGAATCGGTCGGCGCCGATCATTTCGTGTTCGGCACCGATTCGCCGCCGCTGTTCGTCCTGAAAAAAGAAGGCGTCGAGCTGATCGAGAAAATGGGGCTGTCGACGGAAGACAAGAACAAGGTCTACTACGAGAACGCGAGGAAGCTGTTGAAGCTATAAGCGGCCGCGATCTGAAGCGCGATACGTTAGAGCGACGCCGCAGCCCCGCTTCGCGAAGCGAAGCGGGGAGAGAGGGGTGAACCTGGCGGGCCGGTTCAGTTGAAGTTTGGCGTGCCGTTGACCAGTTTGCTGAGCACCATGGCCCGGTTCTGAATCCGGTGGGCGAGGATGCTGTTACCGCGTCCTTCGTTGGCCAGTTTGAAGAGCTCGAGACGAAGCTGCCCGATCTCGCGTTCGATGCGAAGCACCTCGCGGGGCGACAAGGTTTTCAGGCGGACGGTGCGGAGCTTGCCGATCGTCTTGATCGTTTTGGTGTAGCGCCAGTGCATGTGGTGGTCGCCGTCATGCCGGCCGATCACCGTCGGCGGCTGGCTTGTCTTGCCCATGTTGCCGCTCATGTTGGCCCCCATGTTGCCACCCATATGGCCCATGCCGCCGCCATGCGCGAAGGCCGGAGCAGAGGCGAGCAGCAAAACAGCGGCTGCAACAATGTTGATTGCGAATTTCATGACACGTCTCCTTGTCGGTCGGTACGGCGCCTTGAGGGAAAGCCGCCGCGGGACCATCCCGCGGCGTGTTGACTTCCGTGCACCGTCGATGGCGTCTCTCTGACAAGGATTCCCGCGGGTGGTTGTGAGAAATCTCACAGCCCGAACTAACGTGAAGCAATGATGAGGCCGCGTTCGCGCGATGGGACGTTGCTCTAAAACTCCACGACCGCGCCCATGGTGACGTGTGCGGGTGCCAGCGCCTGTGCCAGGCCTGGAAGCTGCGTGCGATCGCAGAAGGCGGGGATGATCGTCTTCGGCCGTACGGCCGCAGCGAGCGCGATAACATCAGACAAGCGCGGATGCACGTTCCAGCGCAAAAATTGCGCGCGGCGATTTTTGATCAGGCGGTCGGCGGGCGTATCCGGCGCGCGGTAGCCGGTGAACACAATCGCGGGCTCGGCGGTGCGCGCCCAGCGCTCCAGCAAACTTTTGGTGGCGCCCGAAGTGCCGTCAGCGGATGCCGCCAGCATGATGCCGCGCGGTTCCTCGATCGGCTTGGCGGCGATGGCGATCGCCTTGATGTCGTCGCCGGCTTCCGCCCGCAGCGACGTCTCGTCGGTGCTGGCGAGGTGCCGCAGCGCCTGCGCCATCGCCGTGTCGACAAAAATATCGGTGCGGCCGTAGCGCAGAGCCTGGAGCGCGAGTTCGGGGCCGCGGCCGTTGGCCGGCACCGGCAGCAACAGCGGCCCGCGCTCGGCGAGTGGCGCAAGCGCGTTCCAGCAGTCGCCGAGGGTCTTTTGGTAGGTGCCGTAGGAGCAATCGACCAGCGCAACAGCCGCCCGTTTGAGCGGCGGATCGTAGGCGTACAGGATCGATTCCGTTGACCAGTCGCCGGTGTAGAGCAGGCCGCCGGCAATGGCGAAATGCAGCCAGACGCCGCCCGGCGCATGGCCGTTCCGGCCGGTCGAAACTTCGATGCCCAGGATCTCGCCCGTGCCGCCGGCCGGCAGCGGTCGCACATTGATCCCCTTGGCTAAGTCCTCGGGCAAGTCGCGGGCGACAATGGCGGTGGCGTAGACCGGCGGATTGCCGAGCTTTTGCAGGAGCGGCAACCCGCCGACGTGGTCCTTGTGGCCGTGGCTGAGGACGAGCGCGTCAACCGGGCCCAGCCCCGCGACATCGGGCAAAAGCCCCGGCGGCGGCCCTTCGCCGAGGTCGAGCATGATGCGCCTGCCACCCGTTTCGAGCAAAAAGCAGGCCGGTCCCTTGGCGCCGACTCCCGAAATGAGCCGCAACGTGTCGGTTTTTGCGCTCACAAGGGGCTTCCTTTGGCTGGCGAGGCTGCGTTCGGCATCCCACATTGACAAGCGCAGGCCGCCTCCTTATTCAACCGCTTCCCCAGGAAAAGCGCCATGAAAGTCCGTAATTCGTTGAAATCTTTGCGCGGCCGCCATCGCGACAACCGCCTCGTCCGGCGCAAGGGCCGCGTCTACGTCATCAATAAGACCCAGCGCCGCTTCAAAGCGCGTCAGGGCTAGCCTGCGTTCGCGGTGGGTTACGCCGCTTCGCGGCTTAGCGGCCCACCATGCCACGCCCAATTACGCCGCATTGTTCACGTCTCTTTGAGCACTATTCGGGCTTGTTGCCGGGCAACAGGTGAATAGAATCCGGAGTCATGACGCTGCGATTCCTCCACTTCTCTGCTTTGGCGCTGGCCGCCGTTTTGGCCATTCCGTTTGCCGCCTCGGCACAACAGCACCAGCATCCGGACCGGCGCGCTGGCCCGAGCTGGGCGCATCCGCCGCGGAAACTACCGCCGGTCGCCCACGGCGACCCGATGAGCGACCTCAACACCTTGTTCGCGGCGCTGAAGATCGCGCCCGACGGACAAAGCGCCAAAGCGATCGAGCAGCGCATCTGGGCGGTGTGGATGGTCTCCGGCAGCGATACCTGCAATCTCCTGATGGGGCGGGTGAAGGCGGCGACCGAAGCCAAGGACTACGATCTCGCGCTTAAGCTTCTCGACGCCGTGGTGGAGATCAGGCCCGATTATGTCGAGGGCTGGAACCAGCGTGCCACCATCTATTATCTGAAAGACGATTACGGCCACGCCATCGCCGATATCGGCCAAGTGCTTAAACGCGAACCGCGCCATTTCGGCGCGCTGTCGGGCTTGGGCGTCATCTTGCAGGAAATTGGCGACGACAAGGACGCGCTCAAGGCCTATCGCGACGCGCTCCAGATCGATCCTCACCTCGAAAATATCCCCGACGTGGTGAAGGAGCTGTCGGTCAAAGTCGAGGGCCGGGATATCTGACGCGGCTGCCATGCTCCGCGACGGCGGAGTCATCGCTCCCTCAATGATTGCGATCATTATCATCTCCGCGCTCCTTTGCGCTGGCGCCGTCGCAACGCTGATCGGCGCGCGCATGATCGAGAAGCGCTACCCGCCGCGCGGGCGCTGGGTCTTGGCCGGCGGTCTGCGCCAGCACGTTGTCGAGCTCGGTGCGGAGTCGGCCGGCAAGCCGCCGATCGTTTTGTTACACGGTGCCGGCTGCAATCTCGAAGATCTGCGGCCGATTGGTGAACGGCTGGCCGCGGCGCATCACGTGATCCTGGTCGACCGGCCAGGACAGGGCTGGAGCGAGGGCGGAAGCCGCGCCACGTGTTCGCCCGCCGCGCAGGCCGCGATCCTGCGCGATGTGCTCGACCAACTCGGCGTGGCGCGCACAGTTCTCATTGGACATTCCTGGGGCGGCACGCTCGCGCTGGCGTTCGCACTCGATCATCCGGATCGCGCCGCGGGACTGGTGCTGCTGGCGCCGCCAACGCATCCGCATCTGCACCGGCTGACATGCCTCTATGGCGCACTGTCGCTGCCGCTCGCCGGTTGGGTATTTGCGCGTACTGTCGCGTTGCCGTTGTCAGCGGCAGCGCTGCCGGCAGGCGTGCGGGGCGCGTTCATTCCGCAGACGCCGCCGCCTGGCTATCTCAAGCGCAGCGCCGCATGGCTGTTGCTGCGACCGCGGGCGTTTCTCGCCAACGCCCGCGACGTCGCCGGCCTGCATGGCGTTCTCGCCGCGCAGTCGCCGCGCTACAGCGCCTTGCGCGTGCCCGCTGTTGTCATCATTGGCGACCGCGACGCGGTGGTCCCGCCGCAATCGCACGCGATGGCGTTTGCCGACGCCCTGCCGGGCGCCAAGCTCGTGCTGCTACCCGGTGTGGGCCACATGCCGCATCATGCGCAGCCAGAGCGGATCGTCGTCGAGATTGAGGCGTTGGTTGCACGCTGCGAAGAGTGAGCGGCGGAAAGCGAGTTCTATTCGCTCCTCACTACTCTCCTTCGCGTTGATCGCCGACAAACGCCACCCGCATCATGTTGGTGGCGCCGGGCGTGCCGAGCGGGACGCCAGCGACGATGATGATACGCTGGCCGGCCTTGGCAAAGCCTTCTTTGAAGGCAAGGCGGCAGGCGCGTTCCACCATGTCGTCCTGGTCATGCGCGTCCTCAGCGATGACGCAGTGGATGCCCCAGACGACCGACAGCTTACGGCCCGCGGCGACGATCGGAGAAATCGCAACGATCGGACATTGCGGCCGCTCGCGCGACACCCGCAGCCCCGTCGAACCCGACGAGGTCCAGCACATGATGGCAGCCAGGTCGAGCGTCTCGGCGACTTGCCGGGTGGCCGCCGCGATGGCGTCAGCGCTGGTGTGCTCCGGCTCGGTATGCAGCACGTGCAGCGTCGACAGATAGTTCGCGTCTTTCTCGACCTGCTCGGCGATGCGGTTCATGGTCGCCACCGCCTCGACCGGATATTGCCCGGCGGCGGATTCCGCCGACAGCATCACCGCGTCGGCGCCGTCGAAAATCGCGGTGGCGACGTCGGAAACTTCGGCGCGCGTCGGTACCGGGCTCGCGATCATCGATTCCAGCATCTGGGTCGCGACCACGATCGGCTTGCCGGCCTTCCGGCAGGCGCGCGTCATGTCCTTCTGCACGCCGGGAACGCGCTCCAGCGGCATCTCGACACCGAGATCGCCGCGCGCCACCATCAGCGCATCGGCCAATTCGAGAATGTCGTCGAGCCGCGCCACCGCTTGCGGTTTCTCGATCTTGGCCATCACCGCGGCGCGGCCGCGCGTGATCTTCTTGGCCTCGGCAATATCCTCCGGGCGCTGGATGAATGACAGCGCCACCCAGTCGATACCGGCGTCGAGGGCTGCCTCGAGATCGGCAATGTCTTTGGCCGTCATCGCCGCCAGCGGAATAACGGTGTCGGGCAAGCTGACGCCTTTGCGATTCGACACTCTGCCGCCGACGTCAACACGAGCGACAATCCGCTGCGGGGAAGTCTCGTTGGCCTGCAGGCGCAGCTTACCGTCGTCGATGAGCAGCACATCGCCCGGCTTGATGGCGGCGAAGATTTCCGCGTGCGGCAGGTATACGCGCGTTGCGTCGCCCGGGGTGGGGTCGGTGTCGAACACGAACTCCTGACCCTTGTCGAGGTTGGCGGCGTCGTCCTTGAAGGCGCCGAGCCGCAGCTTCGGACCTTGCAGATCGACCAGAATGCCGATCGGCCGGTTTTGCTCGGCCTCGATTGAGCGGATCGTAGCCACAAGCTCGCGCATGCCGTCGTGGCTGGTATGGCTCATGTTGATGCGGAAGACGTCGGTGCCGGCGGCAAACAGTTTGCCGATGACCGCACGTTCGCCCGACGCCGGCCCAAGCGTTGCGACGATTTTGGCCCGCCGCTGCCGCCTCATCGGCCCTTGCTTCCGGGCGCCGGCGACCGCGTCGCCGGATTGGTCGGTACCGGCGTTCCGCCGCTGCCGGACGGCGGAATGGCATTGAGCGGATTGCCGGCAGGCAATGGTTTTGCGGCAGGTTGCTCCGAGGTTTCGGTGAGCTGCACCGTCCAGGTCGACTGCTCGCCGGTATCGACTTCAAAAAAGCCGGTGCGGTCGTAGCCGCGCGCCAAACAATTGGCGATGCCGCGGATGGTGAACTCCTTGTCGCGCGTACACATGAAGGCTTGGCCCATCCACTCGCCGCCGCGATCGTAATCGACCGCGTAGACGTAATAATAACGCGCGACCAGATTGCCCTTAAGGACGGTTTCGCAGCTTCGTGCCGGCAAGTTCCACCAGCCTTCCGTCGTCCAGCCGTGCGCATCCTTATAGCCGATGGCAACGCCGACGCGGCTCGCCGTATTGTTGCACAGCCGGAAATTGGCCTCCGCCGGGCGCACCGACGCAGTCAATCCGAGCAGTGTAAACGCGCACAGCAACAGCGCGCTGACAGCCGCCTTGGTAATAATCCCCTGCCTCATCGCCGGTTCAGCTTCCACATCAGGGCGACAGGCTGTCAACAACGATAGCGCGAAAGTCGGTCACGTTGGTGAATGTTGGGCCGGGCCGAAACAGGCCGCCGATGGCATTGAAAAACCCCGTAGAATCGTTGTCGGCGAGAAACGCGGCGGGATCGAGGCCGGCGGCCCGGGCTTGGGTCAGTGTGGCCGGCTCGACAAAAGCCCCGGCCGGGTCGTCCGGACGGCCGCGGCCGCCATCGGTACCGTCGGTATCGGCGGCGAGCCCGAAGATGCCGGGGGCGCCTCGGAGGTGGATGGCAAGCGCCAGGGCGTATTCCTGATTGGGACCGCCTTGGCCTTGGCCGCGCAGCGTGACGGTGAGTTCGCCGCCAGACAGGATGGCGATGCGGCGGCCCTGCGCGGCGTAGTTGCGGGCGAGCGCGGCATGTTCGGCGGCGACCTCGCGCGCCTCGCCTTGCAGGCGGTCGCCGAGGATCACGGCGGCATAGCCGGCGGCTTCGGCCCGCGCCTTGGCGGCGGCGAGCGCGTCGGCCGGCCGGGCGACAATCCGGTAGGCGGTGTCGGCAAAGACCGTATCACCGGGCTTCGGCGATTCATTGTTCGGATCGTCGAGTGCGCGCTGGGCGGCGCCGGGCAGTGCGAGCCGGTATTTCTGGACGATGGCGCGGGCGTCCGCGAGCGTGGTCGGGTCGGGCACGGTCGGCCCGGAACCGATCACGGAGGGATCATCGCCCGGCACATCGGAAATCGACAGCGTCGCGAGCCGGGCCGGGTGGGCGCGCAGCGCCAAGCGGCCGCCTTTGATGCGCGAGAGATGTTTGCGCACCGTGTTGATCTCGCCGATGTTGGCCCCGCTGCGGAGCAGCGCCCGCGTCACGTCCTGCTTTTCAGCAAGCGTGAGGCCCGGCGCCGGCGCGATCCAGTTGGCTGAAGCGCCCCCTGACAGCAGCACCACAACGAAATCATCGGCGCCGGCGGCTTCGGCGAGCTTAAGCGCACGTTCGGTGCCGGCGAGCCCCGGCTGGTCCGGCACCGGATGCCCCGCCTCGACCACCTCGATATGGCGGGTCGGCCGGGCGTAGCCGTGGCGCGTGACAGCGATGCCGGCGAGGCGCTCCGTGGCGATGCCGCGGGCGGTCATTTGGGCGAGGTAGTGCTGTTCGGCCGCTTCGGTCATCGACCCCGCTGCCTTGCCGGCCGCGAGCAGAATGAGTCGCCCGGCCCGCGGGAAATCGGGCAGATTCGCCGGCAGACATCGGCTTGGATGGGCCGCCGCGACCGCGGTGCGGAACAACGATTCGAGCAGATCGCGCGGCGGTAGGGTCATCGGCACGTACGCATTGAGTTATGGCAGGAACGCATCGCGGCCTCTATGTTTGGCATGATTACCACGGCCGCCGCATTGTCGCGCGGTGTCGCGTCTGGCCTGTATTGGCCGGTTCCCGCATCGGCCGGTCATGCTTTGGGAGAACATCATGGTGTCCGACGAAAAGACCCGTACCGAACTCGAAGCCGCCGTTTACCGGCGCCTGGTGCAGCATCTGCGCGAGCGCACCGACGTGCAGAACATCGATCTGATGAATCTCGCCGGGTTCTGCCGCAACTGCCTGTCGAACTGGATGAAGGACGCGGCCGACGCCAAGGGCCTGCCAATGTCCAAGGACGAGAGCCGCGAAATCGTCTACGGCATGCCGTTCGACGAATGGCGCGCGAAATATCAGAAGGATGCGTCGCCGCAGCAGAAGGCGGCGTTCGAAAAAGCAAGCCAAAAACATTAGGTGCGCGGCCGTTTCATTGTCGCCCTGTGCGTTGCGTGGATGAACGCGCGCGCGGCTTGATTTCTGCCTCCGCAATTCCGAAACCTCACGACGGTTTTCGGCGACACGTCCTTCACCGGAAACCGGATTCGGCGCTTGCCGGAATCTTGCGTTTTCATCGTGAGGAGTGCCCGATGGCCAATGCCGCCGTTCGTGACGACCAGCCCGCCCACCGCTTCGCCAAGGAGCAGCTCAAGGCGCTGGTCGAGCGCGTCGAACGACTTGAAGAAGAAAAGAAGGCGATTGCCGACGATATCCGCGACGTCTACGGCGAGGCCAAGGTGAACGGCTACGACATCAAGGCACTGCGCACCGTGGTGCGGCTGCGCAAGCAGGACGTCAACGAACGCAAGGAGCAGGAGGCAATTCTCGAGACCTACCTGCACGCGCTCGGCATGCTGCTGGAGTAGGAGCCGTCATTCCGGGGCGCGGTCGCAGTCCGTGTCCCGGGCTCCAAGATCCCTGCGTGCTCGGGCTGATAAGAATTCCAAACCTACTGTGGCGGGCTTCCTCGATTCGCGAGGCCCGGCATGACGCGCGTTATCGCAGAGCGGTGTGAGTGCGGGACTGCGCGCGCGACTGCGCCTGCTTGTAGGTCACAGTGGAGATGACACCGACAGCGGGGCCGCTGAAATGATCGGCGCTCAAGTCCGGATTAGGCTCAGGCCCGAACGTCATGACGACCGATTGTGCCGGCTTTTCCACGAGATCGCCCAAGGCGCGATAGTTTTCTGCGCCCAGCATCAGCGCAGTCATGAAGTGGCGCACGTCGGGCGACACCAGCATGGCGTCAAGCCATGGATTGTCGAACCGCAGGCCTTGCAGCTCGTTTGATCCTCCGTTCGGCCGTGCTGCCACGATGGCTGAGGTGGGTTGATCGGCCACGCGCTTCACGGCGATCGTGGTGCCGACCTGCGGCCGCGGCAATTGCGCCTGCGCGACATGAACGGGCGCCGGTCGCGCCGCAGCTGTAGCCGGCGGGGTTTCCGGTCCTGTCTGCCGCGCATAGGCGAGTGCGAGTTGCGGTGGCACGCGATCCGCGAACGCGCCGGGCCACGGCGTAATCGCGCCCGTCATATCGGCGCTGGCAAGCTGCAATGTGCGCTGTCCGTCGCCCTTGCCGGCGGCGGCGGGCGCGTCGCTGGTATCCGCGGTGGTGGCAACAGCGGGCTGCGGCGAGGCAGCCGGCGCATCGGGCGTCGTCGTGTAGGAAGCGGTCTGGTAGACCGCACCGCCACTGGGGCTTGGTGCCGGCGCAGCGGCGGCGATGGCCGCCTGTTGGCGCTTCCGAGCGGCTTCCAGCTGGAGCGCGGCGAACAGCGAATTCATCGGCGCGACGGTTGCGGGCGCGGAGGCTAGTGACCAACCGGTAGCTTGCGCCGGCGCGGGGGCAGGCGCTGCTTCCGCCACGCGTGCCGGCGCCGGAGTGGCGTGCACCGGGGCCGGTGCGGCGGCGCGCACTGGGACGCCCGCCGGGACGATTGGCGTGCGGCTGGTGTCGCTCGCCAGCACGATGTTCTCGTCGAGGCCCTCATCACGGGCCTCTTCGCTCCAGGTCGCGGTCGGGTTCTGGCCGCGCTTGCGCAGATCGGCCATGGCGACCGCATAGCCTGGCAGCGGATGACCATCGGTTGGCAGGTAGACGGTGCGGCCGTCGGGGAAGACGTGAAGCAGCTCGTTGCGCGTCATGCGCGGCCACATCCGTACGCCGCCGGTATCCATGTGCACGAACGGCGAGCCCGAGGTCGGGTAGAAGCCGACACCGCCGCGCTGCAGCCGCAGGCCGATTTCGCGGAGCTCTTCGAGCCGCACGCCGGGAATATAGAAGTCGATAGCATGGCCCAGCATGTGCTGGGAGAAGCGCGCCACGCCGCGGCTGCGCCGCCGCAGCATCGAATTGGTCTCGGGCGAGCGATAACCGCATACGATGTCGATTGGCTCTTTCGATCCAGTTTCGCGCTGCACTTCCCACAGCAGATCGATCAGCTGCGGATCCATGCGGGTGGCCTTGCCGCGCCGCCAGTCGCGCAGGAGCCAGTTGAGTTTCTCCAGCGCCGCCTCGTCATAGCGGCCGTCACGCTTGTAGGTGATGGTGATGCGCTCGTCGGTATGCACGTGGTGCATTGTGATAGTGCGGGTGTCGCCATCGGCGACCGCCGTCTGCAGCCCACGGCTTGCAAACACCATGATAAGGAGAGCGAGGCTGCACGAATAGCCGGCTTGTGCAGCCAAGAATCGATAACCCTTCGCGCGCGCGGTACCGATGGGCACTGGCGATCTCGCGTCCCCGCATTAAGCGTAACCGTCCGCCGCGTCCCTGCGGCGAACAACGCTAACGCATTGCTAATTTGGGAAGGGTAAACGAGGAGTTACCGTCACCCCACCCCCGACCCTACAGTCGTAGCCGGGCAGTGTGGCAAAATCTGGCCGTGATCGGCGGGCTGCCCACAGGTATCCCATCGCCCCGCCCTGGGCGCCGCGTGTGGCCGGCAGTATCGAGCCTTGGCCGGGCCGGCCAGGCCGACTTGGAAGTTGCAACGGAAGCGCCGACCCTACCTGTAGTTCTGCGCCGTGTTGCCGCCCGCCTGATAGCTGCGGCTGACCTTGCGGTGGCGGCCCGGCCGTTGGTGGGCCGGTGGCTGGTTGAAGCCGCCGCCGAAGAGCTGTTGGAAGAAGCCCACCGGGCCGCCACCGTTGTACCCGCCGCCGTAGGGGGTGCCATAAGTCGGCGCGTGATCGGCGGCGCTCAGGATTTCGCGCTTTGTCGCCGAGATCGAATGCTCGACCGGGACGTCGGCGATCTTCATCTCGTTCGGATTGTGCATGATCGCCAACAGTTGGCGATCGCGACCATAGATGTCGTCGCGGAATTGCAGCTTGCCGTCGCCGTCGACGAACGCGGTCTGGTAGGTGACGTTGATCGGCATGAATGTCGGGAAGTCGATGTTGATCTCGTTCGGCCCGTACATGTGCTCGATGCGTTCCTTGGTGTAGTGGTCGTTAGGCCGCACCAGCGACAGCAGCACTTCGGCATATTTCGCCGGGTCCTGCGTGCGCATGCAGCCGTGGCTGAAGGCGCGCCGCGCGTAGTTGAACAGGTATTTGTCCGGCGTGTCGTGCTGGTAGACCAGGAACTTGTTGGGGAAATTGAAGCGCAGCCGGCCCTCGGCGTTCCTGTCGCCGGGCGGCTGATAGATGCCGATCACCTTGCCGGAAGGATCGCGCTGGACCACAAGGCCCATGCGCTGCATGACGGTCGGGTCTTGCGCCATGGCGGGCAGGTATTCGCCGTTGATGATCGACGGCGGCACATGCCAGGTCGGATTGACCGTGATGAATTTCATCAACGTTGAGATGATCGGCGTCGGCTTGTCGACCTTGCCGATGACGATCTTCGTCTTCCAGATCCGCTTGCCGTCGTTGTACACGCTCGCCGTGAAATCCGGCAGGTTGATCAGCACGTAGAACTTGCCGCCGAGATCGTGCGGCATCCAGCGCCAGCGTTCCATATTGGCGAGAATGGTGTCTTCGACATGTGTCGGCCGCGGACCATTCATCGCTTCGAGCGTCGGCGCCGTGAGCGTGCCGGTTTGCCTGATGTCGTGCTCTTTCTGGAAACTCTTCACCGCTTCGGCGAGCGCCTTGTCGTAGGTGTCGCCGTCGCCGCTCAGCCCAAGTTTTTCGCGTAGCGCGGGCACGCGCGGATCGTGCATGCCGGTCTTGAGCACCGGCCCCCCCGGGATCGGCTGCTTGATGCCGTCTTGTTTGCCGCCGCGGATTTCCGCGAGCTTGGCTTTGAGCCCGAGATAGCCCGCATTGTGCGGCTCGTAGGAATCAAGCACGGCCGCCACGTCCTTGGCGCCCGCCAAAGTCGCGAGTACCGCGGCAGGGTCGGGCGCTTTGGTCTCGTAGTAGATATTGGCGTCAACCCGCGACCAGGCGATCCGCCCGATCGAGGCATGCCGGGAATACGTCACCACCGCGACCGAGAATTTCAATTCGGCTTCGGCCAGCGCCGCCGGGTCGCTCAGCGACTTGAAATCCGGGACCGAATAGTCGGCCGGATTGAGCCCGTCGGCGCCGACATGGGACAGATAGTCGGCCGCGGCCTGCTCGCGCGCGTTGGCGTGGCCGTCCGTGAGCCAGATTGGCGCAAACGAGCGGCCCGAATAGAACGCCTCAATTGCGGCGCGTTGCGGCTTGCCGCCGAGAATGCGGTCGAACTTACCGCTCGAAAGCCCGCGCAGTTGTTCCGCGATCTGATCGTTGATTGTCGGCGTCGGAGTGGGCGCTGCCGCCGTGGCGGCGGGAGCGGGTGAGGGTGCTGCGGGGGCTGCCGCTGTTCCGCTGCCACTCGGCGCGGGCGTGCTGGCAGCCGCAGCCGGCGGAGTTGCGGGTACAGGCGCGCTTTCCGCAGCAGCAGGTGCAGGTGACGCGCTCGCGGCCGCCGGCGTCTGCGGTGTTTCGGCGGGCTTGGCGGATGCTGCATCAGCCGGGGGAGTGGTAGCGGCAGGTGCCGGTGGACTGGCGGCCTGCGTCGCAGTGTCAGCCGGTTGTGCGGCGGATGGGGCCGGTGTTGCGGCGGCCGCAGGT
>DASZWK010000340.1:0-17768 GCA_035546235.1 Xanthobacteraceae bacterium | reverse complement strand
GTGTTCCAGGACTTGACCGACTGGTCGGTGGTCGAGTCGAACGGCGCCGCCGATTACCGCTTGAACGACCGCGAAGTGATCCGCGCCTTTGCCGACAATTGCGCGGCGACCTGCGAGTTTCTGCTCGCCCACGGCGTCGTGTTCGTCGACAAGGCGCCGGATAAGCTCGGCGGCAATTCGGTCGGCAACTCGATACCGCGCGAGATGCACGCAGCGGCAATGGACTGGCCCTTGATCCAGACCGGCAAGCCCGCCGCACCGGATAAGCGGGCGACCATGTCGACGGGCAATGGCCTGATGCAGCCGCTCGGCGCGGCAGCGAAAAAGGCCGGCGTCGAGATTCTGCTCCGGCACCGGATGACGGCGATCCTCCGTGAGACGCCGCACTCCGGGCCGGTGCTCGGCATCGCCGTCGACAACGACGGCAAGACGCTCAACATCCGTGCCCATAAGGCGGTGATCGTCGGCACCGGCGGATCGACCAGCAACGTCAACTTCCGCCGCATGTTCGATCCGCGCCTGACCGAGGAATATTGCGGCGCGGCCGGGCAGCCGTGGTCGACCCAGGACGCCAGCGGCGAGCTTGCCGGCATGGCGATCGGCGCATCGCTGTGGGGACTGTCCAACTTCGCCGCCGAGTTCGGCGACGGCCTCACCAAGGCGGGCAGCGTCGGCGCGCAATACGTCTACGTGAACCTGCGCTGGTACCCGGGCAGCGAGGTTTTCAGCAAGGCGCGCGCCACCGGCCTGCATGTCGGGGATTGGCAAGACCTCGTGCTGGTCAACATGATCGGCAACCGCTTCTATGACGAGACCGCGCGCCAATACAGTTCTGCCAATTATGGATCGATGCTGCCCTATAATCCGCGTAGCTGGAAGAACGGCAGCAATTTGAAATTCAAGCCGAACGGCTTCCTCGATGCGGCGCTCGCCGGCATCGGCGACGAGCACAACGGCGGCGGTCCGATCTGGGCGATCTTCGATGCCGACGCGGTAGCGCGTGAAAAGTGGGATCCACACCCACCCAACGTCGATTTCGAGGCTGGGTTCTTCTTCACCGCCGACACGATCGAGGAGCTGGCGAAGAAGATCGAGATGAAATACCAGCGCGTACCGATGCCGCCAGCAAATCTTGCCGCCACCATCGCGCGCTACAACAGCTTCGTCGATTCCGGCGTGGACGAGGATTTCGGCAAGCCCAAGCCGCTCTACAAGATCGCCAAGCCGCCGTTCTACGCCGGCTGGGCGACGCCGGTGCCGCACGATACCCGCGCCGGCCTGCGCATCAACGGCAAATGCCAGGTCGTCGACATGAACGGCGCAGTCATTCCGGGACTTTATTGCGGCGGCGAATCCGCCGGCGGCTTCAGTCTGCACGGGCTCGCCCGCGCCCCCTGTCAGGGTTTCATCGCCGGGACACACGCCACAGCGGAAATGCGGCGGGGCTGAAGCTCGCTCAACGTCAGTGGTCCGATTCCACATTCGCGTGGACTCTCATGCGAATGTGAGAACCAAGGGACCGCTAAAAAATATGTGAGTGCTGGGGCGTGTACTCATAAATCCCGCCGTGTCGGCGGCGACGCGCTATGTGTTCGACTATGGGGCCCCGGTAGGATTTCGCCTGGCGATGGCGCGTCCAGAGCGGGTCGCGGCAATCATTTCGCAAAACGGCAACGCTTATGAGGGAGCCATCTCTCGAGAATCGTGAAGCAATTCAGAAGGTTCTCAATCCGGACGGCATACGTCGGGAATATGCGGTTGGCGTGAAAAATCTGTCGAAGAAATTGCCCTCGCGATGCGGGAGTTTCTGGCGAAGTTGCCACTGAAACCTGCGAGCCGTTGACCCCCGTACGGCCTCCAATGCCCGCTGTCCAATTACTGACCGAGTGCGGGGGCGCGCTTTTTTCGCCGTCATGCTCTAAAATTCCGTCATGACGACGATAGACCGCCAGAGCGCCTTTTCCGGCACCCGCGAGGTCGCCGAGCGGCTGCGCTTCAATGTGGCGCGGCTTGAAGCCTTTCTCCGTGATCACGTAGGCATTGCCGGCCCGGCACTGGTGAGCCAGTTCAAGGGTGGCCAGTCGAACCCGACCTATCTGATCGAAACGCCACTGCGCCGTTATGTGCTGCGGAGGAAGCCGCCCGGCAAACTGTTGCCCTCCGCGCACGCCGTGGATCGCGAACACCGTGTGATCAGCGCCCTTTACTCCCAAGGCTTTCCGGTCGCCGAACCGGTGCTCTATTGCGCCGATGAGAGCATCGTCGGCACCGCGTTCTTTGTCATGGCTTATGTCGAGGGCCGCGTGTTCTGGGAGCCGCAAATGCCGGGCTCGAACCCGGCCGAGCGCGCCGCGGTCTATGACGCAATGAACGCCACGCTGGCGCGGCTGCACAGCTACGATCCGGCGGTGATCGGCCTCGCCGATTACGGCCGCGGCGAAAACTACGTGGCGCGGCAGGTCGACCGCTGGTCGAAGCAGTATCGCGCCTCGCAAACCGAAATCATCCCGGCGATGGAGCGCCTGATCGCCTGGCTGCCCGCGCATCTGCCGCCGCCGCAACCTCCGCGCCTCGTGCATGGCGACTACCGGCTCGACAACATCATTCTCAAGATCGACGTTCCCGAGATCGCCGCCGTGCTCGATTGGGAGCTCTCCACGCTCGGCGATCCGCTTGCCGATTTCTCCTACCATCTCATGCAGTGGCACATGCCGCCGTCGGATGCCGGCACCGGCTCGCTCGTCGGCCAGGATCTGGCAGCGCTCGGCATTCCCACGCTCGACGCCTACGTCGATGCCTATGTCAGGCGTACCGGGCTCGATCCGCGGCCGTATCTGCCGGTGTATTTCGCCTACAATTTCTTCCGCCTCGCCGCGATCCTGCAAGGCATTGTCGGCCGCGTGCGCGACGGCACCGCGACCAGCGCCTACGCGGCCGCAAAAGCCGAGATGGTCGGGCCGCTGGCGGCGAAGGCGTGGGACTTCGCCGTCGCAGCCGGAGCATGAAAACCTTCGCGCTCGCCCTCGGCTCCGGCGGCGCGCGCGGGCTCGCCCACGTCGCCGTCATCGAGGCGCTCGACGACATGGACGTCAAACCCGCCGCCATTGCGGGCGCTTCGATCGGCGCGCTGATCGGCGCCGGTTACGCCGCTGGAATGCGCGGGCGCGACATTCGCCGCCACGTCCTCGGCATCGCACATAATCCTAACGAGACGCGGCGGCGTCTGCTTGCCGCGCGCTCTGGCTCGCTGACCGATCTGATATCGGGAGCATTCGGCCAGGCAACGCTGCTGGCCCCCGAGAAATTCTGCGCGCAGTTCCTGCCCGACAGCATCCCGGCGGATTTTTCCGCGCTGCAAATTCCCCTCACCGTGATGGCGACCGACCTGCACCGGCGCGCCGAAGCGCCGCTGAGCACCGGCGCGCTGCGTCCAGCGATCGCCGCCTCGATCGCCATTCCGGGCCTGTTCCGGCCGGTAACGATCGACGGCCGCATCCTGATCGACGGCGGCACCACAAACCCGCTGCCGTTCGATGTTCTGTTCGGCCGCGCCGACGTTGTCGTCGCGATCGACGTGTTCGGCGTTCCCGCGGCGGACCGCGACGACATGCCGGGCACCTGGGAAACCGTCTACACCACGATCCTGGTGATGGGCAGCGCCATCCTCGCCGCCAAGCTCGCCCGCGCGACGCCCGATCTGTTGATCCGGCCCAACGTCACCATCTTCCGCACACTCGATTTCCCGCAGGCAACCGCGATCCTGCGCACCGCCGACGCGGTGAAAGCCGAGCTGAAGGAGAAACTCGGCGCGTTGTTGGGGGTCTAAATCCGGATCGTTCGTATCAACGTATGAGACCGGCGGATTTGACATTCGCCACCCACTCAGCCGGCGGTATCGCCGGGTCAATGGTCCGACAGGCTATGGCGCCGCGAGATGAGCGTCGGGTAGTGATGCACCCCACTCATTTTCAGCATGCCATGGACTGCAAACTGGATCCCACGAAGACAATGAATCGACCGATTTCCTAATCTACGAAGAGACGACGAGCGGCAAATCGCGCGCCGCCGATGCGGTGAAGGCGGAGGCAGAAGCTCGGCTCGGCGCACCGCTCGGCTGAGCCGCCATTGCGGTCGCGCGAGCGCAGCGAATCTACATCAGGGCTGTGGCAATCGTCTGCGCGAAGGCGAGAGTGCGGCTGTCCGAGCCGACCGGCCCGACGATCTGCACGCCGACCGGCATGCCATTCGGTCCGCGATACGCCGGGATATTCACGCACGGCCCCTGCAGCAACGTCCAGGTGCGGTTGAACGCCGAGTTGGAAATGCCGGTGAGATCGGTTGTCGCCTCGCCGCATGTGCTCGGTGTCAGGACGACATCGCAGGACGAGAATATTTCCGCCATGGCCGCCATGCAGGCGATAACGTGCAGTTCAGCCTTGTCGAACTGCGCCTGATCAGTCTCTTTCGCGGTCTTTTGGCCGGCCTGCACCCAATAATTCAATTGATCGAAATGCTCGCGCGCCTCGGCGGCGAGCGCGCGCGCACCTTCCACCGACGAGATGACGCGAAACGAATCCTCGATGCCGGTGAACACATCCGGCATGTCGACGTCATGAACGATGGCGCCTCGGCTTTTCAGCTCCCTGCCTGCCCGTTCGAGCGCATCGACGGCTTCCGGAAGCGCCTGGTGCCAATTGAACGTTCGGCAAACACCGACACGAACGCCTTTGAGTTCGGCGGCAGGCGAAGTTGGAGGAACTCCGGTCACGATCGCTTGCAGCATCGCAGAATCACGCAGGTCGCGGGCAAACAGGCCGACCGTGTCGAGACCCGGACGCAAATGCCGGATTCCGCCGCGATCAATTCCCGTAAGGCTCGCCTTGAAGCCGAAAACGCCGCAAAACGCGGCCGGCAGGATGGTGAAGCCGCCGGTCTGCGAACCGACCGACATCGGAACCATGTAATCGGCGACAGCGGCGGCCGAGCCGCTCGAAGAGACACCCGGGCTGCGGCCAAAATCGTGCGGATTTTTGACCCCGATCGGCACCGGGCTGGCGAACTCGGTGGTAGCGCACTTGCCGAGGATGACGAGGCCGGCACGGCGCAGCAATCCGACAATGGCCGTATCGGTTGCTGGCCGATATCCTTGATAGATCGGCGAGCCGTAGGCCGTCGGCATATCGAAAGTATCGAAAATGTCCTTAATGCCGACCGGCAGACCATGGAACGCGCTCCGGCGCGGCTCCTGATCGCGCGCTCGCGCCTGCCGGCGAGCGATTTCCGGATCGACAAAAGCCCAAGCGCGGATATCCGGCTCGCGGGCTGCAATCCGCGCCAAACAATCCTCCACGAGAGCGAGCGATGTCGTCTCGCCTGCGGCGATCTTTTTCGCCGCTTGCGTTGCCGAGAGCAGATTCAGTCCGCCTGGACCTCTATCCGCCAATGATTTGGCACCGGCCGCCACGGCTCAACCTCCAAGCGTTTCAATTATGAAACGCAGGCGCATTCGCTTCGCGCCAAGAGCAACCAATTTGGACGCGCTGCGCCGGGCGGGCTCATTTCAGATCCCCTGCCCGGCGCAAACATGATCCGAGACGTCGTGAAATCGATCTCAGTGGTGGTGCTGGCTATAGTCTGGACAGGCTTTAACGAGGGGCGCCAGTTGCTGCTGCACCGTGCCCAGCCATTTCTGTTTGTCTGCCGGAAGCTTCGCAATAATTTTGTCGGTCTCCGCGTCCGGCTTACCCGCCGTCTCCTCTTCGAGTTGCACGATGAGCGCCAGGTCTTTCTGATCGCTGACAAGCTTTGCCACCGATTGAAATTCGCAGCGGCAGTAGGCCGCTGAATCTTCTTTCAGGCATGCGGTCACGTAGCGGCCTTCGTTGCCGGAACTGGCCGGAGCTTGCGCCTGGGCAAGCGTCGCGCCGCCCATAATGAATGCGACACACACTAAAAGGCTTAGTCTCATGATAAGATCCTTACCGCTTGGGTTTGGCGTTAACGCCGTGGATATGGGCAAGTTCCTGCACGCTGGATGGCAACGTTAGCGAGCCGAAGAGGAACTGCCGGTTGCGACAGCGCGGCTCACGTACAGGCAACGGACCAAGCGTACGCTTCTACTCCGATACCATACCCAATGTCACCGCCGCTCGCGAAAGAATTGCTTGAGCAGCGCCGAGGCCGCGGCTTCGGCAAGGCCGCCGTAGACTTCCGGCCGGTGATGGCAGGTTGGCGACGTGAAAAACTTCACGCCGTTGTCGACCGCCCCGCCCTTCGGGTCGGCCGCGCCGTAATAGAGCCGGCGGACGCGGGCGAACGACACCGCGCCGGCGCACATGGCGCACGGCTCGAGCGTGACATAGAGGTCGCAGGCTGTGAGCCGCTCGGAACCAAGGAGCCGCGCGGCCGCGCGAATCGCCACCATCTCGGCGTGCGCGGTCGGATCGGCCTCCATCAGTGTGCGGTTGCCGGCCCGCGCCACCACCGCGCCGTCATGGACGATGACGCAGCCGACCGGCACCTCGCCTGCTTCGCCGGCGGCGCGCGCCTCGTCGAGCGCCAGTTCCATGAACGTTGCCATGGTCCGTTGCCATTGACTGTCATGCCCGGCCTTGTGCCGGGCATCCACGTCTTTATACACCGCAGTGAACGTAGTCATGGATGGTCGGGACAAGCCCGGCCATGACGAAATGGCCGAAAAGACCAAATCCCCCGCCGACGGCGAGCGCATCGCACGAGCGATCGCGCGCGCCGGGCTTTGCTCGCGCCGCGAGGCCGAGGAATGGATCGCCGCCGGCCGCGTCGCCGTCAACGGCGAGGTGATCCATTCGCCCGCACTCAACGTCAAGGCGCGCGACCGCATCGCCGTCGACGGCGAGGCGCTGCCGGCGCGCGAGCGCACGCGGCTGTTTCTTTATCATAAGCCGCGCGGCCTGATCACGACGCATAGCGACCCGCAGGGCCGGCCGACCATTTTTGCCCGCCTGCCGAACCACCTGCCGCGGCTGATCAGCGTCGGCCGGCTCGATTTCAACACCGAGGGCCTGCTCCTTCTCACCAACGACGGCGCGCTCGCCCGGGTGCTGGAACTGCCCTCGACCGGGTGGCTGCGCCGTTACCGGGTGCGCGCCCACGGCGTGGTGACCCAGCCGCAGCTCGATACGCTGCGCGAAGGCGTCACCATCAGCGGCATTCATTATGGTGCAATCGACGCCGCGCTCGACCGCGTCCAGGGCGCGAATCTGTGGCTGACATTTGCGATCCGCGAGGGCAAGAACCGCGAAGTGCGTAACGTGCTCGGCCATCTTGGACTCACCGTCACGCGCCTCATTCGCGTGTCGTTCGGCCCGTTCCAGCTCGGCGAACTCGACGAAGGCGCCATCGAAGAAGTGCGCACCCGCACCTTGCGCGATCAGCTCGGCGACCGCCTTATCGCGCAGTCCGGCGCGGATTTCTCCTCTGCGCGCGTCGATAAACCGCGGCAGGAACGCAAGGAGCCGCGCGAGGGCAAAGACCGCAAGGCCGTGCATCACGCCTGGCGCGCGCCTGCTGATGTACCGGCGAAGCCGCTGCGGCGCCAATTTCACGGCGCGCATCGTAAACGTGACGAAACTCACGAGCGCGCCGCCGAGGTGCGCGCCGGCACACTCACCGATCGCAAGGGCCGCAGTGTCGCGGTCGAACGTTTCGGCCAGAAACCGTCCCCACCGCCACAGCCGGAAGAAAGTCCACCGAAGCGCGGCCGCGGCGGCGCCCATCCGCGCCGCTGGCGCGACCGCGCCTCCGGACCGCGCCCGTCGCACCCGAAGCATCCGCGAGGACGATGATGCGCGTGGTCGGCGGACGGTTGCGTGGCCGTGCGCTGGCCGCCCCGGACTCGCAGGCGATCCGGCCGACCGCCGACCGGCTGCGGGAGACGTTGTTCAACATCCTGGCGCACGCCTATGGCGACCCGATTGCCGGCGCGCGCGTGCTCGACCTTTTCGCCGGCACCGGCGCGCTCGGCATCGAGGCGGCGTCGCGCGGCGCCGGGTTTGTCCTTTTTGTCGACGAAGCCGCGGAGGCGCGGGCGCTGCTCCGCGAGAACGTCGCCACCCTCGGCCTCGGCGGCACGACGCGCATCTTCCGCCGCGATGCCACCAAGCTCGGCCCGGTTTACCCGCTCGAACCCTTCGGCCTCGCCTTTCTCGATCCGCCTTATGCTCGGGGGCTTGCGGAAAAAGCGCTCGTCTCGGCGCGCGACGGCGGCTGGTTGAAGCCCGGCGCGCTCGTCGTCGTCGAAGAAGCCGCGAAGGCGGGCTTCGTCGCGCCCGACGGCTTTAGCGAGGCGGAACGCCGCCGCTATGACGAGACCGAACTGATCTTCCTCAACGCCTCGGCTAAAGCGGATTGATGCCCGCGGCCTTCACCACCTTCGTCCAGCGCGCGACTTCTTCGGGCAGGTACTTGGCCAGGAATTCGGGCGTCCGCCGGTCGGGGCCGGCGACTTCAAGCCCGAGATCGGTCAGGCGCTTGTGGATCGCAGGATCGTCAAGCGTGTCGCCAATTGCCTTACTGAGCTTGGCGACGATCGGCGCCGGTGCGCCCCGCGGCAGGAAATACGCATCCCACACGCTTGCTTCCACGCCCGGCAGGCCACCCTCGCCCGTGGTCGGCACTTTCGGCACGACATTGGACCGGTTCGACGCCATCACCGCGATGGCCTTGACTTGTCCTTGATTGGCCAGATTGGCGCCGGTCTGGATGGTCGAGCACATGTAGTCGATGCGACCGGCGATCAGGTCCTGCTGTGCCGGCCCCTCGCCGCGATACGGCACGTGGGTAACGTGGACACCCATCGCCATGTTGAGCAGCACGCACGGCAGATGCGTGCCGGAGCCGACACCGGCGGAGCCGAACTGCATGTTGGCCTGGTGCGCCTTCACATAGAAAATGAATTCGCGCAGGTTCGAGACCCCCAGGTCCTTGCGGACGATCAGGATGCGCGGCGAATCGGTGACCAGTCCCACCGGAGTGAAATCCTTGACCGAATTATACAGCGGCTTTTTGTAGAGCGCTTGGCTGAAGGCCTGCGTGCCGCTGTTGCCCATCAGAAACGTGTAACCGTCAGGTGTGCTGTTCGCGACGTGCTGCGCGCCGGTCATCCCGGCGGCGCCGCCCATATTATCGACGACGATCGATTGGCCGAGCAGTTCGCCGATCTTCTGCGCCTGGATGCGCGCGCTGACATCGACCCCGCCGCCGGGCGCGAACGGCACCACCAGCGTAATCGGCCGCGTCGGCCAATTTTGCGCCAGAGCCGGCGCGGCCGCCGCCACACCGGCAAGCGTCAAAGCGCACGCGATCAACCACGCTGTTCTCTTCATGCTGTGCCCCGTCCGGGTCTGGGTTGCTGTTAGTCCGGCGTGATGCCGGCGGCCTTGATAGCCCCACCCCAGGTTTTGATCTCGCGTTCGACGAGCGATTGCAAGTATTGCGGGCTGCGCTCGTCGGGCGGCGGCAGGCTGGCGCCGAGTTGCTTGAGCCGCGCCTGCACTTCGGGCCGCGCCATCGCCGCGATCACGGCGGCGTTGAGCTTGGCGACGATCGGCGCGGGCGTCCCTTTGGGCATGAAGATCGCGTTCCAGCTATTGGCGTCGAAGTCCTTGATCCCCTGTTCCTGCGCGGTCGGAATGTCGGGGAACGCCGCCGAACGCTTGGCGCCGAGGACAGCCGGCGCCTGGATCTTGTGCGCCTGAAGCTGCGGCATGGCGGTGGTGATCGTCGGGCACAGATAATCGATGCGGCCGGCGAGCAGGTCCTGCATGGCGGGCGCCAGTCCCCGATAGGGCACGTGCGTGACCGAGATCTGCACCGCTGCGTCAAACAGCGCGCAGGTCAAGTGCGAGCCGCTGCCGGTGCCCGGCGAGCCGTACTGCATCTTGCTCTGGTTGGCTTTCGCGTAGGCGATAAAGGCGTGCAAATCGCCGGCCGGGATGCCGCTGCGCACCGTCAGGATCAGCGGTTGCTCGGCAACCAGCGCCACCGGCGCGAAATCGCGTGCCGCGTCATAGGGCGGTTTGAGGTGCATGAGCTGCACCTGGGCATTCGGCGATTCACCGCCGAACAACAGCTGATATCCGTCCGGATCGGCGCGGGCGACGCGCGTCGCGCCGGTCATGCCGCCGGCGCCGGGCGCATTCTCGACCACGACCTGCTGCCCGAGGATCGGCGAGACCGCCGCGGCGTAGACGCGACCCAGCGTGTCGTAGACCCCGCCGGGTGCAAACGGCACCACCATGGTCACCGGCCGCGTCGGCCAGTCCTGGGCGCTGGCGCCCCCGCAAAGCAAAACGCCGATACAGGCGCCCAACAGAACTCGGTCGCTCCCCATGATTCTCTCCATCTGCTAGCGCCGCCCGAACAACCGCTCGATATCACCGAGCTTGAGCTCCACATAGGTCGGACGGCCGTGGTTGCATTGACCGGAATTCGGCGTCGCTTCCATCTCGCGAAGGAGCGCATTCATCTCCTCGGACTTGAGCCGCCGGCCGGCCCGCACCGAACCGTGGCACGCCATCGAGGACGCGACCGCCATCAGCCGGCGTTCGAGCGGCAGCGCTTCGTCCCATTCGTTCATGTGTTCGGCAAGATCGCGCACGAGGCCTGAACCGTCGATTTCGCCAAGCAGCGACGGCGTCTCGCGGACCGCGACCGCGCCGGGACCAAACGCTTCCAGCACCAGGCCGAACCGCGCCAGCTCCTCTGCGCGTGCCGCGAGGCGTTCAACATCGGCCTCATCGAGCTCGACGATTTCGGGAATGAGCAGAAGCTGCCGGGCGACGCCCATTTTCTCCAGCGCGACTTTCAGTTTCTCATAGACGATGCGCTCGTGCGCCGCGTGCTGGTCGACAATGATGAGGCCGTCACGGGTCTGCGCCACGATATAGGTCTCGTGGATCTGCGCGCGCGCCGCGCCAAGCGGATGATCGAGCGTCTCGGGTGACGCTTCGCCCTCGGCAACGGCAGCAGCCTCGGCCGCCTCGCGCAGATCGGCCGCCGGCAGGCCGGTATCGAACGCCGCCTGCGCCGCTTCGGCAAGCCCGCCGCGCGACGCCGCGTGGGCAAAGCGCGCCGCCCCCGGTGCCGACGGTGAGCCGCGCCAGTCCCAGCCGAGCGGCCGGCTCGCACCCCCGGTGCGGGATGGAAAGGATCCCGCCGCACGAAACGCCGCAATGGTCGCGGTACCGCCGGTCGTTGCGGCGCGGCCGCCTTCGCGGACGAGCGCCGTCTTCAGCGCGTGGACGATCAGCCCACGCACCAAGCCGGCGTTGCGGAACCGCACCTCGGCCTTGGCCGGGTGTACGTTGACATCAACCTCGCGCGCCGGGAGCGTGACGAACAGCGCCAGCACCGGATGACGGTCGCGCGGTAGATAGTCGGCATAGGCCCCGCGCACCGCGCCGAGCAGAAGCTTGTCGCGCACCGGCCGGCCGTTGACGAACAGATATTGGCCGAGCGCGTTCGCCCGCGTCAGCGTCGGCAGCGCCGCGTACCCGTCGATGACGACACCCTCGCGCTCCGCCGCGATCTCGACCGCATTGGCGCGAAACTCAGGCCCGAGCAGGTCGCCGAGCCGCGCCAACCGCCCGGGCCCGCCCGGCAGCGCCGCCGCGAATGTCACCGGGGCCCGCTCCTCGCCGGCGAGCGTGAAGGCGACATCGGGCCGGCTCATGGCGAGGCGCCGCACGGTTTCGCGCACCGCCTCGGCCTCGGTGCGGTCGAGCTTGAGAAATTTCAGCCGCGCCGGCGTGGCGTAGAACAGGTCGCGCACTTCGACGCGCGTGCCTTGCCCGAGCGCCGCCGGCTTGAGCTGCGACTTCACGCCGGCATCGACCTCGATCGTCCAGGCGTGCGGCTCGCCGGCGTGGCGCGTCGTTATCGACAGCCGCGCCACGGCACCGATCGACGGCAGCGCCTCGCCGCGAAAGCCGAGCGTGCGGATGGAAATGAGATCGTCGTCGGCAAGCTTCGAGGTGGCGTGCCGCTCGACCGCAAGCGCCAGATCGGTTCGCGTCATGCCGTCGCCGTCATCGGTGACGCAGATCAGCCGCCGGCCGCCGCCGTCGGTGAGCACGTCAATGCGGTGCGCGCCGGCATCGAGCGCGTTCTCGACCAGTTCCTTGACAACGCTCGCCGGACGCTCGACCACCTCGCCGGCGGCGATACGATTGACGGTGGCCTCTGATAGCTGGCGGACGGGCATGGGCGACTCGGTTAGAAAGCGCCCCGACTTTAGCGGCGCGACGCGAACTCGGGGAGGTCTGGCCTATGCCCTTTCCCCGAGCCATGGCCGCCGCGCGCTATGGCGAATATGGACAATCCACACTTCGTCTTCGACGACGCGGTAATAGACCTTGTAGGGTCGGCGTGGCACGATCAATTCGCGGACATCGTATGCGTCGGCCGCCGGAGCGGAATAAGGAAAGTCTTCGAGCCGCTTTATCGAATTTCGATCGCCTGTTTGATCGCCAGGGCGCCCTTTGGACTTCGCTCTTCGATATAGTCGAAAATCGCTTCGCGGTCCGCGAAAGCTCGCGGCGTATAGCGGATCCTCATAGACCGCGGCGCTTGTTGGCTTTCGCTACGACCTCATCGGGCACAAACTCACCGCGCTCAGCTTGCTCGACGCCTTCGCGGACCGCCGCGCGCGTCTCATCATCGAGATGCACGAGTGGCGCATCGCCGCCAGCCATTTGCAGCATCACCGCGGCCACGGCTTCCTGCTCATCCTCGGGAAGCTCGCGAACCTTGTCGATTGCCTTTTCCAGCAGCTTTGTTTGCATGGTTTGATCATAACAAACGGCGACCGCACCGTGAAGCCTAGTCGAACCCCGGCTTCGCCTGACGCAGACCCTTGACCTTGGCGCGGTGTTTCTTGCCCTCGATGCGGCGCTCGCGCGAGGCGCGGGTCGGTTTGGTCGGCCGGCGCGGCACCGGCGGCGTGGCGGCGCGGCGGACGAGATCGATCAGCCGGTCGAGCGCGTCCTGCCGGTTGCGCAGCTGCGTGCGGTGACGTTGCGCGGTGATGACGAGGACGCCGTCGCGCGTCAGCCGCGAGCCCGAGAGCCGCTCAAGCCGCGCCGCGACATCGGGCGGCAGCGACGGCGAGCCCCGCACGTCGAAGCGGAGCTGCACCGCGGTCGAGAGCTTGTTGACGTTCTGGCCGCCCGGCCCCGAGGCGCGCACGAAGGTTTCGGCGATCTCGCGCTCGTCGATGCTGATCCTGCCGGTGATGCGAATCATGGCCGGCGCCCCGTCATGCTCCGGCCATCCAGAGCATGCCGTCAGCGGCTGCGCCAGCAAATATCGCGCAAGTCCGCGAGCCCGGATCGCGCGCCCGCCACCGGGCTTTAGCGCAGGTCGCCGCCCGCGCCGCCGATGGCCGCCGGCAACGGCGCCGGCGCGCGAACGGCCCCGGCCGCCGGGGCTTCGCTCGCCGAGGCCAACGTCGCCGGCCGGCCCACGACGGTAAACAGCATGCCGCCGCCAAACAGCCGCTTGGCCACGCGCTTGGCGTCGTCGAGTGTCACGGCGGCGATCTTCTGCTTCCGTGCGTCGATGTAGTCGATGCCGAGATGGTCGAGCTGAAGCTGCAGCAGCAGCGAAGCGACTTTCGCCGAGGTGTCGAGATTGAGCACGAACGAACTGTTCAGATAGGACTTGGCGGCGGCGAGTTCGTCCGCAGTCGGACCGTTCTCGGCGAGATCGCGGATCTCTTTGCGGATCAGGCTGACGGTCTCGTCGGCGCTGTCGGCGCGCGTTGCCGTCGATCCGAAGAACAAGGCGGTGTCCTCGTACCACACCAGGCTGTCGGACACCGAGTAGGCCAAGCCGCGTTTGACGCGAATTTCACTGGTCAGCCGCGAGGAGAATGTGCCGCCGCCGAGAATGTGGTTGAGGATGTAGGCGGCGAAAAAATCCGGATCGTTGCGGGCGATGCCGGTGCCACCGAAATCGATCACGGTCTGCGGCACGTCGAGATCGATATTGATGCGCTGCCCCAGTCCCTGCGGCGCGACGACCTGATGCGACACCAGCTGGGCTTTGGCCGGCAGCGCACCGAACACGCGGTCGAGCATGGCCTTCGCCGCCGCAGCGTCGATATCACCGACGATCGCGACCGTGAGATGATCGCGCGCCAGCACGCGGTGCTGATAGGCTTTCAGATCGGCGATGGTGATGTTGGGGACACTTTCCAGCGTGCCGCCGACCGGCCGGCCGTAAGTGTGCCCGGAATAAGCCGTGCTCCACCAGCGCAGCGCCGCGAGATCGGTCGGGCTTTTGAGCTGGCGGCGCAGCCCGGAAAGAAGCTGCTCGCGATTAAGCTCGACGGCGGCAGCGTCGAAACGCGGTTCGGTCAGCGCCAACCGCAGATCGTCGAACGCTTCGTCGCGGTTTTCCGACAGCGTCTGCAGCGTGCCGCGGATGTGGTCGCGGGCGGCGCGAATGTGCATCTGCACCGCCTTGCGATCGAGCCGCTCGGCAAACGCAGTGGCGTCGAGATCGCCGGCGCCTTCATCAAGCAACGACGCCATCAGGTTGGCCGTTCCGGCCTTGCCGGCCGGATCCTGCGCGCCGCCGCCGTCAAACGCGAAATCCACGGTAATCAGCGGCACCGCGGTCTCATGGACCAGCCACGCCACGATGCCGCCGGGGCTGACGATGCGCTCGATATTGGTCGCCGACGCCGGCGCTGCCGACAGCGTCAGCGCAATCGCCACCGCGCCGGCGCACTGCGCCAGCCGTGCCGTTTCCTGCTTGCGGGCAATCAGCGACAGCGCGCGACCCAGTGCATTCACGAGCGATTCTCCTCACCGTGTAGACTTTTTCTGAGATAGCCGGTGACCGACCGGCGGATGTCGAGCCATTGCCGCGCGGCCTCCTGCACCTGCGCAGCCGTCACCGCACGCACCCGGTCGGGCCAGCCGCCGACCTCCGCAACCGTCTGACCGGTCGTCAGCCCCGCGCCGTACCAGCGCGCCAGCGTGGCTTGGTTGTCCTGTGCGTATACGGCGTCGGCGATAAGCCCGGTCTTGGCGCGATTGAGCTCGTCGGCGGTAATGCCGTGCTCGATCACGTCGTTGAGCACGCCATCCATTGCGGCCTCGACCGTGTGCAGCGTCACGCCGGGCTTCGGCGCCGCATAGACACCGAACTTGCCGTAATCGAGCGCGGTATCGGAATAGAAGGAGCCGGCATTGAGCGCGAGGCCCTTGTCCATGACCAGCGTCTTATAAAGCCGGCTATTGGCGTCCCTGCCGAGCACGGTCGCAAGAACGTCAAGCGCTTCTTCCTCGCCGGGCTTCGCGGTCGACGCCGCGGGCGCCAGATAATAACGCTGCACGCTCGGTTGCTCGACGCGCGCGTCCGCGAGCGTCACCGTGCGCGGCGCGTCCTGCACCGGCTCGGTCGGCCGCACCCGCGGGCCGATTTCGCTGCGCACCGCCACCTTGCCATAGGTCGCCTCGGCATCGGTCTTGACTTCGTCGGGCGTCACATCGCCGGCCACCACCACGATGGCGTTATTCGGCGTGTAGAACCGGCGATAAAACGCCAGCGCATCGTCGCGGCTGAGCTTTTCGACTTCGTGACGCCAGCCGATGACGGGCCGATGGTAGGGATGATTGAGATAAAGCGCAGCATCCATCTGCTCGTCGAGCCGGGCGCCTGGATTGTTGGCGACCCGCATGTTCAGCTCTTCGAGCACGACCTTGAGCTCCGGACGCGCCACCGCATCGGTGAGCACCAGGTTGGTCATGCGGTCGGCCTCGAACGCCATCATTTCCTTGAGGTGCTCGCGCGGGACGCGCTCGTAGAAGCCGGTATAGTCGCTGGCAGTGAAAGCGTTCTCCTCGCCACCGATGGCGGCAACGGCTTGCGAGAACGTATTGCCGGGATTTTTCACCGTGCCCTTGAACATCAGATGTTCGAGGTAATGGGCCAGTCCCGATTTGCCGGGCGTCTCGTCGGCGGCGCCGACCTTGTACCAGATCATGTGAGTGACGACCGGCGCGCGATGATCGGGCAGCACCACGACTTCGAGACCGTTGGCGAGTTTAAAGTCCGCAACCTGCAGGCTGGATTCGGCGCGGGCGCACGTCGCCACGGCGGCGAGCGCAAACGCAAGCACAAGTGTGCGTCGCGCGCGCCTTACGGAAAGGACGCAGTCAAACAAAATCTAGTCTCCGCCGGTTCGAGCAAAGACGTGCCTCAGGCACGCTTGCCTGCTTAACCCGGTTGTCAGTGCCCCGGAGTGGCCTCGTTGGAGCCCGCGGTTCCGCTATTAAGTTCGGCACGATCGGCAACGGTCGGGATCTTGTACTTCTTCTGGTCCGGTCCGATGCCGTAGGGCTGGTCGGCGGACGGCGTCATGTAGCCGGCAGGCGGATCCGTCAGGCTGGTCCGAGCCGGCTCGCCGGTAAATGTCGCGTATTGCTGCTTGCTGGTATTGAAAAGGTCAAAAACGCTTTTCTTCGGCGGCGTATAGTCGCGCTCCGGATAGTCGGCGTTGGACGACGCACCGGGCGTCCCTGCATTGCCACGGCGGCCGGTATTGGCGCCCGGCACGTTGAGTTCGTCCGGCCGCAGCGGCCGCGACGAATCAACAACGTAATCGGGGTGCGGATGGGGCTTTTCTTTAGCTTTGGCTTTGGCGCGCCGGTTAACGTCCGGGTCCTTGGGCCAGTCCGGCACGGGAGGCGCCGCATCGGCGGCCGGCGGCGGCAAGTCTTTGGTCGGCGGCACCACCAGCGGCGAGCGTTCGCTATAGTTGATATTCGCGCCGCCGGAGAGGCCAATCACCTGCAAGATGGTGTCATAGAAGCCGCCGCTGGACGCCTGAGTATCGTCGTCGCCGGCGCGGGCGGCGGCCGTCGCGGCACATATGATTCCGGCCGCCAATGCGGCACGGCACACGGCGCGCGTTAATGGCCGACGCCAATCCGTAGGCTGGCCGTCGATTCGGCTCTGCAAGCGATGCTGCGGCATGCCCTCACCCTGAGGTGCCGGTTCGGCACTCTTCCCCAAGGGCCTCACGCCCCTAAAGAAATACCCCACTGCGATCCGTTATATACCCGATCAGGGCGCTTTTGCGGCGCTGCCCGGGTACAACGAATCATAGAGGAGTCCCACAACCCCCGCAACGATGGCGACGTCGGCAAGGTTAAACACGTACCAGTCAAAGGTCCGACCGCCGATCTGGGCATGGAGCAGTACGAAATCCATCACTCCTGGCCAATGCAGCCGGTCCGCGGCATTGCCGACCGCCCCGCCGATGATCAGTCCGAGCGACAGGGCCGTCAGCCGATACCGGGCGCGCGACAGCCAAGCCCACAAAAAGCCGACCGCGACGATCTTGAATGCGAGCAGCGCCCAGGGTCCGATCGGCCCGCGCTGCGGAAACAGCCCGTAACTGATGCCGGTGTTCCAGGTCAGCACCAACTCGGCAAACGGCGTCAACACGATCGGTTCGAGGCTGGTGAGATGCGCCACCAGCAACAGCCAAAACTTCAAGGCCTGGTCGGCGACGCAGGCGAACACCGCGACGGAAAGTCCGAACGCGCTCTGCGGCCCCCACAGATAGGAGGGATCCACGTCCTGCTCCGTCTTTCGATCCACCTTGGCGGGCGCCGCGTCGGCCACGCTGCCCCCTACTCTGCCGCTTTGCGCATGGCTTCCCACTCGCGCAGCGCCTGGGCGTCGCGCGGCGTCACATCGGGAAATTGCGG
>DASZWK010000339.1:0-4596 GCA_035546235.1 Xanthobacteraceae bacterium | reverse complement strand
CCGACGCCGCACCTTGGGATGCGTGAGTCCCAAGGGCAGAACCGCCGTGGAACGCCGACAGGCGAGCGCGCCCTGCAGGGTGCGCGCTTGCCGCAAGGCAAGCAGGTAGACCCGCGTCTGTCGGCGTTCTGCTTCCTTTTCTTTTTTCCGTCCGTTCGTTCGTTCGTCCGTGCGCCGTACCCGATCTTGAGCGCCTCGGTCTCTCCACGGCCGAATTGCTCTGACGAAGGTCGCGGTCCGGTGATTGCGAATAGCGAAATCGCGAATGGCGAATCGGGTTTTCCATTCGCTGCTCACCATTCGCTACTCGCCGTCTTCATAGCTCGGGTGCGAACAAAAAAACGCACCGCGAGAACGGGAGAGCTTTGCTTCCCACCCACCATCGCAGACAGGGCCATCGCCGTGGCGCCGCCATGGAACCAGGGGTGCAGATTCTTAACCATCGTCGCCTAGCTTTGGCCGTCCGGTGCCGTCCTGCCCGGTCCAAAGGGGGACGGCTCGATCCCGTTTGGGGCGGGGGAACGGCCGGAGCGTGGGGTCCGGAGCGCGTCAATGAGTATCCGAGTGGGGCCGGTCGTGGTCGTCGTGGCGGCATGCCTGACTGCGCTCGGCGGCTGCTCGTCGATGCCCAAAATGAACGACTTGTGGGCCACGGACGACTTGAAAACCGGCAGCACGGCGCCTTCGCATTCGGCCGCTACGGCGACCGCCCCGGCGCCCGCGGCGGGCGACACCACCGGCTCAGTCTCGACCCAGACTCAGCCGGCGGAATCCGGGCCGAGCGGCGAACCGGTCGCGCCGCTGGCGAGCCCCGGCCTCGTCGGCGATGCGCCCGACGACGATCTGCAGAAAGGCAAGCGCTATTTCCGCGCCAACAATTTCGGCCTGGCCGAAAAGAGCTTTCGTGCCGCCGCGGAGAAGCACCCGAACGATGCCGAAGTCTGGGTGGGCCTGGCATCGTCCTACGACCGGCTGCACCGCTTCGATCTTGCCGACCGCGCCTACGCGCAGGCCATCCGTCTGATCGGGCCGACGCCGGAAATTCTCAACGACCAGGGCTTTTCCTACATGCTGCGCGGCGACTATGTCCGGGCGCGGCAGAAGCTCCTGGCAGCCCAGGCCCGGGATCCGGGCAACCCCTATGTGCATGCCAATCTGCAATTGCTGCAGGAGAGCGCCGTCGAGGGCAAGGGCGTTCAGTAGGGCATAATCCCGAAAAAGCTTGCCCCCGACGTGATCGGGGTGGCAAGCCGATTGCCCTAGCGCAGCGCGGCAAAACTGCTCGTTACTGCCCTGGACTTCGCCTATTCGGCATGCCACGTGACAACGCAGGCAGAGGCCGCGCATGTTCGAAGCGTTCAAGCATTTCGTCGGCGACATCATCGATGGCGGCAAGCATCCGAGCCAGTTCGGCGAGGACGATTACCGGCTGTCCGCAACCGCACTCTTGGTACATACGGCGTCGATCGACGGTGACGTCACCGCGAGCGAGCGCGACGCGCTGCGCGGTCTGATCAAACAACGCTTCGATCTCGACGATGCGGCGACCGCTGAACTGATCGAGAAGGCGACCGCGGCGGAGCACGAGGCCGTCGACCTTTATCATTTCACGCAATTGCTCAATCGCACGCTCGACGAAGAAGGCCGCGCCAAGATGATCGAGATGATGTGGGAGATCGTCTATGCCGACGGCAAGCGCGACGAGCTCGAAGACAATCTATTGTGGCGTGCCGCCGACCTGCTCGGCGTGTCGCCGCGCGAACGCATCGACCTGCGCCGGCGCATTGCCGAAAAGGCCGGCGATACGCGTGCCGATCCGTGAGGCCGGTGACACTCATCACCGGGGCATCGTCCGGCATCGGCGCCGAGCTGGCGCACGTCTTTGCGGAGCACGGGCACGAGCTTGTGCTCACCGCGCGGCGTGAAGCCGAGCTTGAGGCGCTTGCCGGCTCGATCGCGGCATCGGGACGGCCGCGGCCGCTGGTGCTGCCGCTCGATCTCGTGCAGCGCGATGCGGTGGCGCAACTCGCCGCGGCGCTCGCGGCGAACGGCGTCGAGCCGGACAACGTCGTCAACAATGCGGGTTTTGGTCTCGCCGGCAAAGCGGCCGAGCTCGACCGCGACGACCAGGTCGCGATGGTCGATCTCAACATACGGGCGCTCACCGAGCTGTCGCTTGCCTTTGCGGACAGCCTCGCGCGGCATCGCGGCGGCCTTCTCAACGTCGCCTCGATCGCGGGGTTTCTGCCCGGGCCCGGCATGGCCGTGTACTATGCCAGCAAGGCCTACGTGCTGTCGTTCAGCGAGGCCTTGCACGAGGAGCTTCGAGGCCGCGGCGTGCGCGTCACGGTGTTGTGCCCAGGGCCGGTCGCGACGGGCTTTCAGGCGCGCGCCGGGCTGCCGTCCGGCGGCCTCGGGGAGGGCGGTCCGCTCGCGCTGCCGGCGCGCCGCGTCGCCGAAATCGGCTATGCGGGCCTCGTGCGCGGCAAGCGCGTGGTCGTCGCCGGTTTAGGCAGCAAGCTCGCGGTGTTTTTCATGGGGCTGATGCCGCACGCGTTGCTGCTGCCGATCGTCGCCTATAGCATGCGCCGCGCCCGTGGACTTTGAATTTGCGGACGCCGCGCGTTAGATAACTAAAAGACGCGGCCGATTCATAAGCTCATGCAACTGCCGATTCTGATTGTTCTGCACGCGGAAAATTCCACGCCCGGACGTGTCGGCAACGCGCTCCGTGAACTCGGCTACCGGCTCGACGTGCGGCGCCCGCGGTTCGGCGACCCGCTGCCGGACACGATGGGCGAGTACTCGGCCGGCGTCATTTTCGGCGGCCCGATGAGCGCCAACGATCAGGACGATTTCATTCGCCGTGAGATCGAGTGGATCGGTGTACCGCTGAAGGAATGCAAGCCGTTTCTCGGCATCTGCCTGGGCGCGCAGATGTGCGCGCGCTATCTCGGCGGCCGCGTGTTTCGCCACCCGGAGGGCCACGCCGAAATCGGCTATTATCCGATCCGTCCGACCGAAGCCGGACTCGCCGTCGTCGATGTCTGGCCGGAATGCGTCTATCAGTGGCACCGCGAGGGATTCGATCTGCCGGCCGGCGCCGAATTGTTGGCGGAGGGCGATATGTTCGAAGTCCAGGCGATCCGTTACGGCCGGGCGTTCGCGCTGCAATTTCATCCCGACGTGACGCACGCCATGATGCACCGCTGGACGACGCGCGGTCACGAGCGCATGGCATTGCCGGGCGCGAAGCCGCGCGAGGCACATTTCGCCGACCGGGCTGTCTACGATTACAGCGCGCGGGCCTGGCTCACGGTGTTTCTGGAGCGCTGGCTCGCGAGCTGAGCCGCGGCGGAACGCTGCGCCGTCACTGCTCCTGCTGACCCTGCGCGAGCTGCTGGGCGAAATAGGCCACCGTCTTGGTGTAGACCTGCGACGAGTTCCACTGCAGCAGGACCTGGAAATTCGCGGTGCCTTCGCCCCAAGGCTGACCGGCTTGCCAGCCGTAGCCTTTGAGATAATTCGCCGTCGACGCCATCGCGTCGGGTACGCTGTGAATCAGATCGCGGCGGCCATTGCCGTCGTAATTGACGGCGTATTTCAGATACGACGACGGCAAAAACTGTGTCTGTCCGATCTCGCCCGCCCAGGCGCCGCGCATCTGCGCCGCCGCCATATCGCCGCGGTCGACGATGCGCAGCGCATCAAGCAGTTCGGCGCGGAATTTGTCGGCGCGGCGGCAGTCATAGGCGAGCGTCGCCAACGCGCGGATGGTGGGAAATTTGCCGGTGTCGGCGCCATAGGACGTTTCCAGTCCCCAGATGGCGACAAGCACCGGACCGGGCACGCCGTACTGGTGTTCGATGCGGTCGAACAGCGGGCGATACTGCACCAGCATACGCCGGCCGCGCGGCAGCCGCGGCGGCACCATGCGTCCCGAGAACTGCTCGAAGCTTTGGCGGAACACGCCTTGGGCGTGATCGCGGGCGACGATCGCGGGATCGTAGGTCATGCCGGCGAGGGACGATTGGATCGCCCGCTGGGAAATGCCGGCCGCCGCGGCGTCCTGCTCAACGCCGCTGAGCCAGGTCCCGAAATCGCCGCCGCACGGCGCCGCCGCGCGGGCCGGGACCGCCGCCGAAAGCCCGAGAGTGAGCCCAAGCGTCAGCCCAAAAAGCAGACCCGGGAACAGCCAAAGTCTCAAATCAGCAAGCGATCGCATTTGTTGCCTCGATCTCAAGAGCGCGACCAAACCAACCCATTGGGACGCCAATATGATGGCAGATATTAGCGCATCTGCGCGGTTATTTCGCGGTTACGAAGTACCCACTGGTCGCCGTTCGGCGCCCAGCAGGCCGCCGAATACCCCGCACGGAACGTGCCGAATCGGTTGGAGGTCGAGGCGAAAGATTGGCTGGCCCGCCAGCCGTAACCCGCGCAGCGAGCGAAGGCTGGTGGAGCCGAGGGGATTTGAACCCCTGACCTCCGCAGTGCGATTGCGGCGCTCTCCCAACTGAGCTACGGCCCCGCCGTGGGCTGCAAGCCGGGTCCAAGCGTCGCCGGCAAGGCTGCCGACTGCAAGGCTGAACCAGC
>DASZWK010000338.1:0-5353 GCA_035546235.1 Xanthobacteraceae bacterium | reverse complement strand
TCGGCTTCGCTTCATCACCGTCTTCCGCTAGCGGAGACGGCCGGATCACGATTCGTCCAGCACCGAGATCAATACTCGGCACATTGACTTCGTTGAAAGCGACCAATTCGGTTTTGCCTTTGGTATCGAGCCGGACCTCGATCAAATCGCCGGCGCCGAAATTATGCACCGCGATGACGGTGCCGAGCTTTTCACCCGCAGGACTGACCGCCAAAAGTCCGATCAGGTCGGCGTGGTAGAACTCATCCGACTCGTCGATTTCCGGCAGCCGTTCGCGCGGCACAAACAGCTTGATATTGACCAGCCGCGCGGCGGCATCGCGATCGCGCACGCCGGCGAGCGTCGCCACGAAATGGTCCTTGACGGGCCGCAACGCCTCGATCGCGACGACGCGGCCGTCCTCGGTCTCAAACGGTCCATAGCCGGCGACCGCCTGGGGATCGGCCGTGAACGAGCGCAGCCGGACTTGGCCGCGCACCCCGTGGGCCGCGCCGATCTGCCCGACACAAACCCGCGCGCCGGCCGCCATCGCTCGCGCTTAGGACGCGGCAGCCGGTGCTGCGGCGGGCTTGGGGGCCGCAGCGGCCGCGGCCTTCGCCGCTTCTTCCTGCGCCTTACGCTCCTTGCGCGGCACTGCCTTCTCGGGATTGTTGCGCTTCTCGCGCTTCAATACTCCGGCGGCGTCGAGAAAACGCATCACGCGATCCGACGGCTGCGCGCCCTTCGCCATCCAGGCCTTGGCCTTTTCCAGATCGAATTTCAGCCGTTCGGTTTTTTCCTTCGGCAGCAGCGGATTGAAATGGCCGAGACGTTCGATGAAACGCCCGTCGCGCGGCGAGCGGCTGTCGGCGACGACGATGTGATAAAACGGCCGCTTCTTGGTGCCGGCGCGCGCCATACGAATAACGAGAGACATTTTGGTCCTTTCTAATTTGTCATTCCGGGGCCGAGCGTAGCGAGGAGCCCGGAATCCATATCCGCCGACGCTGGGGTTATGGATTCCGGGCTCGCCGCTGCGCGGCGCCCCGGAATGACGGTGTTGGAGATTGCGTTCACTTTTTCTTTCCCGGAAGGCCCGGGAGGCCGGGGAGCCCGCCGGGCAGTTTCGGCATTGCGCCCGGCAGGCCGGGAAAATTCGGCAGGCCCGGCATATTCGGCGGCAAGCCCGGAGCGCTGGGCATTCCGGCAGGCAGCCCGCCCGGCATTTTGGCTGCGAGCTTCGCCATCTGGGCCGGATCCGGCATGCCGCCACCCAATCCGAGCATGCTGGCAAGGCCGGCCATCGGCCCGCGCTTGGCGCCGCCCATCGCCTTCATCACGTCCGCCATGGTGCGATGCATCTTGAGCAGGCGGTTGATGTCTTCGGGCTTGGTGCCGGAGCCGGCAGCAATGCGCCGCTTGCGGCTGGCTTTCAGAATATCTGGATTGCGCCGCTCCTTCGGCGTCATCGAGTCGATGATCGCCATCTGCCGCTTGAGCAGCGTCTCGTCGAGATTGCGTTCGGCGAGCTGGTTCTTGATCTTGGCGACGCCGGGCATCATCGCCATCAGCCCGCTCATGCCGCCCATGGTCTTCATCTGCGCGAGTTGATCGCGCAGATCGGCGAGATCGAATGCACCGCGGCGCATTTTTTCCGCGACGCGCGCCGCCTTCTCGGCGTCGATCGTCGCCGCGGCCTTCTCGACCAGCGAAATGATGTCGCCCATGCCGAGGATGCGGTCGGCAATGCGCTGCGGATAGAAATCTTCGATGGCGTCGAGTTTCTCGCCGGTGCCGATGAGCTTGATCGGCTTGCCGGTGACGGCGCGCATCGATAGCGCCGCACCGCCGCGGCCATCGCCATCGATGCGGGTCAGCACGATGCCCGTAATATCGAGCCGTTCGTTGAAGGCGCGCGCGAGGTTCACGGCGTCCTGGCCGGTGAGCGCGTCTGCGACCAATAGAACTTCGTGCGGGTTGGTGGCGCGCCGCACCTCCGCAGCCTCGGTCATCAGCGCCTCATCGAGGGTGAGCCGGCCGGCGGTGTCGAGCATCACCACGTCGTAGCCGCCAAGCCGCGCCGCCTGCTGCGCGCGGCCGGCGATCTGCACCGGCGTCTGCCCGGCAACGACCGGCAGCGTCTCGACGCTGACCTGCTGGCCGAGAACGGCGAGTTGCTCCATGGCGGCCGGGCGGCGCGTATCGAGCGAAGCCATCAGCACCTTGCGCTTGCCTATCTCGGTCAGGCGCTTGGCAATTTTCGCCGTGGTCGTGGTTTTGCCCGATCCCTGCAGGCCTACCATCATGATCACCACCGGCGGCGCCGCATTGAGATCGATCGGCTGGGCGGTCGAACCGAGCATTTCGATCAGCTGGTCGTGTACGATCTTCACGACCATCTGGCCGGGCGTGACCGACTTTAAGATCTCAACGCCGACCGCGCGTTTCTTGACTTCATCGGTGAAGGCGCGGGCGACGTCGAGCGCAACATCGGCCTCGAGCAACGCGCGGCGCACTTCGCGCAAAGCCGCGTCGACGTCGGCTTCCGACAGCGCGCCGCGCCGCGTTAAGCGGTCGAGGATACCGTTCAGCCGTTCGGACAGCGATTCGAACATATATCTTTCCTGTCATTCCGGATCGCCGCGGCAGCGGCGAGTCCGGAATCCATATCCCCGGTACAGGGGTTATGGATTCCGGGCTCCTCGCTGCGCTCGGCCCCGGAATGACGCAGCGAGAGAAAACACGAAGCCGCCCGAGGGCGCATCGCGCTGTCGGGCGGGTGCCTCCGGTCTCTCGGGCCGGTCGGCAGGGTTTACTTCAGTCGTTCAACGAAAGCGGCCGGAAAATAGGTGCCGCCGCCCGTTCCGTCAACCGCCGTGATCTAGGCGCCGCCACGCCTATATTGCCCTCATGTCGCGCTACTACCAGGGTCCGGTTTCCGATCATTTCGACGGCGAACTGTTCTTTAACCCACTGAGCTCCTCGAAACAGCAGAGCACTCAGCAGCGGGCCCGGTTTGGCCTGCTTCGCTGGAACCTCGATCGCCGCTTCGGAAGCGGCCGCCGCGCCAAGTGGCCGGCCCGAGCGCCGTCGCCCTATGAGGACCGGCCGCCGCAACGGGTCGACGGTTCGGCCGTCCGCCTGTCCTACGTCGGTCACGCGAGCTTCCTGCTTCAGACCGCAGGCCGCAACATCCTGCTCGACCCGGTGTGGTCCGAACGCGCATCGCCATTCCGCTGGATCGGACCGAAGCGCGTTAACGATCCCGGCATCGGCTTTGCCGACCTGCCGCCGATCGACGCCGTGCTGGTGTCGCACGGCCATTACGATCATCTCGATATCGCGACACTGTCCCAGCTCGCCGCCGCGCATCGGCCGCGCGTGATCACCCCGCTCGGCAACGACGCGATCATGCGCGGGCACGATCCAGCCATTGCGACTGAAGCGCACGACTGGGGTGATCGCATCGACCTCGGCGCGGGCGTTTCTGTGACACTCGTTCCAACGCAGCATTGGTCGGCGCGCAGTCTTTCCGACCGCAACATGGCGCTGTGGGCGTCGTTCGTGATCGAGACGCCGCGCGGACGGGCCTATTACGTCGCCGATTCCGGCTACGGCGAGGGGCGCAATTTCCGCTTGGTGCGCGAGCGCCACGGACCGATCCGTCTCGCCATTCTGCCGATCGGCGCCTATGAGCCGCGCTGGTTCATGCGCAGCGCTCACATGAACCCGGCCGAATCGGTGCAAGCCTTCATCGATTGCGGCGCCGAGCTTGCGCTCGGCCATCACTACGGCACCTTTCAGCTCACCGACGAGGCCATCGACGCACCGCTCGTCGCGCTCGCCGAGGCGCTCCAGACCGCAGGGATTCCGGCCGGGCGCTTCCGTACGCTGCGGCCCGGACAGGTCTGGGAGCTGTGAGTTGCTCTCGTCATTACGAGCGAAGCGAAGCAATCCAGCCTTCAGGCGCGCGAAGATGGATTGCTTCGTCGCTTCGCTCCTCGCAATGACGCGACCTAATTCACCAGCACAAAAATATTGATGACGAGATTTTTCTGATCGGCGGTTACCGGATCGGTCACGTATTGCTCGATCAGCACGTTCTTGGATTCGAGCCGCTTGTCGTCCAGGTAATTGGTGATGGCTTCGTAGGTATCGTCAAGCGATTCGTAAGAGCCACGGTGGACGAATTTCAGTGCGCGGCCATCGGGCGATTGGCCGGCTGCGATTTCGCCGTGCGGCGGGTCTTTGGGAGTCTCCGCCAGCGGGATGGCGGCCTCGTAGTCGAAACCGAGATCGTCGGTGGCGAGAAAGATCGTCATCGGCTGGCCATCGGTCTTCAGTCCCGCCTTGGCGACGTAGGTTTCGACCTTCTTCAACGCACCGCTGATGGTGACGAAGGCCTTATCCCAGGTGCCCGAGCCCTTGATGTAGACGATCGGCTTTGCGGTCAGCGTCACGTCCTCGCCGAACGCATCGCCGGGCTTGGTGGTGATGCCTTCGGGGGCAACAGGGGCGGGCTCCGTGGGTTTGGAGTCGGGGTTGGCTGCAGGAGCTGGCGAAGGCGCCGCCGCCGGGGCGGTGGCTGGCGGCTTGGCTGGCGCAGCTGCGGGCGGCGGGGACTGTGCATACGACGGCTGTGGCAGCGCCAGCGCAACAGTGACGGTGAACGCCACGGCGATGACGCCAAAGCGCGCAATGCGCAGAAACATCAGGCTCTCCTTGCGTGGCGAACCGGCGCTGCCGGTCGGCGCCACGTTGCGGTTTCGCTTTCCTCGGCCAGATTCAACCAACCCGATCCTACTGGCGGAGGTGGCCCAAGTCCTCATATAAGTCCCTCGTATTCGGGCATTATCATGAGCGCGCTAGCCAACCGCGATTTCGTCAAGATGAACGGCCTCGGCAACGAGATCGTGGTCGTCGATTTGCGTGATTCGGCCCGTCCCGTCGAGGCGGCCGAGGCGCGTGCCGCGGCCGGCCAGGAACCCTACGATCAGCTCATGGCGCTCTATCCGGCGCGCGCCGGCACCGATGCGCTGGTCCGCATCTTCAATAACGACGGCTCGGAGGCGGGTGCGTGCGGCAATGGCATGCGTTGCGTCGCCTCTCTGGTGAGCGCCGCGACGGGCAAGACCAGGCTGGCTTTCGAAACGGCCGCCGGGCTCATTCCGTGCTGGCAAGCCGGCGACGGGCGGTTCACCGTCGACATGGGCCGGCCCCGCTTGCGCTGGAATGAAATCCCGCTGGCCGAGGAATTTCCCGATACGCGGGCGATCGAGCTTGAAATCGGCCCGCGCGGCGCACCGATCCTGCACTCGCCGGCGGTCGTCAGCATGGGCAATCCGCACGCGATTTTCTGGGTCGACGATCCCAG